>NZ_NPFX01000028.1:0-1476 GCF_002259335.1 Rhodococcus sp. 14-2483-1-1 | reverse complement strand
CAACCTCTTCCAGCCCCGCACCGTGTTCTCGGTGCGGGGCTGGATTGTTTGTATGGGCTTATGTGATGTGGGGGCCGGCTCTGGCGTGGGATTGTCTGGGTTGTCGGTAGGGGTCGACGGTGGCTGGTGGGATGAACCACGGGTGGTTGTCGGCGGCGATGAAGACTTCCCAGTCACTGTGGTGGATGAGGCGGTGATGGAATCCGCACAGTAGAACCAGGTTGTTCATGTCGGTGGGTCCGCCGTCGGTCCAGTGCCAGATGTGGTGGCCTTCGGTCCAGGCTGCGGGTTTTCCGCAGCCGGGGAAGGCGCAGCCGTGATCGCGGGCGGTGAGGGCGCGTTTCTGTTTGGCGGTGACGGTGCGGGCGGTGCGGGCGAGGTTGATCGGGGAGCCGTTCTCGTCCATGACGATGGCGGTGAGGAGGCAGTCGCAGGCGAGCTGGCGGGACGTCTCGCGGGTGAGCGGTCCCATCCAGGGCAGCCACCCGGCGGTGGTGCCATCGCCGAACAGGTCCCGATACGCGCCACGATCGGTGGCCGGTCCACTGTCGCAACCATCGGCATCACCGTCGCGGGTGCTGCTGCTCGCGCTATCGGATCTGGTTGCCGTACCTGTGTTTTCGTCACTATCACTGCCGCTGCCGCTGCCGCTGCCGCTGCCGCTGCCGCTGTCACTGTCACCGGAGCCTGCGCCTGCTGCAGTGCCGCGCAGGTCGGTGAGGTCGCGGAGGGTGATGTGCAGGTTGACGTGCGGCTTCTCGCCGCCTTCGGTGGGTCGGTTGCTCGACGCGAGGTAGCGGTCGAGGATGTGTCCGAACGCCTCGGCGCGGCGTAGAGCGGGGCTACGTTCGTCCTGGGTGCCGTCGGCGGCGGGGCGGGGTTCGGTCAACGGCGAGAGCGCGGCGAGGAGTTTTTCTCCGGTGACAGCGTCGAAGTCGGCCTTGAGGACCAATCGCCCGTTCAAGGTTTTCGAGGCGAAGAGTTCGTTGCGGTCGGTGTCCTCGGGTGGTGGTTTGTTGCCACCGTAGGTGTCTTTCAGTTTGGTGATGGCTTCGCGGATGCGGTCGGTGCGTGCGCCGGGTCCGGTTGCGGCGGTGATCATCGCTTTGCGCGCGATATCGCGACCCTCTTGGGGGAGGTTCTTGGGTGGTGTTTCGGCGAAGGTGAGGATCAGGGCGGCGTGGTCGATGGTCATGACGCCTGCGTTGATGGCGTCGGCGATGTCGGGGAAGTTCTTCAGTCCGCGGGCCAGGGCGACGATCTTGGTGGCTTTACTGGGGCTGAGCAGGGTGGTGGAGGTGAGCCAGCCGGCAGGGCCGGGGAAGCCGAGTTTCTCGCGGGAGACGCGGGTGTCGATCTCGCTGACGAGGGCGATACGTCGGGCTTCGAGCAATTGGATTCGGTGGGAGACATCGGCAGCGTCGGCGAGGAGTTCGCTTTCGCTCAGTTGCCAGATCTCCGTTGTCATGGGCCAAG
>NZ_NPFX01000025.1:0-2535 GCF_002259335.1 Rhodococcus sp. 14-2483-1-1 | reverse complement strand
CCGCAAACCGGAATCCAACACAAACAACGCATCACCCGGCACCGGCGTACCGATAGGAGCTCCATGACCAGGCTTCATGGGCGCACTCATAGAGGCGTAGAACGTCTCTGTCTCCCCGTAGCCATTGATCATTTCTCGGCCTGAAGCCCACCGATCGACAAGTTCGGGCGAGCATGCCTCACCCCCCACAAAAATGGTCCTTACTTGATCTATTCCCTCGGGCGAGAGCATCTCGAGTGCGGACGGGGTCTGGTTGACGGTGGTGACCTGCTCGTCTACCAGGATTCGGTGAAAGTCCGTTGCGGAGCGGGCGGCATGCTCAGGGATGATCACCAAGCGGCCGCCGTGCAGCAGAGCGCCCCACATCTCCCACACCGACACATCGAACGAGTACGAATGGAACATCGACCACACCTGATCTGGGGAATGTTTGAAAGCATGTTCCGAAGCTGCGTAGGTCTGGGTGACGTTCGTTTGTGTGATGCCGACGCCTTTGGGTGTGCCTGTCGTTCCTGAGGTGTAGATGATGTACGCGAGGAGGTCAGCATTCGGCACCGGCAACGTCGTCGTCGGCTGTTCAGCGACCTTGGGATCCTCGACATCTATCAGTGGGACCCCGGACTTACTGACGCGACCAGCGAGGCTCACCGTGGTCAAAATCGCGGCCGGCGCAGCGTCTTGTAGAACGAATGCCAGGCGCTCGTCAGGGGTGTTGATGTCGATCGGCAAGTAAGCAGAACCCAGCTTCAGCACCGAAAGTATGGCTATCACAGTGTGTTCCGAACGTGGCAGCAACAGTGCAACAACGTCCTCTACTCCCACCCCACGCCCAGCCAACAAATGAGCCAACTGCGTCGATGTGTCGTCCAACTCCTGATACGTCCACGACCGACCCTCGAACACCACCGCTATGACGTCCGGCCGCACCCTCACCTGCTCGGCGAACAACTCCGGAATCGCGGGGTCCACGATCGATTCATTTAGCACTGACCGCGCTCCGAGGGCGTCCAGCTGCGTCAGTTCTCTCTCGTCAAGCAAGTCGATTGACGCCACCGAGCGGTCCGTGCCGGCGAGCATCGTCGTGAGCACCCGCTGCCAGCGGGTAACAAGTTGTTTTACAGTTTCGGCGTCATAGACGTCGGTGCGGTACTCGACCAGACCCCCAATGCCTATGGGACGGCCGGAGTTGTCGAACCGCTCACGCAGGCTGAAAGTCAAGTCCATTCGAGCGGTCAAGGTGTCCGTGCGCTGCGGGGAAATGTCGAGACCTGGCAGAGACAGATCGGGCAGGGTGACGTTTTGCCAGGCGAACAGGATTTGGATCAACGGATGGTGAGCCTGCGTACGGACCGGATTGAGGCGCTCGACAAGCGCATCGAACGGCACATCTTGGTTCGCGAACGCGTCCAGGCTCCGCTCCCGTACCTCCTCCAACAAATCACCGAAGTTCATCTCGGCTGAAACCCGCGTACGCAACACCAGCGTGTTGACGAAAAACCCGACCATGCCGTCAAACTCGGTTCGCCCCCGCCCCGCCGTCGGCACCCCGAACGCCACATCCGCGCTCCCGCTCAAACGCGCCAACAGCACCGAAAGCGCCGCCGACATCACCATGAACGTCGTCGCATTGCGTTCCCGCGCCACAACCCGCACGAGTTCCTGCAGTTCGGCGGGCCATTCGACGACGACTTGGCCGCCCTGATGGTTGGCGACGGCGGGGTAAGGCCGGTCCGTGGGAAGCTCCAGCAGTCCCGCGTATCCAGCGAGGTTCCGCTCCCAGAAAACTGTTTGTCGACCAGATCGGGTATTAGGATCGTCGGCCTCGCCGAGGAGCTTGTGCTGCCAGATTGTGAAGTCGGCGTACTGAACGGGCAACGGCTCCCAGCCTGGCTCCGTCCGGGTGGTGCGGGCCTGATATGCGGTAGTCAGGTCGCGAACCAGCGGCGAGAGAGATGATCCGTCGGCGGCGATGTGGTGCATTGCCAGGGCCAGATGGTGTTCCGTGGTCGAGACTGCGAAAAGCCTTGCACGAAAGGGAATCTCGGTTTCTAAGTCGAAGGCGTGGCGGGTGACAATACCGACCGCCTCATCCAACTGTTGATCGGTCCAGTTGGTGGCGTCGATGACTTTGCAGGCGACAAGCCCTTCAGAGGCATCGAGAATGCACTGCTCGGGCACGCCAGCCGTAGCGGGAAACACTGTGCGAACACTCTCGTGCCGGGCTACGACATCGGCAACCGCCAGGGTCAGCGCGTCGACGTCGAGTAGACCGATTAGGCGTAGTACCAGAGGGATGTTGTATGTCGCCGATGGTCCCTCTAGCTGATGGATGAACCACAACCGACGCTGGGCGAACGACAGCGGCAACTGGGCCGGACGCGCATATGGCTCCCAGATTTGCCTGGTGCCCGACTGTCCTCCACCCACCACACGAGCCAGGCCCGCTACGGTGGGGGCTTCCATGAGTGCACGGACGCTGATTTCACAGTCGAAGGTTTCCTGCACGGCGGCTACGACACGCATCGCAGAGAGCGA
>NZ_NPFX01000007.1:0-314563 GCF_002259335.1 Rhodococcus sp. 14-2483-1-1 | reverse complement strand
GGACATCTCCCCCGATCAGACGCTGCAGGCCGTCTCGGACATCGTGACCAACTTCGTCATGCCCGGTGCCGGGATGCCGAACTTCCGCCGCAACGGTGTACTCATGGCCAAGCACGGCATCTACGACCTGCGTCAGCACCTCGAAGACGTCGTCTGGCCGGTGCTGCGCAAGTGGAACGTCTTCGAGCGCAACGACTTCACCGCACGCGGAGAGAACAAGCGCGAAGAACTCGCCGCGTTCCTCGAAGACCTCGAACGCCAAGCCACCAAGTTCGAGGAAATGCGAGACCGCTCCCTCGCCCGCGAACGCGCCAAAGCCGAAGCACGCGCGTCGTAGTGCCTGCGGCAGTGGTGCGGTTGAGCGCCACCGGCGGCACTTAGCCGCACCACTGCGGCGAAGCCGCATACTTGGGTGTGAACGAATTCTGGGACCGCATCTCCGCGGTGAGTCCTGATCCACCGGTGTGGATCGTCCAAGTTGCGGCTCTGGTTGCACTCGTCATCGTCGTACTGCCGCAGACGTGGCGGATCGCGCGCAACGTGGTCACCATTGCGCACGAGGGTGCGCACTTGTTCGTCGCGCTGATCACCGGTCGACAGCTGATGGGGCTGCGACTGCACTCCGATACCTCCGGCGTCGCGATCTCGAAGGGCAAGCCCACCGGCCTCGGCGTCATCGCGATGACCTTCGCAGGTTACGTGGGGCCGTCGCTGCTCGGACTCGGTGCTGCGTTCGTGCTAGGCACTCAGCATGCGGTCGCTGTGCTGTGGATCGGTGTCATCTCGATTGCATTGATGCTGTTGATGATTCGCAACATCTACGGCTTGCTGTCACTCGTCGTCGTCGGTGCTGCACTGTTCGTGGTGTCCTGGTGGGGTACCGGCGAACAGCAGGTCGCAGCGGCGTATTTCATCACGTTCTTCCTGTTGATCGCCGGCCCGCGGCCCGTTCTCGAACTGCAGAAATCACGCAGCGCCGGACGGGCACGGGATTCCGACGCCGATCAACTCGCCCGACTGACCTTCCTGCCCGGCATCGTCTGGGTCGGATTGTTCCTGCTCGTCACCGTCGGCTCATTGGCCCTGGGCGCGTGGCGAATTCTTGTTCCGGTGCAGTGACGGTAGGTCAGCTGTCGGTCTGCTGATTCGCCGTCAACGACCCCACCAGTCGCGCTATGCGCTCTGCGCGGGTCCGAGGTCTCGCAGCGTTGTCGATCGGCATCAACAACTGACGCCGTTCGCTCGCCCGCCTTCGTTCCCATGCGGCCGTGCAGTGTGCGTCTTCCATCGCTCGAGCCAGGTCCTCGGGGACCGGCACCAGATCGGGGTCGGCCGGCTCGAATTCGCACGACACCAGATCGCCGGCAGCGACGCCCAGTCGGCGTTGTAGCCCCGCCCCGACGTAGACGAAGGATCCGGGCATCACATCCGGATCCGCCTTGTTGATACCGAGATTGAGGCTGAGTCCGTCGATCGAACCGTCGATCCGGCGCGTCGGCCAACGCATCGCTGCCTCGACCAATCGAGTCGGAATGTGGATGATCGTGTACGTGCTCTTCCCCCACGTCAACGGCTCGAGCACTCCGTCGAATCGAATGCGGTCACTCACGATTGCCTCGCATCGCCGACACATCGCTGGAGGGAATTTCGCCCACGATCGCAGCATAATCGAGTGGCGTCGCCGAGACAGCGACGGACTTTCGAGTCGACGGAGGAAGGCCCCACATGGCCGTCATGGACGATGCTCCCCGAGTGCATGCGGAAACACGCGAGCAATGGCGGACATGGCTGATCGCACATCACGGAACAAAGGAATCCGTGTGGCTGGTGTCGTGGAAGAAGGCCACCGGAAGACCGGCGGTCAGCTACGACGACGCCGTCACGGAAGCACTCGCGGTGGGGTGGGTCGACAGTCGACCCCGCAAGCTCGACGACGAGCGCACGATGTTGTATTTCTCGCCCCGGAAACCCACTAGTGCATGGTCGCGTCCCAACAAGATTCGCATCGAGGCCCTTCGTGAAGCAGGCCTGATGCTTCCGGCGGGGGAGCGAGCCGTCGAGGCTGCCGTGGCCAACGGAGCATGGACCGTACTCGACGAGGTCGAGGATCTGATCGTTCCCGAGGATCTTGCGGCTGCATTCACCGAATATGTTGATGCGGAGCATAATTGGATCCAGTTTCCGCCGTCCGCGCGTCGCGGGATTCTGGAGTGGATCGTGACTGCCAAGCGGCCCGAGACCCGAGCCGCTCGTGTGCACGAGACTGCGCGGCTCGCATCGATCGGCGAGCGCGCAGCCCGATGGCAACCCAAGCGCGACGCACTATGACAGCCGGGGTCGCCGACTGTCACGAGCGAAGCGATCCTCGAAAGACTATGTTCAGCAGGTGGCGTCGCGCCTCGGTCGGCGATACCTGATCTCCAGCACGTGACGAGTCATCGAAGTGATCCCCGCGATGACAAGACCGGCCGCTGCCTAGCGAGACACTTAGGGCTAGGGCGTGTTGGTGATACCTGTCGAGGGTCGGCGCGACCCCGCTGTAAGACTGGCGACATGTCGATCACACTCGTCCCGATCACTGTTCAACGGTTTCCCTCATGGCTGAAACGGAGCCAGAGCGAGTACAAGACGGACCTGATCGCTACAGGTGAGACGCCACGCGCCGCTGAAGAGCACTCCAGTGATGCCCTCGCGCATGCTTTCCCAGAGGGTGCTCCCACCCCGGGTAACACTGTGTTCGACCTCGTTGACGACACCGGCCAGATCGTCGGGTACCTCTGGATTGGCCGTGACAACTCGGACGACGCCAGCTCGTGGTGGGTTTGGGATGTCCTGGTCGAGCCAGAGCACCGAGGCCAGGGCTACGGGCGAGCAGCGATGCAGCTCGCCGAGGACCATGCACGTGCGAAGGGTGCGCGGACGCTGGGACTGAGCGTGTTCGGTTTCAATTCGGTCGCGCGCGGGATGTACGAGTCAGCCGGTTATGAAACCACAAGTGTGAAGATGCGCAAGCAGCTCTGAACCTCGTGCTTGTCGTAGCAACGTTCGACGACATGCATCCGCGGTAGCGCCCGTGC
Source organism: Rhodococcus sp. 14-2483-1-1 (assembly GCF_002259335.1). Classification (NCBI taxonomy): domain Bacteria; kingdom Bacillati; phylum Actinomycetota; class Actinomycetes; order Mycobacteriales; family Nocardiaceae; genus Rhodococcus; species Rhodococcus sp. 14-2483-1-1. Next base: position 311,486 of record NZ_NPFX01000007.1, on the reverse strand, counting down.
TGCTTGTGGCCGAAGCCGCTAGAACACCACCCACAGCAGTGACGCTACGGCGAAGATCGCCAGTCCCAGTGTCGTTTCCATGACGGTCCAGGTCTTGAGGGTCGTTTTCTCGTCCATGCCGAAGAAGCGGCTGACGAGCCAGAAGCCGGAATCGTTGACGTGGGAGAGCACGGTGGCTCCGGCGGCCAGTGCGAAGACCAGCAGCGCGATCTTGAAGTTGCTCAGATCCAGCTCGGCGACCTGCACCGAGATCAACCCAGCCGTGGTGGTGAGAGCGACGGTGGCCGAACCCTGCGCGACGCGTAGCGCGGTGGCGATCAGGAAGGCCTGCAGCAGAATCGGCAGCCCGATGTCGGACAACGACGCCGTCAGGGATTGCCCGATACCGCTGGCTCGCAGCACTCCACCGAACATGCCGCCTGCACCGGTGATCAGGATGATCGAGCAGATCGGTCCGAGGGCCTGGTCCATGTACTTGGCACCCTCGGCCACCGGGAAGCGTCCGGGCGCGAGGATGAACAGCGCCAGCAGCAAGGTGATCAGCAGCGCGATGGGCGTCTGGCCGATGAGAGTCAGGGCAGCAGCCCAGGTTTCGTCTCCGGTCAGTACACCGGAGGTGGTCAGAGTGTTGACGACGGTGTTGAGCGATATCAGCACCAGTGGTGTCAGCAGGATGAGAAGCACCGCACCGAACTTCGGGGCCGGGTCGCGGAGCGCGGCCATCTCCTTGTCGTGTTCCTCGGTGTTCTGCGATCCGTCCGCGAAGAGGTCTGCGGGCATGGTGACGAATCGTTTGCCGAGCTGGGTACCGACGAGGTACGAGCCGACGAACCAGGAGACGACGGCGACGGGAACGCCGATGAGCAGTACCGAACCGATGTCTCCGCCGAGCAGTTCGGTGGCAGCGACCGGGCCGGGGTGCGGCGGGACGATGGCGTGCATCGCGGCAAAGGCCCCCGCGGTGGGGAGGGCGTACAGCAGAACCGATCCGCCGAACCGTTTGGCAACGGTGAAGATGATCGGCAGAAAGACGACGAGACCGGCATCGAAGAAGATGGGGAAGCCGAAGATGAGTGCGGCTACACCGAGTGCGAGTGGTGCCCGTTTGGCGCCGAACCGGTTGATCAGGGTATCGGCCAATACTTGTGCGCCACCAGTGATTTCGAGCAGACGCCCGACCATCACGCCCAGTGCCACCAGTAGCGCGACCGATCCGAGCGTGGAACTGAACCCGGAGAGCAACGCATCGGGGACGTCGGCAAGTGGGATTCCCGCGGCGACGGCGGTGACCGCGCTGACCAGGACCAGGGAGACGAAGGCGTGCAGTTTCACCTTCATGATGAGGAAGAGCAGGATTGCCACGGCTGCGGCGGCGATCAGCAGCAGTGCCGTCGTGCCGTAGGCCGGTTCGATCGGATCCATCGGTGTACCTCGTTCGTTCGGCTCGAATTTCGACCATAACGGACAGGTGGGACGTCGCGTGGGGTAACGAGCGCTGGTTGTCGGTCGGCGGTGGGCGGGTGGAGTACCGTGCGGGTATGAGTGATGGGGATCACGTAATGGGTGGGGACGGCACCGGAGCGTCGACGGAGGAGTCGACGAAGGAGCAGTTGCGCGAGCAGGCACAGCGTTACGCGGCGGCGGCCCGGCTGAAGATGAAGGAACGCCGCGAGAAGGCCTCCGGTGGTCTCGGAGGGGTGGTTGCCGAGCGCGCGGGCGGCTGGGACCTCGACGATCAGAACACAGTGGCGATGGACCGTCAGCAAAAGCTCTGGAACGGAGTGATGGACCGTTATTTCCGGATGGAGATCGACGGGTGGGAGACCATTCCCGAGTCGCCGGTTCTCGTCGTCGGGGTGCATTCGGGTGCGCCGTTCGTGTGGGATGCATGGACCGTCGGCGCCCAGTGGTGGCGACACTTCGGCGAGAAGCGAATTCTGCACGGCACCGCGCACGATGCACTGATGGCGTTTCCGTTGATCGGCAAAGTCTTTCGATCCATGGGTGTGCTTCCTGCTGCGCCGGACTCGATGTCGACGGCACTGGCCGAGGGTCGGGACGTCATCGTGTGGCCGGGCGGTGAGGTCGATTCGCTGCGGCCATGGAGCAAGCGCGACGAGGCGACGCTCGGTGGCCGAACCGGCTTCATCAAGCTCGCCATTCGGATGGGCGTACCCATCGTTCCGGTGGCAACAGTGGGCGGCGCCGACGCCATGCCGGTACTCATTCGCGGCGACAAGCTGTCGAAAGCGTTGAAGCTGGACAAGATTGCGCGGTTGAAAGTCTTTCCGATCGCGATCTCGCTTCCCTGGATCATTGCGCCCGCGGCGCTCCCGCAGATTCCGTTGCCCGCGAAGATCCGTACCCGTTTCATGCCGCCGATCGAACTCGACCACGATCCGGCACTGTGCGACGACGAGGCCTACGTCGACGCGAAGTACGAGGAGGTGCGCTCGAGCATCCAATCCGGGATGGATGCCCTGGCCCGCAAGCGAAAGTTCCCCGTCTTCGGTTGATGTCGGCTGTCCTGGCAACGCGGACCGAAGCTGACCGCGATCGTTCCTAACGTCTTTCTCGTACGGATTCACTCAGTGCGACGAGGGGCGTCACAGATGATCGAAACATCGGGACTGACCAAGACTTTTCGGCAGGGCAAGAAGACCGTGGAGGCGGTGCGTGGCATCGATCTGACGATCGGTGAGGGAGAGCTGGTGGCTCTTCTCGGCCCGAACGGGGCCGGCAAGTCGACCACTCTGCGCATGTTGACGACGTTGCTCGAACCGACGTCGGGCTCGGCGCGGATCGCCGGATTCGATGTGGCGAAGGATCGGGACCGTGTGCGACGCAGTCTCGGCTACGTCGGCCAGGGCAACGGTGCGGGGCACAATCAGCGCGTCCGAGACGAACTGGTGGTGCAGGGATTGTGCTACGGCATGACGCGTCGACGATCAGGTAGTCGCGCAGACGAATTGATCGAGGCACTCGAACTCGGCGAGCTCGCGGGTCGCACTGTGTCCACGCTGTCCGGTGGGCAGCGGCGTCGACTCGACATCGCGTTGGGGTTGGTGCACCGGCCACCGTTGCTGTTTCTCGACGAACCGACCACCGGTATGGACCCGCAGAGCCGAGCGAATCTCTGGGATCACATTCTGCGGCTCAGGCGGGAGATGGGCACCACCATCGTGCTCACCACGCACTACCTCGACGAGGCCGATTCGATGGCCGAGCGGGTGATCGTCGTCGATCGCGGCACCGTCATCGCCGACGACACCGCCACGGCCCTCAAATCGGAACTGGCCGGTGATCTGATCGTCCTCACCGCGTCCGACGCGTCGGCGCTGAGTGCGCTCCTGGGCGGTGTTGCCGGAGTCAGAGACGTGACGGTTGCGGGTTCGCGGTTGAACATTCGGGTCGAGCGAGCCGAGGTGGTTCTTCCGGATCTCCTGCGGCTCAGCGAGTCTCACGGAATCACGGTGCACACGGCGGACATGACGCGACCTACCCTCGACGATGTGTTCCTCGGCCTCACCGGGCGCAGCCTTCGGGAGAGCGCCGCAGCGGGCAGCTCTTCCCTCGAAACTGCAAGCGCGGCAGGAGAACTCCGATGAACGTACTCTCGGGAAGCGCCTTGGTGATGGGCCGCGAACTGCGGCCGATGGTGCGCGATCCGTTCACCGTCATCTTCAGTCTGGTGCAGCCACTGATTCTGCTGGCGCTGTTCGGCCCGCTTCTCACCGAGGTCCCAGGTCTCGGCAGCGGGAGTGTGTGGGACTGGTTCGTTCCAGGGGTGCTCGCAATGATCACCATCTTCGGGACGTCGATGACGGGCTCGAACCTGCTGGCCGAATTGCAGCAGGGTTCACACGAACGGATGTTGGTGACGCCGCTGCCGAGGTCGTCTCTGCTCGTCGGCCGCGCGTTCAAGGAAATGGTGCCGTTGGCCGCTCAAGCCGTGCTGATCGTCCTGGTGGCACTGCCGCTCGGGTTGTCGGTGAATCCCGTCGGCGCGGTCGTGGGAATCGTGCTGCTCGGTGTGTTCGGTGTCGGGCTCGGCGCGTTGTCCTACACGCTGGCTTTGGCTGTGCGCGGACAGGATTGGGTGTTCTGGTCCATCCAGCAGACATTGATGTTCCCCCTGCTCATCCTCTCGGGCACCATGCTTCCGCTGACCGCGGCCCCGGGATGGATGCAGTTCTTGGTGAACATCAACCCCCTCGGGTATCTGGTCGACGCCGAGCGTGCACTGTTCGCGGGCGAGTTCACCAATTCGACGGTGACGGCAGGTGTCGTTGCTGCCGCGGCCACTGCGGCGGTCGGACTTGCCGTCGGAATCCGGGCTATGGGTTCCTCGCGGGTGTGAGGCCGGCTCGAACCGTTCGCGCTGCTCACAGCGCTGCACAACTGAGCACTCGAGCGCAGACTGGCAGTCGTCCAGGCAGGGTTCACGAGGAGTGCAACGCCGATGAACAGTCGATCGACCATAGGATGCGCGGTAGTTGTCCTCGCTCTCGCGGGGTGTTCGTCCACAGAAGAGAACCCGTCCACCACGGCTGAGCAGCCGGCCGCAACATCGGTGGAATCCGTGCAATCGGTGGAAGCGGATTCGGGTGAGTCGGACTTCTGCACGCTGTACGCCACCCAGGTGGCACAGGGTCTGGCCAACCTGCGGGAAGCAGAGGCGGGTGGTGTCGAGGTGGCCGAATCCATTGCCGCAGAACTCGCGACGAAGGCCCCGGTGACACAGTCGGAGCTGCAGGCCGTCGCTCCACCGGAGCCGTTGGCGTGGCTACAGGCCATGGAGGAGGCCGACGCCAAGGGTGCGGCCGGCGACTTCAGCGCGATGGATGGTGTGTTCGAGAACCTCACCCTCCTCACCGATTGGTCGATCGCGAACTGCGGTCCCGAGTACGCGCCGATCTTCACCGAATACAAGGCGATCATCGGGTAGGCGATACGAAGGAGGCTTCGGCCCCGGCGGCACAGTTCGAACCACTAAGCTCGGTTCATGGATCGGCCAGCGGTAATTCTCGAGAACGATGTGACGGTGTACGACTTCTACCTGCGTCACCAGCAGAATCGTCAGGTCGCGAGGCTGGCGTACGCCACCTTGGCCAGGCGCTTCCGCCCGCGGGTGTCGTATCCCGACGGTGCCCGTGAGGAACTGCGTCGTCTGGTGTACGACAACACCCGTTTGCTCATCGCGGTCAATCATCTGACCGAGAACGATCCCTACACCCTCGCAGCGGCGGCCTGGGCGTCGCCGCTGCGTCCGGTGATCGGGCGTACGAGGGTACTGGCGAAGGACGAATTGTTCCAGGAACCCAAGCAGCGCAGGCGAATCGACATGATGGGCGGCATCCCCGTCTTCCGTGGCAAGAACCATGGCATGCGCGCCGTCAGCGCAGCAGGCAATCGCATGATGGACGTCAGTGCCGAGCGTATGAAGCGGGGCGACGACCTTGCAGTGTTCCCCGAGGGCACCTGCAACCTGGAGGATCCGACGACGGTGCAGCACGTCGGCAGCGGCATCGGCCACATCGCGCTGCGCGCACGCAAGCTCGGTGTCGAGCCGGTGCTGATCTGTATCGGGTTGAGCTACGGCCCTACGACGAAGGTCAAGCAGGCCAGCGTGTACATCGATACCCCCATCACCGAACTGCCCGAGAAGCCGATCGACATCACACGCGTGGTGGCTGAGGGAATGCAGAAGGCGCTCGACGGAGCGGTGGCTGCGTACTGACTGCGCCGCCGGGGTTGGTAGAAACAGATGACAGGTAATTCGATTCGGCGTGTTCCTAGGAGATATTCGTGAGCGATCAGATCAAGACGGCCATCGTCACCGGTAGTGCGCGTGGCATCGGCGCTGCGGTGGCGAAGCGGCTGGCCAAGGACGGTTTCGGAGTTGCCGTAGTGGACCTCGACGAGGCCGCGTGCAGCGACACCGTCGGCGCAATCCAAGCTGCTGGTGGGCAGGCAGTGGCCATCGGTGCCAACGTCGCCGACGAGGAATCGGTCCAGACTGCGGTCGATCGCATCGCGAGCGAGTTCGGTGCGCCGACCGTACTGATCAACAACGCCGGAATCACGCGCGACAACCTGCTGTTCAAGATGACGGTGCAGGACTGGGATTCCGTGCTCGGCGTACACCTGCGTGGATCGTTCCTGATGACCCGCGCGGTCCAGAAGCACATGATCGACGCCAAGTGGGGCCGCATCGTCAACTTGTCGAGCACGTCTGCCCTCGGCAACCGCGGCCAGGCCAACTACTCCGCTGCCAAGGCCGGCATGCAGGGATTCACCAAGACCCTTGCCATCGAACTCGGCAAGTTCGGCGTGACAGCCAACGCCATCGCCCCGGGATTCATCGAGACGGAGATGACAGCGGCGACTGCAGAGCGCGTCGGAATGCCGTTCGAGGACTTCAAAGCTGCTGCGGCGTCGCAGATTCCGGTCAATCGCGTCGGACACCCCGACGACATCGCGCACTTGGCCTCGTTCTTCGTCAGCGAGGGAGCGGGCTTCATCTCGGGCCAGGTCGTCTACGCAGCGGGTGGGCCGAAGGACTGACGTCTCCAGATGCGTGAATGGACCATTCACAAGCCCAGACGGGTGTGAATGGTCCATTCACGCAGAACGGATGTCGACTACGGCGTCGGCATGCCGCCGTTGACGTTCAATGTCTCGCCGGAGACGTAACCCGATTCGGCCGACGACAGGTAGACGTAGGCACCGGCGATCTCGGCGGGTTGCCCCGCACGTCCGAGCGGTGTCTCTTTGCCGAACTCCGGCAGCGCCGAGGTCGGCTGCCCGCCGGCTGCCTGCAGCGGTGTCCAGAACGGTCCCGGGGCAACAACATTGACGCGAATTCCCTTGGGTGCCAACTGCTGCGCGAGCGCCTTGCTGATGGTGTTGATGGCCATCTTCGTGGTCGCGTAATCCACCAAACCGGGTGAGGGTGTGTACGCCTGGATCGAACTGGTGTTGACGATGGTGGAACCAGCAGGCATGTGCGGCACCGCTTCCTGGATGATCCAGAACAATGCGTAGACGTTGGTCTTGAACGTCTGATCGAACTGCTCGGACGACAGGTCGGCCAGATCTTCGACGAACTGCTGCTTTCCGGCGACGTTGATCAGCAGGTCGAGGCCACCGAGCTCGTCGACGGCGGTGCGCACGATCCCACGCGCGGCCTGCTCGTCGGTGATATCTGCCGGTGCGAGGACTGCGGTGCGGCCGGCGTCGCGGACCAATTGCGCAACCTCCTGCGCGTCCATCTCTTCCGATGGTAGATAGTTGAGAACCACGTCGGCACCCTCGCGGGCGACGGCAATCGCTGCCGCACGGCCTATTCCGGAATCGGCACCGGTGACCAAGGCCTTACGGCCGGTCAGGCGGCCGGAACCGCGATAGCTGTCCTCACCGTGGTCGGCGAGGGGTTGAAGGTCTGCGGCCAGACCGGGCGGATCCTGATGCTGCTCAGGGAAGCCGTCCTGACGGTACTGCGTGACGGGGTTGGTGAAGGTGTACTGATCGCTCACTGTCGAATCGTCTCCGAATGCGGTGAAATGCGTGAAGAACCTCTGCTCGATTCCGTGTACTTCACGCATGCCCCGAACCGGTCGGCCACAAACTGTGACCGACCGGACAAGCTGTGTGCCGCAGGCAATGGCACGCGACGGGGCCGGAAGTCAGGGCAGAATCGAGTCGACGTAGCCGCCGTCGACTCGTAGAGCGCCCCCGGTGGTCGCGGACGCTTGCTCCGAACTCAGGTACACGATCATGTTTCCGATTTCCTTCGGCTCGATCAACCGTCCGATGAGCGATTGCGGACGATGTTCCTTCATGAATGTCGCCTGAGCCTCGTCCCACGGCAGATCGTCGCCGACGAGTTCTGCGACGAACTTCTCGACGCCCTCGGTGTGAGTGGGCCCGACGATCACGGAGTTGACCGTAACGCCAGTTCCTGCAGCAGCTTTCGCGAATCCGCGGGTCACCGCCAGCAGTGCGGTTTTCGTCATGCCGTAGTGGATCATTTCCTCGGGAATGACGACTGCAGAATCGCTGCAGATGTTCTGGATTCTGCCCCAGCCGGCTTCGGTCATCGCCGGCAAGTACGTTCTGATGAGTCTGATGGCCGAGAGCACGTTCACCTCGAAGTAGCGACGCCACTCGTCGTCGTCGATATCGAGGGCCGGCTTGGCTCCGAAGATTCCGAGGTTGTTCACCAGAATGTCGACCACAGGGACCGTGGCGAGCAGGGTCTCGACCCCGTCGGCCGTCGCGAGATCAGCTGCCACGACGATCACTCGTGCGCCGGGTACCTCGGTGAGCAGGTGTTCCTCGGCCGAATCGAGCGCGGATGCGCTGCGGCCGTTGAGCACGACGCGCGCACCGGCACGGGCCAATTCGGTGGCAATGGCCAATCCGATGCCTTGACTGGAGCCGGAGATCAATGCGGTTCGGCCGTCGAGATCGATGTTCATGGAGCCTCCCAGTGTTGTGGAACGACTCCAGTGTGCGCCTTTCGAAGACGTGAATGGTCCATTCACCGGCCCTGACGGGGGTGAATGGACCATTCACGCAGACTCCGGGGGACTGCTACGAGTACGTGTAGAAGCCCTTGCCGGTTTTGCGTCCCAGCATTCCCGCGCCCACCATGCGCTGCAGCAGCGGCGGCGGAGCGTAGTGCGGCTCACGGAACTCCGCGTAGAGCGACTCGGCCACCGCGAGGGTGACGTCGAGGCCGACGGTGTCGGTCAGACGCAGCGGACCCATGGGGTGAGCGCAACCGTTCACCATGCCCTCGTCGATGTCCTCGGCACTGGCGAAGCCGGACTCGAGCATGCGGATGGCCGAGACCATGTACGGGATGAGCAATGCGTTGACGATGAATCCGGCGCGATCTCCGGCGCGAATCGTCTTCTTGCCCAACGTGTTGCCCGCGTAATCCGTCACCGCGGACACTGTCTCTTCGCTGGTGAGCAAGCTGACGACGATCTCGACCAACGGAAGCACCGGCACCGGGTTGAAGAAGTGCACGCCGACCACCTTGTCGGGACGCTTCGTCGCGTTGGCCATCTTGATGACCGGGATCGACGAGGTGTTCGTGGCCAGGATTCCCTCGGGCTTGACGATGGAATCGAGCTTGCCGAACAGGTCGAGCTTGAGCGATTCGATCTCCGGTGCTGCCTCGACCACGAGGTCGCGGTCTGCGAAATCGTTGATGTCGAGCGTCAACGTGATTGCAGCACGGGCTTTCTCGGCCGCATCGGCTTCGATGCGGCCGGACTTGACGGCGCGAGCGAAGGACTTGTCCAGGCGAGCTTCTGCGGCGTCGGCCGTCGCCTGGCTCGTCTCGAGGATCAGTACGGAACTGCCGGAGCGAGCGCACATTTCGGCGATACCTGCACCCATGGTGCCGCCACCGATGACGCCTACGAGTTCGATGTCGCTCATTTGAGCAGCGCCCGCGACATGACGACACGCTGAATCTGGTTGGTGCCCTCGTAGATCTGGGTGATCTTGGCGTCGCGCATCATGCGCTCGACCGGGAAGTCGGTGGTGTACCCGGCGCCGCCGAAGAGCTGCACGGCGTCGGTGGTGACCTCCATGGCGACGTCCGAGGCGAAGCACTTCGCTGCTGCAGAGATGAAACCGAGGTTCTTCTCGCCGCGCTCGGCGCGGGCTGCGGAGCTGTAGACCATCAGGCGTGCGGCTTCGACCTTCATGGCCATGTCGGCGAGCATGAACTGCACGGCCTGGAAGCTCGAGATCGCGGTGCCGAACTGCTTGCGGTCCTTGGTGTACGCGATGGCAGCGTCGAGGGCGCCCTGTGCCAGGCCGACAGCCTGAGCGCCGATGGTGGGGCGGGTGTGATCGAGCGTTTCCAGGGCGGTCTTGAAGCCGGTGCCCGGTTCGCCGATGATGCGATCGCCGGGGACCTTGCAGTTCTCGAAGTACAGCTCGGCCGTCGGGGAGCCCTTGATGCCGAGCTTCTTCTCCTTGGGGCCGACGACGAATCCCTCGTCGTCCTTGTGCACGATGAACGCGGAGATGCCGTTGGCACCCTTGTCGGGGTCGGTCACGGCCATGACGGTGTACCAATCGGACTTGCCGCCGTTGGTGATCCAACACTTGGAGCCGTTGAGGATCCAGTCGTCACCGTCGGCCTTGGCGCGAGTACGCATTCCCGCTGCGTCGGAGCCCGCTTCCCGCTCGGACAGGGCGTACGACGCCATCGCGCCGCCTGCGAGTGACGGCAGGACCTGCTTCTTGAGTTCCTCGGAGCCCTTGAGGATCAGGCCCATCGTGCCGAGTTTGTTGACGGCGGGGATCAGCGAGGACGAGCCGCAGACGCGAGCGACTTCTTCGATGACGATGCAGGCTGCGACCGAGTCGGCACCCTGACCGTCGTATTCCTCGGGAACGTGGATGGCGTTGAAGCCGGAGGCGTTGAGGGCCTTCAATGCCTCTTCCGGGAAGCGTGAGTCCTCGTCCACCTCTTTGGCGTACGGAGCGATCTCCTTCTCCGACAGTGCCCGAATGGCCGCACGCAGTTCGTCGTGCTCCTCGGGCGATTGATACAGATCGAAGTCGGGATTTCCGGCCATATCGGCCACGCTCCTTGAATGTAGGGGGATCAGCACTGACCGATTAGGGCACTCAGTGCCAAGGATGCACCCATCGTACGTCTGCAGCTCGCTCGTTTCAAGGGTGGGTCCACGTTATGCGGCACTGAGTGCCACACCGTCGGGTGAGTCAGTCTGTTGTGTGATCGGCCAACGCGTCGACGACTTTCGCGACGGACATGCCCCGCGGGAACGACGCGACGACGATCTCGCCGAGGAATTGCGCGCGTACCTGCGCCAGCGCGGACCGCAGGTCGCTGACCGACGTGGGCAGGCCGTCGCGAATCATCCGTCGGAGGATGTAGTTGTGTGTTGCGGTCACCGAAGCCGAGAACTGCAGAATCTCCAGGTGCGAATGATCCGGCCGCACTCGCTGCAGATATTCGACGAACAGTCGGTCGTAGCGAAACACGGTGACGATCTCTCGATCGCGCAGCGCAGGGTTGCGGTGCACCACCTGATAGCGCAGGCGCGACATCTCCAGCCAGTCGGAGAATCGCTCGTACACCTGCTGCGCGGCGTCGCACACCGCCTGCCAGGGATCGCCTTCGTTCGAGTCGAGAAATGCGCCTGCCTGCTCGAGCAGTATTTCGTGATCGGCGAATACGACGTCTTCCTTGGCACGGAACTGACGAAAGAACGTCCGTCGCGAGATTCCGGCGGCTCCGGCTATGTCGTCCACCGTCGTCGACTCGTAGCCCTTGACCGAGAAGAGGTCGAGAGCCGCCGTGGCCACGGTCAGCCTGAAGTCGGTGGATTCGTCGGGTTCTCCGCGCATGTCAGTGAAGGTAGCGGAGTTTCGGTGAGGGCAGGGATAGCACTTGTCGCGTCGGCTGATTGCTAGTGTTCGCAAGTAGCCTGCCGCGCGGCGGTGGGTGGCACGGAGGGAAGTCATGGCCACGGATTCGAGTCGACCGCTGTACCGAATGAAGGCCGACTTCTTCAAGACGTTGGCGCATCCCGCACGCATTCGAGTGCTGGAGTTGTTGAGCGAACGCGAACACGCGGTGTCCGAGATGCTGCTCGAGGTGGGCATCGAACCGGCGAATCTGTCGCAGCAGTTGTCGATTCTGCGACGCGCGGGTCTCATCGAGGGAACTCGCGAGGGGCTGTCCGTGACGTACACGCTGACGTCGCCGAAAGTGGCAGACCTACTGGTGGTGGCTCGGGAGATCCTGTCCGGGGTGGTGGCCAACCAGGTAGAACAGCTGGACGGCGAGTCCGGATCGCGCACCTGACCCAGCGGTCCGAAACGGTGTCGAGCGTCTCCCTGTCGCGCTGATTCATTACTTGCTAAACTTAGCAATCAGCTAGATCAGGGTCGATGAGTTCTCAGAAAGCGTCGCATGTCCGAACCGACGAAACACACCCGCGCGAACGACGCCTTGATGGCCGTATCCGCGCTCCTGCCCCGGTGGAGCGAGTGGAAGCCCGCGTTCCGCGCTCCAGGCGCGGACCTGTTGGCAGGCCTGATCGTGGCGCTGGTCGCGTTGCCACTGGCCCTCGGATTCGGCGTCAGCACGGGGCTGGGTGCCGCAGCCGGCCTGACGACAGCGATCGTCGCCGGCGTCGTCGCCGCGGTATTCGGTGGCTCCCGCTTTCAGGTGTCGGGGCCTACCGGTGCCATGACGGTGGTACTCGTACCGATCGTCGCCGAGTACGGGCCAACCGGTGTGCTCGCCGTCGGGCTCATGGCCGGGGTCATTCTGCTGGCCCTCGCCGGTGCAGGCGTCGGCCGAGCCGTCCGATACATGCCCGCGCCCGTCATCGAAGGATTCACCGCAGGCATCGCCGTGGTCATTGCGCTGCAACAGGTTCCGGCTGCTCTGGGCATCACCGATGCCCACGGTGACAAGGTGTGGCAGTCGGCGTTCGACGCCGCCCGTCTGTTCGTCTCACACGCCAGTGTCCTGACCCCGGCCGTGGCTATCGCCGTGGCGATCGTCATGCTCGTCGGCGGCCGACTGGCACCAAAAATCCCGTTCTCCTTGGTCGCGGTCGCCGGAGCGACGGTGGCCACACAACTCTTCGACCTCGACATCGCCCGCATCGGCACCATTCCATCGTCGTTGTCCGCACCCAGCCTGAGCTTCTTCCACCTGGGCGACGTGACGGCGTTACTGGCTCCTGCCTGTGCCGTTGCCGCGCTGGCGGCCTTGGAATCGTTGCTGTCCGCCACCGCCGCGGACTCGATGGGCGTCGGCGCACGACACAACCCCGACCGGGAACTGTTCGGGCAGGGGCTCGCGAACATCGCCGCTCCTCTGTTCGGCGGGATTCCTGCCACGGGCGCCATCGCCCGGACTGCAGTCAACGTTCGATCCGGGGCCCGGACCAGGCTCGCCGCACTCACCCATGCGGTGATCCTTGCCGCGATCATGTACTCCGCCGCAGGGTTGGTGGCCGATATTCCACTCGCGGCCCTGGCGGGGGTGCTGCTGGCGACCACGGTGCGCATGGTCGAGACCGCATCCATCCGGGCGATCACCCGCGCAGGCCGCGGCGACACCGTGGTGATGTTGTCGACCTTCCTCGTCACGGTCGTCTTCGATCTGGTGACGGCAGTGGCTGTCGGGGTCGGGTTCGCTGCCGTCCTGGCCCTGCGTGCCGTCGCGCGATCCGCCACCGTGGAGCAGGTTCCCTTGGACGCACTCGACGCGGTCTCGGAGGAGGAAGGCGACCTGCTGCGCGAACACATCGTCGCGTATCGAATCGACGGCGCGTTGTTCTTCGGTGCCGCCCACAGCTTCCTGCTCGAACTTGCCGACGTCTCGGACGTGAAGGTGGTGATCCTGCGCATGTCGCGGGTGACCACAATCGATGCCACCGGGGCCATCGTCCTCAAGGACACCATCACCGAACTCGAACACCGCCACATCACAGTCCTGATCTCCGGAGCGAAGACCGAGCATCTGCGTCCTCTGACGGCGCTGGGCGTGTTCACCACCAAGGACGACGATGCTCGACGCGTCTTCGACACCACTCCGCAGGCCATCGCCTACGCGCGCACGCTGGTGACCGAGGCAACCACTCCTCGCGGGTAGGGTCGTAGATCACACTTGCGTAGGAAAGGACCAGCTCACCGTGGCTCTTGTTGCCGGAATCGACTCCTCCACCCAATCGTGCAAAGTTTTCGTTCGTGATGCCGAGTCGGGGGAGTTGGTCCGCCAGGGCCGAGCCGGTCATCCCGACGGCACCGAGATCGATCCGCAGCGGTGGAAAGATGCGCTGGACGAGGCGGTCGCCGATGCAGGCGGGCTCGACGACGTGGACGCGGTGTCGGTCGGTGCGCAGCAGCACGGCATGGTGTGCCTCGACGACGCGGGATCAGTGGTCCGTAAAGCGCTGTTGTGGAACGATACTCGGTCGGCGGAGGCCGCGACGGACTTGGTGTCGGAGTTGGGGAAAGAGACCGGCGTCGACGGCGGGCAGGCCTGGGCCGACGCCGTCGGAGTGGTTCCATTGGCCTCGATCACCGTCGCCAAGTTGCGATGGCTTGCCGACCACGAGCCGGAGAACGCCGATCGCACTGCGGCGGTGTGCCTTCCACACGATTGGCTGAGTTGGCAGCTCGGCGGGCCATCGGGGCTCGACGCCCTGGCCACCGACCGTGGCGACGCCAGCGGCACCGGCTACTTCTCGGCGGCGTCCGGCGAGTATCGAACAGATTTGCTGCAGTTGGGCTTTCGTGGTCGCAATCCATTGTTGCCCCGCGTGGCCGCGCCGAACGAGGCGATCGGCCGTACACCGGCCGGGGCACTGATCGGACCGGGGACCGGGGACAACGCCGCGGCAGCGCTTGCCCTTGATGCGCAGCCCGGTGACGTGATCGTGTCGGTGGGCACCTCCGGCGTCGTATCGGCCGTGACCTCGGTTGCGGCAGCCGACGGTTCGGGTCTCGTCGCCGGATTCGCCGACGCCACCGGCCGCCAGCTGCCGTTGGTGTGCACCCTCAACGCTGCCCGGGTGCTCGATGCCACGGCGCGGCTTCTGGGCGTAGATCATGACGAACTGTCTCGATTGGCGCTGTCGACGACCAGCGAAGGCCTGGTGTTGGTGCCGTACCTCGAAGGCGAGCGCACCCCCAACCGTCCCGATGCATCCGGTGCGATTCATGGCCTGCGACTGAACAATTCGACGCCGGGTCACCTGGCGCGGGCAGCAATCGAGGGACTGCTGTGCGGTTTGGCCGACGGCATCGATCACCTGCGTGCACAGGGGGTGCAGACGAAGCGGGTGCTGCTGATCGGCGGCGGCGCAAAATCTGCTGCGTTGCGGGAGCTTGCCCCGGCGATTCTCGGCGTTCCGGTGATCGTGCCCGAGCCGGGTGAATATGTCGCCGACGGAGCCGCGCGCCAGGCGGCGTGGACCCTGGCCGGGACCAGCGAGCCGCCGACCTGGGCGCAGGCAAAGTCGAAGACATACGAGGCAGACCCGACCCCGGCGGTGCGAGAACGCTACGCCGAGGTGCGGGATCTGACCGAGGGCACCACCGCCATGTGAGCGGAAACTCGTAGCCCACTACGAAGTTCCACTCACATGCGGCGCAGCCGCTCTAGGGAATCAGGCGCGCGTCTCGGTATCGCTGGATCACCGAGGCGATGGCATCGGGCGTGGATCGGAAGCCGAGGAAGCCGGCCTTCTTGGACTTGTTCATGTCGGTCAGGCATTCCATGTCGCGGCCGAGGTCGCCGTCGGTATGCCACCACGATGCCAGCCGGGAGACGTCGCTCTCCACCAGATCGTGCTTCTCCGCGATGCGCTTCCACGCAGCAGCCGCGTCGGACATGCGGGGTTCGAGGGGACGCGGTTCGGTGTCGAATCCCTCGGGCTCGACGCCGAAGTGTGCTGCGAACTGCGGCCACAGCCAGCGCCAGCGGAACACGTCACCGTTGGCGATGTTGAAGGCCTCGTTGTGCGCGTTGTCATCGGTTGCGGCCCATACCATCTGCTCGGCGAGCAGGTCGGCATCGGTGAGGTCGGTGAGCCCGTTCCATTGGGTCTCGGAACCGGGGAAGACGAACTTCTCGCCGAGTTCCTTGCAGATCGATGCGTACACGGACAGCGTCAGCATCATGTTCATCGCGTTGCCGACCGCGAAGCCGGAGATGGTGTGGGCGCGGTGCACGCTCCAACCGAATCCGAACTTCTCGGCACCGGCGAACAGTTCGTCTTCCTGCGCGTAGTAGAAGTTCGGGGTGTCGAGGCGGTCCTCGGTCTCGTGGAACGGCGTCTCGGCCATCACTGCCTCACCGTAGGCATCGAACGGTCCGAGGTAGTGCTTGAGTCCGGTCATCAGCGCGACGTGCTTCACCGACTCGAGGGGCCCGAGAACATTCAGCACATTGCGTAGGGTCGCCGAGTTGACCTCGATGTTCTCCTGCTCGGAGTCCTTCTTCATCCATGCGGTGAAGAACACGACCTCGGGGCGAACGTCCTTCAGAGCCTTCTCGAGCGAGGCCGGATCGAGCAGGTCCGCGGCCACCGGCACGACGCCGTCGACGGGGGTACTTCCGCTGCGACTCAGTCCGTAGGTGGTCCAGCCTGCATCGAGTGCGGCGTGGCACAGGGCCTGCCCGGAAATACCGGTGGCACCCACGATCAGCGCGCGCGTGGTGTTCGTAGTCATCGTGAGCGGTTACCCATTGCGACCGATGCAACACGTGACACGGCCCTCACATCAGGGCGAGTACCTGTTGTCCGACGAGAACGAGTGCGCCCGCAGTGGAGACGCTGATTGCGGTGATGCGCAGTCGTCGACGGTCGAGAACACGATTGACCACCCGCGAGAGCAGGAAACCGAGAACTGTGGCCGGGGCGAGGAACACGAACAGCGTCGCGGTATGGGCGTCCACTGCACCGGCCACCGCCAGTACCGCCAGCGAGATGAGTGATCCGACGAGGAAGAAGCAGCTCATGGTGCTGCGCAGTTCGGCTCCGGTGTTGCGTTGCCACACCAGGGCCATCGGCGGTCCGCCGATGGAGGTGGCCGTTCCCAGAATTCCCGACGCGGCCCCGGCCACCACCAGGTTTCGTCTGTGCGGCAACGGGACCCAGCCGAAGGAGGTCAGGGCGACGCCACCCAACACCACCAGTGCTAGCAGGATGGCCAATCCACGCTCGGGCAACAGGACGAGCAGCAGTGCTCCCACCGCCGATCCGGGTAGGCGACCGGCCAGCGCCCACCCCGCGCCCGAGAGGTCGAGGGCAGTGCGATCACGAACCAGAACGAGCACACTGACGACCACGGCGAGCATGATCAGCGTCGCGGGGATGAGGCCGGGGTCGACGATGGCCACGATGGGCGCGGCGAGCATGCCCATGCCGAATCCGATGGACGCCTGCATCGCCGATGCGAAGAAGATGGCCAGGGCGACGACGACGAATCCGGTGACGCTCAGGTCTGTCGCCATCACGTCCCGGCAGCGACGAGGCCGAGATTGCCTGCGGCGAGTGGATAGTGGCATTCGGCGATGTGATCGGCCTCGTCGGCGTCGAGCGCCACCGGGGGTGCCTCACTGGCGCACAATT
Source organism: Rhodococcus sp. 14-2483-1-1 (assembly GCF_002259335.1). Classification (NCBI taxonomy): domain Bacteria; kingdom Bacillati; phylum Actinomycetota; class Actinomycetes; order Mycobacteriales; family Nocardiaceae; genus Rhodococcus; species Rhodococcus sp. 14-2483-1-1. Next base: position 294,327 of record NZ_NPFX01000007.1, on the reverse strand, counting down.
CGGTTGCCTTCCAGCAGCGTGTGCGGAACCGGCATCCCGAGGGTGGGTTCAGCGGTGACGGAACCTCGCCCTTCAACAGGATCTTCGTCCCACGGGTCGACGCGTCGAGGGTGGGTGCGGCCGACATCAACGCCGCTGTGTACGGGTGCGCGGGACGCTCGAATACTGCTTCGGTAGCGCCGGATTCGACGATACGGCCCAGGTACATCACCGCAACACGGTCGGCGACGTGCCGAACGACCGACAGATCGTGCGAGATGAACACGTAGGAGATGCCGAGTTGCTTCTGTAGGTCGTTGAGCAGGTTGAGCACCTGCGCCTGGACCGAGAGGTCGAGTGCGGAGACAGGTTCGTCGCAGATGATCACATCGGGGTTCAATGCCAGGGCCCGAGCGATGCCGAGGCGTTGGCGTTGACCGCCGGAGAATTCCTGCGGGAATCGATTCTCGTCGCTCGGTCGAAGGCCCACCAGATGCAGCAGCTCACGCACTCGGGCGGAGCGGTCGCGGCGAGTCTTGTAGAGGCTCTTGTGGGTTCGCCACGGCTCGCCGATGATGTCCCCGGCCGTCATCCTCGAGTTCAACGAACCGTAGGGGTCCTGGAACACCATCTGTACTCGTCGACGCCACGCGAGGAGTTCCTTGCCGCGCAGAGCGAAGGGATCGATGCCGTCGAAGGCGACGGTGCCCGAGTCGGGCCTTTCGAGCATCATCAGGGTGCGCGCGAGAGTGGACTTACCGCAACCGGATTCGCCCACGAGTCCGAGGGTTTCACCGCGTCGCAGATCCAGGTCGATGGCGTCGAGGGCGCGGAGCTTGCCGCGGCCGACGTCGAAGGTCTTGTTCAGGCCGCGCACGGTCAGCAGTTGCTCAGACATGGCTGGTTACCTCGTTCGGGAAGTGGCAGGCCGACATCCGGCCGTTGCCGACGGATTCGAGCGGAGGGCGAGTGCTGATGCAGATCTCGCGGGCCAGGGGGCAGCGGGCCTGATAGACGCACCCGTCGGGGATGGAATGCAGATCCGGCGGGGTGCCGCCGATCGACTTCAGATCTTCACCGCGGACGGCGTGTACAGGCACCGAGTCCAGCAAGCCCTTGGTGTACGGGTGGCGCGGTTCACCGAACACTTCGGACACCGGTCCGGTTTCGACGACGTTGCCCGCGTACATGATCGCGACCCGGTCGGCCTCCTCGGCCACCAGGGCGAGGTCGTGGGTGATGAGCACGACGGCCATGTCGTGTTCGGTACGCAATTCCTTCAGCAGAGCCATGATCTGGGCCTGCACCGTGACGTCGAGCGCCGTGGTGGGTTCGTCGGCGAGCAGTACCGACGGGCTCAGTGCCACGGCCATTGCGATCAGCAGGCGTTGACGCATCCCGCCGGAGAACTGGTGCGGGTACGAGTCGGCGCGTGATTCCGGCTCGGGGATGCCCACGCGGGCCATGAGTGCAATAGCTTCCACCCGAGCCTGTTTCGCCGACATGCCGCGATGGATCCGAAAAGGCTCGGCCAGTTGAGTTCCCACGGTGTAGACGGGATTGAGTGCGGTCAGTGCATCCTGGAATACGATAGCCAGTTCGGTGGCCGCGATGGTGCGTCGCACTTTGGTCTTGGCGGTCACCAGGTCCACCTCACCCAGCTCGACCGAACCGCCCGTGATGTCGGCGATCGGCTCGAGCAACCCGACGATGGCCTGTGCCGTCATCGACTTGCCGCAGCCCGATTCACCGAGCAGAGCGAGGGTTTCACCGCGGCGGGCGCTGAAGGTGACGTTGTCGACGGCGCGAATGACACCGGACGGCGTCCGCAGATCGACGGTCAGTCCGCGTACGTCCAGGGCGACGCTGCCGGTGTCCGGTCGCTGTGGTGCAGTTGCCGGTGCGCTCATGAGACGACCTTTCGTACGGGGAGCAGGCGGGACCGCTTGGAGCGGGGGACATTGAGTCGCCAGCGCTGCGCCGGGTCGGTGGCGATGCGCGCCCAGGCGGCGAGCACGGTGGCCGAGACCGTCGTCAGCACGATGGCCAGGCCGGGGAAGAACGAGAGCCACCACGCGGTCTGCAGGTAGGTACGGCCCTGCGAGACCATCAGGCCCCACGAGACGTCGGGTGGCTGAATGCCGATGCCCAGGAAGCTCAGTGACGATTCGGCGAGAATGACGAAGCAGAAGTCCAGGGTGGCGACGGTGAGCAGGGTCGGCAGCAGAATCGGGGCCACGTGGCGTCGGATCACCGATCCGCTCTTCGCGCCGAACGTACGGGCGGCATCCACGAACAGCCGACTCTGCAGTTCGGCGGACTCGGCGCGGGCGGTACGCAGGTAGATGGGGATACGCGTGACCGTCAGGACCAGAACGATGTTCGCGGCACTGGGCGAGAAGACGTAGAGCACCACGACGGCCATCAGCAGCGACGGAAAGCTGAGGATGACATCGGCGACGCGCATCGCCGCGGTCTCGCGCCAACCGCGATGGAAACCGGCCCACATCCCGATGAACGAGCCGATGATCGCCGAGAGGATCACCGCCGGAATGGCCACCGACAGTGTGGTTCTGCTGGCCACGATCAACCGGGCCAACATGCTGCGCCCCAGCGGATCTGTGCCGAGGATGTTCATCCAACCGGTGTCGAGGGTGAACGGCGGCAGGTTGGAGCGGTCGAGGTCCTGATCGGTAGCAGCGTCACCGACCAACATCGGGCCGAAGATCGCGGTGAGGAAGACCAGCACCAGGATCGCCGCGGCGACGGTGGCGACCCTGTCGCGCAGGAGCAGCTTCCACAGCGGGGCCGATGCCTTGCGGGCTTCCACCGGAACCGGCGGCGGAACATCCTCGGGCTCGGATGTTTTCGGTGCTTCGAAGTCGAGTGACATGTTGTTACCTAGACCTTCACCTTGTCGCGAACCCGGGCGTCGAGCAATGCATAGCAGGCATCGATGACGATGTTGAGCACGAATATGCTCACCGCCGTCAACAGCACGGCCGCCTGCAGAACGGCGAAGTCGCGCTGCAGGATGGCGTCGATCATCAGTTTTCCGATGCCGGGCCAGCCGAAGATGGCCTCGACGACCACCGCGCCGTTGACGAGGCCGACCATCAGGTCGCCTGCGACGGTCAGGGCCGGTGCGGCAGCGTTGCGCAGAGCGTGGTGGGTGACGACCCGAAGATCTCCTGCCCCTTTGCTTCTCGCGAGCCGAACGTACGGTGCCGACAATGCCGAGACCATCGCACCCCGCACCACCTGTGTCAGTACTCCGAGCGGGCGAATGAGCAGCGTGGCGATCGGCAACACCCAGGAGAGCATTCCGCTGTCCACGCCCGAGGTGGGCAGCCAGCCGAACACGATGGCGAAGACGTAGACGCCCATGATGGCGAACCAGAAATCGGGGATGCTGGCCGCCGTCATCGACAGCAGGCTCGAGATGCGGTCGGCCAGCGAGTTCGGTCGGTACGCAGCCCAGCAGCCGATGATCACGGCGCCGAGGATGGCGAGGAACATCGTCGCGAAGGCGAGCTGCAGCGTTGCGGGGAAGGCGCGCAATGCCATTGCCGACGCGTCCTCACCGGTACGGAGCGACTGCCCGAAGTCGAGTTGCACGACACCCTTGAAGTAGTCCAACAGCTGAGTCAGCACCGGCTGATCGAAGCCGTTGGTGGCGCGGAAGGCCTCGCGCTGCGCCTGGGTGGCCGACTCGGGCAGGTACAGGCTGGTGGGGTCGCCGGTGAGACGAGCGAGGAAGAACACGCCCAGCAGGACGACGAACAGTGGGATCAGGCTGGTGTAGATCCGTCGGCGCAGAAATCTGAACATGTCAGGGCCTCTCGGTATCGGCGCGCGTCATCGCGGCCAGGTGCATTTCGTCGACCGTGGCGGAGTCCGGCGTGTAGTCGACCGAGGCGGCCTTGGCGAGCACCCCGTTCATGTGCGCGATGTACGCCATCTGCATGATGTCCTTCGGTTCGTCCGCGAACACCTGGGCGTACGCGGCCTGCCTGTCTTCTCCGGTGAGGGCACCGGCAGCAGCGATCTCCTTGTCGAAGTCCGCTGTGCCGTAGGCACTCTGGAATCCGTCACTGGTGAAGTACTGGTCGACGGTGAAGGCCGAGTCGCCGGCCTGATTGCCGTGCTGAATCACCAGTAGATACGGCCCGACGTCCGGGAACGGGCGTTCCTGGTATTCGGCGGTACCTGCGGCGTCCATCATCTCGATCTTGACGTTCATGCCGATCTTGGACAGCGAGTTCTGGATGACCTCCACTGTCTCGTTGATCTTGGGGAACTGTCCGGTACGTCCGATCAGACGGATCTCGGTGTCCACCGGTACCCCGTCTGCCCGTGCCTCGTCGATGAGCGTGCGGGCCTGGTCCATGTCGTAGGGCCACGGCGTCAGGTCCTCGTTGAATCCCACGACACCCTCGGAGATGAGTTGCGCTGCAGGCGAGCCGAGTCCGCGGAAGAGTGCTTTGACGATGCCGTCGCGGTTGATCGCGTAGTTGATCGCCTGCCGCACCCGGATATCGTCGAGTGGCGGTTGAGCGGCCTGGATGCGCAGCGCCGTTGTTTCGTTGTTGGGGTATGCCACGCCGAGGTCGCCCGCACCGTCCTCCGGTCCGACCGACGTGGCGATCTCGGCCTCGCCGTTGGTCACCATCGATGCGCGAACGCTGCCCTCACTGCGCCACTGGTACTCGGCCCTGGCGTATTCGGGCTTTGGTCCCCAGTAGGTCTCGTTTCTCACCAGCGAGAGCTTCTGGCCGTAGTCCCAGCGCTCGATCGCGAACGGTCCCGTTCCGATGGGCTCTCGTACCCGCTCGGTGTAGCTGGCTGTGCGCGGAACCATTTCCACGAACGAGAGGCGCAGCGGAAGGATGGGGTCGGGTTCCGGCGACTGCACGGTCAGCGTCATCGGGTCGACGGCCGTGACAACCAGGTTCGCATCGCCGAACACGTACCCCTCGACGTTGCAGCCCAGTTCCGAATTGACCGTGCGGTCGATGGAGAACGCGGCGTCCTCGGCTTCGAAGGGGCTCCCGTCGCTGAACGTCACGCCGGGGTGGATGGCGAACGTCCACTCGGTATCGGAGGTTTGTTCCCAGGAGTCGGCGAGCTTGGGTTCGAGATCGCCGGTGCTGGGGTTGCGCTCCATGAGCGGCTCGGTGATGTTCGAGCGAGTGACGACTCCGACCGAGGTGAGCGAGACGTCGCAGGCTTCGAGGGTCGGAGGTTCCTGGGGCAGGACGATGCGCAGAGTATCTGCGCGGGCGGCTCCACCGTTGTTGGAATTGGCGACGGTGCAGCCGCTGGCGATCAGTGAAAGTGACAGTGCGCCAACAGCAATTGCGGCGACGCGGTGGGTCCGTCCCTGCTGCACGAAGAGTGCAGGGCTCATGGTGGCCTCCAGTGGGAAAAGGATCCGCGTCTGCGAGTTGCAGCCGAATCTGTGACGGTAGACACACGGTATGAGCGGGCTGTCTTCATCGTCAACCGGACGAAATGCCCTTTCCGGCCAGTTTTGTGGGTCACAAGGGCGGCTTTGATGAGGCCTGAATCACACCTGTAGTGAGCTGACCAGGCCGGATACGAGGAAGACTGGACAAGCGTGTATCGGCAATGCGTCGTTCATGCCGTTTGGGTATCGGTCCATGTTATTTCCGTGTTGGACAGGTATTCGAGGAGCGGCATACCGTACAGGAAACGCGCACGTTCCACCATCTCGCGAGGAGAACAATGGTCACCGTCAGCTCGCAGAGTTCCTCTGTGTCTCAACCGGATTCGCAACAGGGCGGTCGAGTGCTCCGAGTCGGACCGCTCAAGCCGTCGCTGATGGACACGTTGATCACCGAGTACGACGCGCTGGAACTGCCCGAAGGGGATGGTCGCGACGAATTCCTCGATGCGCACGGCGAATCGATCACCGCAGTGGTGACCTCCGGCCGCACCGGCGTCGATGCCGCGTTGATGGAGCGATTGCCGCAGCTCGGAGCCGTGGTGAACTTCGGCGTCGGATACGACACCACCGATGTCGACGCCGCAGCAGATCGCGGCATCGCCGTCAGCAACACCCCCGACGTCTTGACCGACTGTGTGGCGGACCTCGCGGTCGGTCTGGTGATCGACACCATGCGTGGGCTGTCCTCCGCCGAGAGGTTCGTGCGTGCCGGCCGATGGCCAGCCGAGGGCAACACGCCGCTGACGCGCCAGGTCACCGGCAAGCGCGTCGGAATCATCGGCCTCGGGCGCATCGGCTCGGCAATTGCCGATCGGCTCAACGGTTTTCGCTGCGAGATCTCCTACCACAATCGCAACGAGATCGACGGTTCGCCCTACGTCTACGCGGCCAGTCCGACAGCGCTTGCGGAGAACGTCGACGTACTGATCATCGCCGCGTCGGGCGGCTCGGGAACTGCGCATCTGGTCGACCGCGCCGTGCTCGAAGCGCTGGGACCGCAGGGCTATTTGATCAACGTGGCGCGCGGAAGCGTCGTCGACGAGGAGGCGTTGATCGAGTTGCTCGCCGCCGGGCAGTTGGCCGGTGCCGGCCTGGACGTGTTCGCCCACGAACCGAACGTGCCCGGCGCCCTGCTGACGATGGACAACGTGGTGCTGTTGCCGCACGTGGGCAGCGGGACGGTGGAGACGCGGGCCGCGATGGAAGCCCTCACGCTCGAGAACCTCGATCGCTTCCTTGCCGACGGCACCCTCGTCACGCCGGTGACGAAGTGACCGTCGTCGTCGGCTATTCGCCGACCACCGAAGGAAAAGGCGCGCTGCCCTTCGCTTTTCGCGAGGCGCACATGCGTGGAACGGATCTGATCATTGTCGCCGAGGACAACAGCGCAGCCGACGCCGAGTTCGGTGCCACCGTCGAATCGGCTCGCGAAGAGACCTCGGCGCTCGGTGTCACGACGAAAATCCACGACAACGAGGCCGGTCGCTCGCACGCCGACAATCTGATCGACCTGTCGTTCGACGAACAGACACAACTGGTCGTCATCGGCATCCGCCGCCGATCGCCCGTGGGAAAGTTGTTCATGGGCAGCATCTCTCAGCGCGTTCTCCTCGAGGCACACTGCCCGGTGACGGCCGTCAAGCCGCCGGTGGGGACGCCGCGGTAGCCCTCACGACCACTCCCGCGCCGGTAGCACATCGGTCATGAAGCGGTGCAGTGCCGGGTTGTCGTTGTCCACTCGCCAGGCCGCGTCGAGCTCGACGGGGCGTTCCTTGACAGTCCGAACCGGCCGGAACACAACACCTTCCGGCCGCATGGTCGACGCCGACTCCGGCACCAATGCCAATCCGATGCCGGAACGAACGAGCACCAGCATCGTGTGCACCTGGGTTACGTACTGCACGTAGCGCGGGGACACCCCGACGATGGTGAAGGTGCTGATCAGCAGTTCGTGGAAGTACCGCGCATCTACGGGTGAGTACATGATGATCGGCTGCTCGTCGAAGTCCTCCACCGACAGTTCGTCCTTCTCGGCCAGCGGGTGATGCTCGGGCATCGCTGCGATCAACGACTCGTGCAGCACCGGCCGAGACGCGATGCCCGGTCGCTTGAGTGGTGGCCTGGCCAATCCGAGATCCAGATCGCCGACGGCCAACGATTCCATCTGTACCGCCGAGACCATCTCGCGCAGCACGAGTTTCACGTCCGGCAGCTTCTCGCGCGCGGCGTCGAGCAGCTGCGGGAGAACTGCATGCGCCGACGCGCCGGTGAATCCGACGACGACCGTCCCCAGGTCGCCGGTAGGGACCCGTCGCACAGTGAGCAGTGCGCCCTCGGCGAGGTCGAGGATGCGTCGGGCCTCGGGTAGGAAGGCCAACCCCGCGGCCGTCAGGGTCACCGACCGGCTCGTGCGGTCGATCAGCTGCACACCGACTTCGCTCTCGAGCTGTTGAATCTGCCTGCTCAGGGGCGGCTGCGTCATGTGCAGCCGCTCGGCTGCGCGGCCGAAGTGCAGTTCCTCGGCGACGGCGATGAAGCAGGACAGCCTGTTGAGCGAGAACATCGATTCATTCCTTGCATCGCACGGCGAGTTTCGTGGGCCCTTTACGTATAAATCTAGCGCACGAGCTTCAGCAAGACGATTGACAACCTTCTCTCCGGTAAGAGTAGAGTTGCCCGCGGAGTGGACGCCGTACCTGTCGCAGTCCCTCGCGCCCATCGAACGGAGTTGTCGTGTCTCGAGCTGCCCAGGTGCCTGTCACCGCCGTCGAAGACGTCTCGGTGCTGGGTGCGTTGCGCTCGCCGAGGCGACTCAAGACCGAGGTTCTGGCGGGCCTGGTGGTGGCTTTGGCGTTGATTCCGGAAGCCATTTCGTTCTCGATCATCGCCGGGGTCGACCCGCGTGTCGGGCTGTTCGCGTCGTTCACCATGGCCGTCACCATTTCCATCGTCGGTGGACGACCGGCGATGATCTCGGCGGCCACCGGAGCGATTGCCCTGGTCGTCGCCCCGTTGGCGCGTGAATACGGCCTCGACTACCTCATCGCGGCGGTGATTCTCGGCGGAGTACTGCAGGTTGTGCTCAGCGTGCTCGGCGTCGCCAAACTGATGCGGTTCATTCCGCGCAGCGTCATGGTGGGATTCGTCAATGCGCTGGCAATTCTGATCTTCACCTCGCAGGTTCCGTATCTGATCGGGGTGCCGTGGTTGGTCTACCCGATGGTTGCCGTGGGGCTGCTCATCATGTTCTTCCTGCCCAAGCTCACCACCGTCGTGCCGGCACCGCTGATCGCCATCGTGATACTGACGGCCGTCACCCTCGTCTTCGCGCTGGCGGTGCCGGATGTGGGTGACGAAGGCGAACTGCCGTCCTCGCTGCCGTCCTTCCTGATCCCGAATGTGCCGTTCACCGTCGAAACGCTGAGCATCATCGCACCGTTCGCGCTGGCCATCGCCCTCGTCGGGCTGCTCGAATCGCTGATGACGGCCAAGCTCGTCGACGACATCACCGATTCGCATTCCAACAAGACCCGCGAGGGCTGGGGCCAGGGCGTGGCGAATCTGGTCACCGGATTCACCGGCGGCATGGGCGGCTGCGCGATGATCGGCCAGACCATGATCAACGTCAAGGTCTCCGGTGCCCGCACTCGAATCTCGACGTTTCTCGCCGGTGTCTTCCTACTGATCCTGGTGGTCGGTCTCGGCGACATCGTCGCGCTCATTCCGATGGCCGCGCTCGTCGCGGTGATGATCATGGTCTCCGTCGGAACCTTCGACTGGCACAGCATCAACCCGAAAACGTTGCGGCGCATGCCCAAGAGCGAGACCCTCGTCATGGTGGCCACCGTCGCGGTCACCGTCGTCACCCACAACCTCGCGTACGGCGTGCTCGTCGGAGTGATCACCGCGATGGTGCTGTTCGCTCGCAGGGTCGCCCATCTGACCGAGGTGGTCGACGTGGCTCATCCCGACGAGGACACCCGCGTCTACGCAGTGAAGGGCGAGTTGTTCTTCGCGTCGAGCAACGATCTGATCTATCAATTCGACTACGTCGGAGATCCGAAGAACATCGTCATCGACATGTCCGAGTCGCACATCTGGGACGCATCCACCGTGGCGACCCTTGATGCCATCACCACCAAGTACGCGGCCAAGGGAAAGACGGTGGAGATCGTCGGTTTGAACGCGCCGTCGACCGAGCGGCACGATCGTCTCAGTGGAAACCTGGGCGGCGAGCACTGACTAGGGTGGTTGGTCGGGCGAAGAGAGGCGGCACATGGCAGACGACGGCATACACATGCAGATCGGGCAGGTAGCTCAGAAAACCGAGCTGTCCATCCGCACCGTCCGTCACTACGACGATGTAGGCCTGGTCACGCCCTCTGCCCGCTCCGCAGGCGGATTTCGGTTGTACACCGAGACCGACGTCGAACGCTTGCTCGTCATTCGCCGAATGAAGCCGCTCGACTTCACGTTGGCCGAGATGAAGCAGCTACTGGAATCCCTCGACATTCTGGGCGCCGAGAACGCGACCGACGACGCGAGGTCGTCGGCCGCGGCTTTCGTTCGTGACTGTCATACCAAGGCCGAGGACAGCTGCCGCACGTTGCGGCGGCAGCTCGCCTACGCAGAAGAGCTCACCGAGGTGTTGTCGACTCGCGGAGCCGCAGCCCGGAGCGAGTAGGTTCGGCTCTAGCGGCCGAAGCTACTGCATCCGGGTCGAACCGGAATTCCCGCGAGGCGGTCGTCCAACCACGCGAACGCAGCGGGAGCTCCGCTGCCGGCAACGATGCTGTGCTCACCCAGGTATTCCTCGAGGCGGACGTCGGCTCCGCGTGAACACCACTTGTCGAACACGGCCTCGGGACCTTCCTTCGGAATCCAGAACTCCTGCTGTCCGTGATACAGGAACACCGGTGCCGTCGGAGTTCCGCCGTCTCCCAATCGATTCTGATCGGCAACCGCGAGCGCCAGCGGCGAATTGAACGCATCGGGAGTGATGGACAGTGACTCGATACGGATCGGAGCAACGATTCCGAGCGGTGCAATCCCGACGATGCACAGGTCCTTCGACGCCTGTGCGAGCCGCCACCCGTCGTCGTTGTAGAGCGACAGCATCTCCGGGTACTCGCGCGCAACGCCCATCGCTGCCGCGAGGAACACCGCCGACGCTGCGTTGCCGTTCATGGACTGACGTAGCAGCGCGAAGTCGGTGGGCGTTCCGCCGAACGCTGCGCCGACAATGTTCAGTTCGGGGGCGTAGGCCGGAGCCTCCTGCACGGCCCAGCCCGATGCGATCGCCCCACCCGAGTAGCCCGTAATACCCAGGGGCGCAGTCGGATCGAGGCCGACCGCGGCGGTCGTGACCGCGCCGCGCAGACCGTCGAGTACGGCGTGCGCCGCCATCGGTCCGACGGCGTACGCATGGCGTGGCCCCTGATGGTCGGTGACGACGACGGCGTAGCCCCGCGCCAGAAGCAGCTGCACGGGTGCCAATTCCGGAGCGATGCCGCGTTGCATGGTCCACGATGGCTCACACGTGGCACCGAGCGAATCGATGGCCATGTTGTAGGCAACAACAGGGCGCGGACCGGGCGAGGTCCAGGGCGCAGTCGGGACGATGACGCTGGTGACGATGGCAGCGGGGCGGTCCTTCGCGTCGGTCGAGGCGACCAGCAGTTGGGTGGTGGTGACCGGGGTGACCAGTGGTCCGACGGTGACGCTGCGGGTTCGCAGAACTGTTCCGGGAGCGGCCGTTTCGTATCCGGGCGGCGGAACGACCCACGGATCGTCGAGCGGTGTCGCGGCGATCGATTCGGCGGTGCGCGGCGGATTCTGTACATCGCCGAGTGGATCGGCCCCCGCCGACCATTGCCCGCCCGACACCACCAGTGAAACCGCAGCGACCACCGCCGCATACCGACAGCCGAACTTCGCGTACTTCCCCATCGAGACCCCCCGGTCGAAGTTCCGGATCGTTACCGGAGCTTTCCAAACGACTCTAGGGGCCGGAACCATCTACAGGGGCCGAACGCAAAATTTTCTCGGATACGGCGGGGACCGGCGACCCGGTACGACAAGCTGGCCTTGGGGTACCGGGCAGGATCCGTTCTACGCGCGGCTTTCCTGTGGTCACGTCACCTCGCCACCGACAAGACATGCTCTAGCCGTCGACGACCACCGGGACGATGAGGGGCTGACGGCCCAGGGTCTGCTTGGCCCACCGGGCAGATTCCTGGACGATGCGCTTCTCGATGTGCTCTCGCGAGGCAACGTTGACGTCGCTCTCGCGGGTCAGAGTCTTACCGATCGCCTTGGCCAACGAGTCGAAAGCGTTGGCCTCGTGCGCGAACCCGCGTCCGATGAAGTCGACGTCGTCGACCAGCAGGCCGGTGTCTGGATCCACGATCGCGATGACGGTCAGCACGCCCTCGTTCGCGAGCAAGCGACGCTCGGCCAGCGAATCCTCGGTAACCCCACCGACGGCACTGCCATCGACATAGATCAGTTCGATGGGGACGGAGCCGGTGATCTGCGCGACGCCGTCGAACAGGTCGATGACGCTTCCGTTCTCGGCGATCAACACTCGATCGCGGGGAACGCCGGTCCTGATTGCGAGATCGGCGTTGGCGCGCAGATGTCGCGACTCACCGTGTACGGGAAGCACATTGGCAGGTTCGAGGATGTTGTAGCAGTAGACCAACTCGCCCGCACTGGCGTGACCGGAGACGTGCACCTTCGCATTTCCCTTGTGCACCACGCGTGCACCCTTGTCGACGAGACCGTTGATGACGCGGTAGATCGCGTTCTCGTTTCCGGGGATCAGGCTGCTGGCCATCAGCACGGTGTCGCCGTCGCCCACCTTGATCTGATGCTCACCCGAGGCCATCCGCGACAGCGCAGCCAGGGGCTCGCCCTGAGATCCGGTGCAGATCAGCGTGATCTTGTTGGCCGGAAGCCTGTTGAGCTTCGGTAGGTCCACGACGAGCCCGTCGGGCACATCGAGGTAATTCAGATCGGTCGCAATCTTCATGTTGCGCACCATCGATCGGCCCACGAACGCAACCTTGCGGCCCTGCGCATGCGCGGCGTCGAGCACCTGTTGAATGCGGTGCACGTGACTGGCGAAGCTCGAGACGATCACGCGCCCCGTCGTTTCACGGAACACCTTCTCGATGGCCGGGACCAGATCGCGTTCCGAGACCATGAACCCAGGCACTTCGGCGTTGGTCGAGTCGACGAGGAGGAGATCGAGCCCTTCCTCGCCGAGGCGTGCGAAGCTCCGGAGATCGGTGATCCGGCCGTCCAGCGGGAACTGGTCCATCTTGAAGTCGCCGGTGTGCAGCACCAGCCCGGCGTCGGTGCGAATGGCGATGGCCAGACCGTCGGGGATCGAGTGGTTGACGGCGATGAACTCGAGCTCGAACGGGCCTTCCTGACGGGTTTGCCCCGCTTCGACCTCGATCAGCTTTGTCGAGACCTTGAACTCTTCGAACTTGGCAGCCAGGAAGTGCAGTGTCAGACGTGACGAGATGACTGGGATGTCGCCGCGCTCGCGCAGCAGATAGGGGACGCCGCCGATGTGGTCCTCGTGTCCGTGGGTGAGGACGATCGCAACGACGTCGTCGAGACGGTCGCGGATGCAACTCCAGTCGGGGAGGATGACGTCGACGCCGGGCTGGTGCTCTTCGGGGAACAGGACGCCGCAGTCGACGATGAGCAGCTTTCCGTCGTATTCGAACACGGTCATGTTCCGGCCGATCTCGCCGAGACCGCCGGTTGCGATCACGCGAAGGTGCCCTGCCTGGAGCGCGGAGGAGGATCGCTTTCTCGGAGCGGCGGGGGATCTGCGGTTACGTGGTGATCGCGACATGCCTCTTACGCTACGGGGGGTTGTTCACCTGGTCTCGACCCCGGTCCGATGATGTGCATATTGTTCCCCGTCGAGGGTGTGCTGCCCGGTGCCTACCGGCTTCGGCTTGTCGGCTCGTGTCAACCCAGGTCGGAGGGATCGGAGTTCGCTCCGCAGAGGATGATTGCGACTTTCTCGCCGGGTTTCGGTTCGAATCTTTTGGCTCTGATCGCAGCGACCGCTGCCGCAGCCGCATGCTCGACGACGAGCCGCCGCGAATCCCACAGATGTTGTCGCGCTTCGACGATGGCGGCGTCGTCGACGAGAACGGAGATGGTGTCCGACGCCGCGGCCGCAGTCAGAGCGAGCGGCGTGACCCGGCGCGCGCCCAGGGAATCTGCGGCAATCGAATCCACCGGTACGTCGACAGGGAAGCCCGCCTCCAGCCCCGCTGCGAAGGCTCGACACTTCTCGGGTTCGACGGCCACCACCCGAACATCTCGTTGCGCCGCGACAGTCGCGATGCCGGCGAACAGTCCGCCTCCACCGACCGAGACCACGACGGTATCGAACGCGTCGGCGGTCAGCATGTCGAGCAGGAGAGTTCCGGCACCCGCAGCGATCAGCGGGTTGTCGTAGGCATGGGAGGCGAGAGCTCCGGTGTGCGCGGCGTAGTCCATCGAGGCCTCGAACGCCTCCGCGTATTCGGTCCCGACGGCTCGAACGTCTGCGCCGAGGGCGATCAGTTTCGCTTTCTTGAACTCGGGCACCGTGGCGGGCACGAACACGGTCGCGGGCACGCGGTACTTCGTCGCCGCCCACGCACAGGCCAACCCTGCGTTTCCTCCCGAGGCGATCACGATCCCCGCGTCGGGCATCGTTCCCGCCTCCCGGTGCGCGGTGACGAAGTTGACGGCTCCGCGTGCCTTGAACGTTCCCGTGTGCTGCATGAACTCGGCCGCGTACAGCAGGTCCGGGGGCTCGGCCGCGATCATCGTGACCGGTCTGACGGTGCCGGCAATACGTGATTGGGCGTCGACGACGTCGTCGTACGTGATCGCAAGAGGCACTCACCCATTGTGGCCCTCTCACGTGAACGTCCGCCGAAGCCATTGCGGAATCACGCGTCATCACTTTAAAGTGATGACACGCATCATCGGATTGCGTCTCGTGCGGGAGGGGTTCGTCAGCATGCATATTCACACCGTGGTGATCATCGGCAGCGGCTTCGGTGGCCAGTGCGCAGCGAAGGCATTGCTCGATCGAGGCATCGACGACCTCGTCGTTCTGGAGAGACGATCCTTCATGGGTGGCACGTGGAAGCAGAATCGCTACCCGGGCGCAGCCGTCGACGTGCAGAGTCCGGTGTACTCGATCGCGTCCGAACCGTTCGAGTGGACGCGCATGTTCGCCGAACGCGAGGAGCTCGAGCGGTACACCGACCATGTGCTCGAATCCAACGGTCTGCCGGCGCGGACGCATGTCGACACCGACGTCCAGAAGATCGAATGGGCCGGAGACCACTGGACCATCACCACCTCGCGGGGCGACTACGCGGCGAAGTTCGTCGTCAACGCGTCGGGACCACTCAGTACGCCCGTCATACCGCCGTTTCCCGGCCGAGAGAAGTTCCAGGGCACCCAGTTCCACACCAACGACTGGCACACCGACTACGACCACGCAGGCAAGCGAGTGGCGATCGTCGGCAGCGGTGCCAGTGCCGCGCAGGTGATTCCCGCGATCCAACCCGACGTGGCGCAGCTGCACGTCTTCCAGCGCACCCCGCACTGGGTGATGCCACGTCACGATCGCGAATTCACGCCGCTGCAGCGCAGGCTGCTGAAGTTGGAACCGATCCGCAGGCTGGTCCGTGCCGGGATCTACTGGAGTCTCGAAACTCGTATCCTCGGCTTCAAGTACTCACGGACGATGTTGAAGGCGGTGGCGCAGCGAACTGCGGTGAAGCACATCGAGTCTCAGGTTCCGGATCCCGAGCTTCGAGCGAAGGTCACCCCGGACTACGTCATCGGGTGCAAGCGGGTTCTGCTGTCCAACACGCTCTATCCCGCGCTGGGGCAGGCGAACGTCACCCTGCACGACAAGAACGACGGCATCGCGGAGATCACCGAAACCGGCATCGTCACCACCACCGGCGAACACGTCGACGTCGATCTGCTGGTGTGGTCCACCGGATACGACGCGACCGACGGCGTCATCTCGTACCCGGTGATCGGCCGGGACGGCCGAGCGCTGTCCGAGGTCTGGGATCCGTACCCGCGCGCCTACCTCGGCACCACGATTCCCGGCTTTCCCAACCTGTTCGTCGTCACCGGACCGAACACCGGAATCGGTCACACCTCCGCGATCTTCCTCATCGAGGCGCAGATGGAATACATCGTGCGGGCCATCGACGCCGTCCGACAGGTGGGTGCGACCGCCATCGAGGTCACCGCTGCCGCCGAGCAGGAGTACACCGACACCATCCACCGCGAGATGGAAGGCACCGTCTGGAAGGACGGCGGCTGCCACAGCTGGTACCAATCGAAATCCGGGCACGTCGTTGCCATGTTCCCGGGATTCAGCTTCACGTTCCGCCGCTGGGCCAAGCGTTTTCGGCCGGAAGCCCATCACATCCACCGGTCATCCACCGAGGTGACGACGAAGGACGAGGTCTCGGCATGAGCAAGCACACCGGGCAGGTAGCGCTGATCACCGGCGCGGCAGGCGGAATCGGTTCCGCCGTGGCGACCGCACTGCATCGACGCGGCGCCTCGATCGTTCTCGTCGACATGGCGTCGACCGACCTCGAGGCCGTGGCGGCGAAGCTGGGCAACCAACGCGTGGCGATCGCCTATGCCGACGTCACCGCGCGGGAGCAGCTCGACGCGGCCGTCGCCGTCGCGATCGACACGTTCGGCAAGCTCGATGTCGTGATGGCCAACGCCGGAATCTCCAGCGGTGCACAGGCATCGACCGTTCGATCGATCGAGGACGGCGTGTTCGAGCGGGTCATCGGCGTCAACCTGATCGGCGTGTGGAACACGGTGCGTGCCGCCCTTCCGCACATCGTCGAGTCCGGAGGCTACGTGCTACTCACCTCCTCTACCTACGCGTACCTCAACGGCCTGGCGAATGCGCCCTATGCGGCATCGAAGGCGGCGGTCGAACAGCTCGGCCGTGCTCTGCGTACGGAACTGGCCGGCACGAAAGCGACGGCGGGAGTGCTGTATCCGGGATGGGTCGCGACGCCGATCGCCGAGGTCGCGTTCGGCGGCGACGACGTAGCGACGGCCATGACCGCCCGCGCCTTCCCCACACCGCTGCTCCGCCCGATCACCCCCGACAAGCTCGCCCGCGTGGCTGTGCGAGGTATCGGACGGCGAGCTCCGCGAATCGCCGTGCCCGGTCGCTGGATTCCGATCTCGATATTGCGCGGCATCGTCAACCCGATCATGGACGCCACGATGGAGCGGGACGCCGAATTGATCCGGCTCACTGCCGAACTGGATGCCCGACGGTCATGAGCACAGTGTCCGAAGCAGCCGGCCGCGCCTACGGCGGTGAGAGCGCGGCCGACCGCGACGACCGCAGGCGGCGGCAGCTGCTGGATGCGGGACTGCGGGTGTTCGGCAGTATCGGGTATCGAGCCGCGACCGTGCGCGGACTGTGCCGCGAGGCCAAGATCGCCGATCGGCACTTCTACCAGTACTTCGACAAGACCGAGGATCTCTTGCTCGCGGTGTACGCGGAATGTATTGCACACCTGACCGACTCGGTGTCCGAGGCCATCGCGGAGGTGGATCCGGAGGGTGAGCTCAGTGCTGTCGCGCAGCAGTTGCTCGAACCGTTCTTTCGGGTGGTCGAGGACCCGCACCTCGCGCGGGTGGTGTGGATGGAGGTGCTCGGGGTGAGCCCTCGCGTGGAGCAGATGTACCTGACGGTGATGCAGCAATTCGGGACGCTGCTGCTCGGTTACCTCCGCACCTTCGCCGGCGACGTACCGTCGGGCCCCGATATGGATGTCGACCTGCTCGCGACCGCCGCCATCGGCGGCATCAGCCACACCGCAATGACGTGGTACCAGAGCGGCTACGCGGCCGAGCGCCGCGTGGTCGTCGCCACCATCGCCACCATGCTCGCCAATATCGTTGCGCCGCTGATGGACACGGAGTCCGAGAATCGAGAGACTTAGCGCACCGGCACAGTCTTCTTCAGGAACTCGAGCTGCTCTTCGACGATGATCGGAAACAACGGCTGCACGTACGGGTCGAAGTGACCACCCTTGTGGATGTGCACGGTCACGTCGGAAATCTTGCGTGCAACTTTTTCTGCCACTGCCGCCGGAGTGACGGCATCCTCGGACATGATCTGCATCAGCACCGGGCAGGTGATGTTCGACGCGGTCTTGCCCGGCGAGTACAGCCCGATACGCAGAAGGACCCGTGCGGCAACGGTTTCCGGGTAGTCCCCGGCCTTCAGTCCGGACTCGGCGAGGAGCAGGTCACGACCGGGCGCGGCGTCGGGGGTGGACATGACTGCGACATCCCCTGGGGAACCCACTGATTCGACGTATCGAGGGGAGCGTCCGAGCAGTGCTCGAACCTGGTCGACCACGGCAGACGGAGCAACTCGAACGGTGCGCCGAAGTCCGGTCGCGCGTACGGCTGCGAATCCGTCGACGTGCGGAACCTGTGCGATCACGGCGGCGAAATTCTCACCCGCACCTGCCCTGGTGAGCACGTGCCCGCCGGCGAAGGAGGTACCCCAACCGACGATGCGGGTGGAGTCGATGCCGTCCAGGGTCCGGGCGTACGCGACGGCGTTGGTCCAATCGACGAGCTGTTTGCCGATGTCGAGGAGCTGACGCGGCTGTCCGTCACTGTCGCCGAAATGGCGGTAGTCGAAGACGAGAACCGCGTAGCCGGCACGGGCGAACACCTCGGCGTAGGCATACAGGCGTACTGCGCGCGGGGTGCCGAATCCGTGGGCCATGACCACGGCCGGAGCGTCGACCGACGTGCCGGTCGGTCGATACACCGCGACGGCGCAACGGACTCCCTCCGAATCGAACCATTCGTCGCTACGGCGGTATTCGGGTTGCTGCTCGGCGCTCATACGGTCGTCCTCTTCCGGGTCCTTGATCGGCATTCAAGAAGCTAGCACTGTCTTGATTACCGATCAAGATACGATGGGTCGATGCCTCGTAACCGTCGACCGGTCGATCGCGCCGAGAAGCGCTCCGAGATCGTGAACGCTGCTCGGACGCTGTTCGTGAACGACGGCTACGAGCACACCCCGATGGGCCGGATCGCCGCCGCTGCCGGAGTGACGACGAATACGATCTACTGGTACTTCGGAGACAAGGACGAACTGCTTGTCGGCGTGCTCAACGACATTCATGCCGACGCACTGAACCGTTTCGCCGCGCTCGCGGGGCTCACAGTGAACGATCGGGTCCTCTGGGTGGTGAACGAGCTCGAGAAGTACCACCGACTGGTCGACACCGTTCACGCCCGTACGTCGACAGCCGCCTGTATCGACAAATGGCACAACGACTTTCATACCTTGTGGGAACACTGGATCGCCGCCGAGCTACGCAGCGAGGAGGTGGCCGACGCCGAGATCGAACCGACCACCCGCACGATCGTCTTCGTTGTCGAAGCGATGCTGACGCACCCGCAGGACGAGGCGTCGAAACGGGCGATCATCGACCTGCTGTTTCGCAAGGTCGGCGTCTCGAGTTGACCTACTCGTGGACGGTGGTTCGGTTGCGTCCCAGATTCTTGGACTCGTACAGCGCTCTGTCGGCGCGCGCGAGGGTGGCGCGGGCGGCTTCGCCGTCCTGCCGGCTCGCCACACCCACCGAAATCGTCACGTCCCTCGGTAGCTCCGTCCGAACGCGATCGACGGCGTCGCGTAGTTCGGCGGCTGTGCCCGTGATGCACAGCACCGTGAATTCATCGCCGCCCGAGCGGCTCAGTAGATACTGCGGGGGCAGGCAGTTGCGTAGCGCGGACGAGACGATCTCGAGTGCGCGATCACCTGCTGCATGACCGTGGTCGTCGTTGATCACCTTGAAGCGATCGATGTCCACCACCGCGATGGCGTCGATCTTTCCGCTCGCCACCGTTCCCGGCCGAGCGTCCAACTCGCGGGTGAGGCGCCGTCGATTCGCGAGCTGGGTGAGATGGTCGATCTCGGAAGTCGAGGCCACGCTCTGGACCCATGCCGCCGAGATCGCGATGGCGACGAGCACGAGTTGGGCGTTGATCACCAGGACGGGATGGATACCGCCGACGACGGCACCCAGGTACGCGACGTACAGGGCATTGAGAACGGTCGTCCGCCAGGCGATGCGGTTGGGCAGAACGATGAACGCCGGCGTCACCAGAAGCAACTGGAGGAAGACGCCGGACATGGCCGCGATCTCCCCGCCCGCCGCGGTGCAGAACAGGGCGATGCTCGTCAGACCGGACAGGTGCATCGCCAGGTAGAGGCGTCGAGACAGCACCGGTGCCGCCGCGATCATGTAGATACCCAGTGCGCACCATGCCACCGCCAGGACGAGCAACACAGTCGCCGCCCGAGGCGAAGCGCCGACGACGGTGACGACACCGACCAGCCCGCTGACGAGACAGTTGACCCCGGACGTCCGCGCGACCGGCGCAGGGGAATACTGCCAACCGCTGTTCACAGGACAAACCTCTCGCACGGATCCCCACGACCCGCAGCGAGCTTAGCCCCTACCAGCGCGGGGAGGTGTTCTCGAAGCTCGAATCGATGCTCTGCATGTATCCGGTGTCGTCGCGGTCGCGAATGCCGCAGTCGAGGTACTGCTGATGCAGCGCCGCGAGCGCGTCCTCGTCGATCTCGACGCCGAGGCCGGGCCCGGTGGGAACTGCCACCGCGCCGTCGACGAAGTTCAACACTCCTGGAACGACGACGTCCTCGTGCTTCCACGGCCAGTGCGTATCGCAGGCGTAGGTCAGGTTCGGTGTTGCGGCGGCGAGGTGAACCATTGCGGCCAGGCTGATGCCGAGGTGGCTGTTCGAGTGCATCGACAGTCCCAGCTCGAACGTCTCACAGATTCCTGCGAGCAACCTCGAGCGCTGCAGGCCACCCCAGTAGTGGTGATCCGACAACACCACCTGCACCGAGTCCTTCACCACGGCAGGCTTCAGATGATCGAACGCGACGACGCACATGTTGGTCGCCAGAGGCATCTTCGCCTCGCGCGCGACCTCGGCCATCCCGTCGAGTCCGGGTGTCGGGTCCTCGAGATACTCGACGATGCCGTCGAGCTCGGCGGCGACTCGGATGGACGTGTCGACAGTCCACGCGGCGTTGGGGTCGAGCCGCAACGGCAGGTCCGGGAACGCCTCACGGAGCGCCTTGATTCCGGCGATCTCTTCATCGGGCGGAAAGACTCCGCCCTTGACCTTGATGGCCTCGAAGCCGTACTCGTCGATCATCTTTCGGGCCTGTCGTACCAGACCGGCCGGGTCGATTGCCTCGCCCCACTCGTCCGGCTGTGCGCCGGGATGCGCTGCCCACTTGTAGAACAGGTATGCACTGAACGGAACCGAGTCCCGAACTTTGCCGCCGAGTAGATCGGACACCGGCCGACCGAGCACTTTGCCCTGCACGTCCAGGCAGGCGATCTCGAACGGCGAGAATACGCGGTCGGTGGTACTGGCCGTGGTGATCATTCCGGCGACACCGTCGCCACCGGTGATCGACAGCATTCCCAGCGCGGAGTCGATGGCATCTCGAATCTCGTTGAGTGCGAACACGTCCAAGCCGGTGATGGCCTGAGCTGCCGCATCGAGTCGAGCGAGATGAGCGGTGTCGGCGTAGGTCTCACCGAGGCCGACGATGCCGGCCTCGGTGTCCAGCTGAATGATCGCGCGCAGTGCGTAGGGCTGATGCACGCCGACGGTGTTGAGCAAAGGAGGGTCGACAAAGGCGATCGGAGTGATTCGAGCGCCGGTGATCAGGACCGGATCCTGCATCAGTGCACCGCGAGCTCGTCTGCCAGCACGGCCCGGCCGGCGGCAACGATTGCGGTGAGTTCCTCGAGATGCGGTGCGCTGATGTCCACCAGAGGCGGGCGAACGGGCCCTGCCTCGATGCCCTCCATCGTCACGCCGGCCTTGATGAGGGAGACGGCGTAACCGGGCACCTTGTCGCGCAAGCGCACCAACGGGTGGAAGAACTCGCGAAGCAGTGCGGCAGTGAGCTTCTCGTTACCACTGTCGAGTGACCGGTAGAACGCCAGCGCCAGTTCGGGTGCGAAGGCGAATGTCGCAGAGGAGTACAGCGTGACACCGATCGCTCGGTACGCCTGCTGGGAAACCTCGGCGGTGGGCAGGCCGTTGAAGAACTGGAAGGGCTTGCCCGACGGCTCGAGTGCATCCAGCACCGCGCGGACGATGCGGCCGACCTGATCGAGATCGCCTGTGCCGTCCTTGAATCCGACGACGGTGGGCAGCTGTGCAACCTCGACGGCCGAGTCCTCGGTGAAGCGGGCATTGCCGCGGTTGTAGACGATCAACGGCAGATCCGACGCGGCGGCAACGGCCCTGGTGTAGTTGACGAGACCGGCCTGCGGCATCGTCACCAGGTACGGCGGCAACAGCAGGATGCCATCGGCTCCGTTGCTCTTCGCGCTCGCCGCGAACGCCTTTGCCTGGGCGACGGATCCGCCTGCGCCGGCGTACACCGGCACACGGCCTGCGACGACGTCGACTGCCGTGCGCACGATCTTGCCGAACTCCTCGCCTTCGAGGGCATGGAATTCACCTGTGCCGCAAGCGATGAATACTCCACCGGGTCCGGCGTCGACACCCTTCGCGATGTGAGCAGCCAGCAGGTCGTAATCGACCTCACCGGAGGCGGTGAACGGGGTGACAGGGAAGAACAGGACTCCGTCGAGCATGGTGGTCTCCTCGAGAACTAGGTGGGGTGAGTCAGTCTTGGGTGAGCTGGCCGTCGATGCGGCGGAAGATGCCGTCCGGGTTGCCATCGGCAATTGCAGTGGGCAGCAGTGATGTCGGAACGTCCTGGTAAGAAACGGGACGTAGGAAGCGCTCGATGGCGAGAGATCCGACCGAGGTGGTGCGGGAGTTGGAGGTGGCGGGGAAAGGGCCGCCGTGGACCATTGCGTGGCCCACCTCGACGCCCGTCGGCCATCCGTCGAACAGGATGCGGCCGGCCTTGAGCTCGAGAACCGAGAGGAGCTTGCCTGCCTCGGTGTGATCCGACTCGTCGGCGTGAATCGTGGCGGTGAGCTGACCTTCGAGCAGCGCGGCGACGTCGCGAACCTGCTGCGCGTCGGTGCACCGAACGATGAGACTCGACGCGCCGAACACCTCGGTCTGCGCCGCCTCGGACGTGAGGAACGTATCGGCATCGGTCTCGAACAATGCTGCGCGGCAGGCGTTCGGGGCCTGGGTGTCGGTACCGCGGGCAAGTTCGGTCACGACGCCACTCAGTGCGTCGACGCCCTCGCCGTAGCTCGCGGCGATGTTCGGGGTGAGCATCGTGGTGGGGGCGGATTCCGATACCGCTGTCGTCGCTGCCTCGGTGAAGGACTGCAGTCCGGGCCCGTCGACGGCGATGACGAGACCGGGGTTGGTGCAGAACTGGCCCGAGCCCATCGTCAGCGATGCGACGAAGGCGCGGCCGAGCTCGGCTCCGCGGGTGGCGAGAGCGCCGTCCATGACGAACACCGGGTTGATGGAACTCATCTCGGCGTACACCGGGATCGGCTCACGCCGACCGGCTGCGGCGGCGACGAGAGCAGTTCCACCCGAACGTGATCCGGTGAAGCCGACGGCCTTGATGCGAGGGTCGGTCACCAGAGCGGTGCCGAGTCCACGGCCGGAGCCGAAGAGCAGAGAGAATGTGCCCGAGGGCATTCCGGTGGAAGCGACGGCGTCGGCGATCGCGCGACCGACCAGTTCGGACGTTCCCGGATGAGCATCGTGGGCCTTAACCACAACGGGGCATCCGGCCGCGAGAGCGGAAGCGGTGTCGCCGCCTGCGACGGAAAAAGCGAGTGGGAAGTTGCTGGCCCCGAACACTGCAACCGGGCCCAGCGGAATCTGCCGCTGGCGGATGTCGGCGCGGGGGAGTGGCGTGCGATCGGGCTGGGACGGATCGATGCGGGCACCGTTCCAACTACCCTCGCGCAGAACCGAAGCGAACAAGCGGAGCTGCCCGGTGG
Source organism: Rhodococcus sp. 14-2483-1-1 (assembly GCF_002259335.1). NCBI lineage: Bacteria > Bacillati > Actinomycetota > Actinomycetes > Mycobacteriales > Nocardiaceae > Rhodococcus > Rhodococcus sp. 14-2483-1-1. The sequence continues at coordinate 270,798 of NZ_NPFX01000007.1, read as the reverse complement.
TGCGACCGACCTCGCCGGTGATGCGGGCCAACGGAAGTCCGGACTCGGCGACGGTGCGCTCGATCAGCGTGTCGCCGAGAGCTGCGATGTTGTCGGCGATGGTTTCGAGAAACTGTGCACGGGTCTCCGAGGAGGTGGCACGGTAATCGGCGAATGCTTCGGCCGCTGCGGCACAAGCCTTCTCGACGTCGGTATTGTCGCCGTGACCGTAGGCGGGTTCGAGGTTCGCGCCGGTGCTGGGGTCGATTCCGTGAATCTGCGTGCCGCCACCGAAGACCGGGACGCCGGCGATGATCATCCGGCCGGTGAGGTGGGTGGACTGTGTCGTCGACGCTGTCATGGGGTGACTCCTAGGGCTGTGGTGCGGTGCGTGCGCTGACGCCAGGGCGTGACCTGGCTCATAGGTCACCACGCTAGAAGGCTGATCGATACATGTCCAAGTCTAAAAAAGTCGTATTTGATTCAGTCTCGGTATCGATCTTGCTGCCAGGCGCGATGAGCACCGACTGCAGTTGCCGATACCTCTACTGCATCGGTCGATGCGTAGATGGTCTTGGACATGCATCGATCCGGAGTCCTACTGTTTCATGTGAGCCCAATCACTGGGTCGATCCATGCCTGTGCCGGTCACACTCGCGCATCGGTAGCGGGAAACCGCTCGAGCCACAGAACGGAGCGATCGATGTCGATCACTCTCCCGCCGACGCCGGCAGTCGATTCTGCCGTCGCGAAGATATTCCGGCGAGTCGTGCCCTTGTTCATCATCATGCTGATCTGCAATCAGCTGAACCGATCGAACATCGGCTACGCCCGCGAATACCTCGAAGCCGACGTCGGTATCGGAGCTGCGGCATACGGATTCGGTGCCGGCGTGTTCTTCATCGCGTACGCGCTCTTCGAGCTTCCGAGCAACGTGATGATGGAGAAGTTCGGTGCCAAGATCTGGCTGACCCGCATCATGGTCAGTTGGGGCACCATCTCGTTCGCCATGGCCTTCGTCAACGGTCCCGAGATGTTCTACATCCTGCGGTTCCTGCTCGGAGCGGCCGAGGCCGGATTCTTCCCGGCCATCATCTTCTACTTCGCCAAGTGGTTGCCCAACAGCCACCGCGGCCGTGCCACCGCGTTGTTCGTCGCAGGGTCGTCGGTGGCCGCGGCGATCTCCGGCCCACTGTCGGGTCCGCTGCTTTCTCTCGACGGACTCTTCGGGGCCCGAGGCTGGCAGTACCTGTTCGGCATCGAGGGCCTGCTGTCCGTTGTCGTCGGCACCATCGCCTACTTCCTCATCGACTCGCACGTCAAGGATGCGAAGTGGCTGACCGACGAGGAGAAGCACGATCTGAACGCTGCCATTGCCGTCGAGGAAGCAGAGAAGGCACGTACCTCCGGCATTGGCGACGGCAGGTCGCGCTGGAAGATGTTGCTCGATCCCAAGCTGCTGCTGTTCATCTGGATCTACTTCGCAATCCAGCTCTCGATCTACGCCAACACATTCTGGCTCCCGTCCATCGTCCGACGGATCGACGGAACCAACGACATCACCGTCGGCTTGCTCTCGTCGCTGCCATGGATCTGCGCCGTGTTCGCCATGTACTACATGTCCAAGATCGGCGACCGCACCGGAAACCGTCGACCACTGTTAATCATCGCTCTGCTCACCGCTGCAGTCGGCACACTGTTGGCCGCCGTCGCGACGCCGTGGATCGCGCTGATCTTCCTGTGCATCGCTGCCATGGGATTCAAGAGCGCGAGCCCGCTGTTCTGGTCCTTCCCGCAGTCCACTCTGCATCCGATGGTGCTTGCCGCCGCCATCGCCGTCATCAACTCGGTGGGCAACCTCGGCGGCTTCGTCGCACCGTTCGGATTCGGATTGATCCAGGAGGCCACCGGTTCGGTGACCTGGGGACTGTATGCGCTGGCCGGTGCATCCGCACTGGCTGCGCTGTCGGTCCTACTCATCAAGAAGCCGCGCGGGGTGGTGGCCGATACCGAGGGCAGCGTCGAACCCGTCACCCTGACCAAATAGCATCCGATACCACCGGCCGAGAGGGTCCGATCATGAACTCCCAGAACAGCACCCCCGTCGTCACCGAGATGCGCGTGATTCCGATTGCGGGCCACGACGACATGCTGCTCAACCTCAGTGGAGCCCACGCCCCGTATTTCACCCGCAATCTGGTGGTGCTCACCGACTCGGACGGGCGCACCGGCGTCGGCGAAGTGCCGGGCGGAGAGGCGATTCGGCAGACTCTCGAGGATGCTCGTTCGCTCGTCGAGGGTCAGAGTATCGGCCGCTACAACGCTGTGCTGGCCGAGATGCGTCGCGCGTTCGCCGATCGTGATGCCGGGGGACGCGGAGCGCAGACCTTCGATCTGCGGGTCGCGATCCATGCGGTGACCGCGGTGGAATCGGCGTTGCTCGATCTGTTGGGTCAACACCTCGGGGTCAGCGTCGCAGCGCTGTTGGGAGAAGGTCAGCAGCGTGACAAGGTCCAAGCTCTGGGCTATCTGTTCTTCGTGGCCGATCGGAACAAGACCGATCTCGCGTACCGCAGCGCAGCCGACGAGGCAGCCGGAGCCGACGACTGGATGCGCATCAGGCACGAGGAAGCGATGGATCCCGAGTCGATCGTGCGCCTCGCCGAGGCAGCCCAGGCGCGGTACGGGTTCCAGGACTTCAAGCTCAAAGGTGGTGCGCTGCCCGCGGCCGAGGAGGCTGCTGCGGTGCGCGCGCTGGCCGAGCGATTCCCCGAGGCTCGAATCACGTTGGATCCCAACGGTGGATGGCTTCTGAAGGACGCGATCGACACCTGCCGTGGCCTGCGTGACGTGCTGGCCTATGCCGAGGACCCCGTCGGACCGGAGGGTGGATTCTCGGGCCGCGAAGTGATGACCGAATTCAAGCGCGCCACCGGATTGCAGACCGCCACGAACATGATCGCCACCGACTGGCGCGAGATGGGCCACACCATCCGATCCGGTGCGGTGGACATCCCACTCGCCGACCCGCACTTCTGGACGATGGCTGGTTCCGTCCGCGTAGCGCAGCTGTGCGATGCGTGGGGTCTGACGTGGGGTTCGCACTCCAACAACCACTTCGACGTTTCACTGGCCATGTTCACCCACGTCGCCGCGGCCGCTCCAGGGACGATCACTGCCATCGATACGCACTGGATCTGGCAGGACGGACAGCGAGTGACCAAGGAGCCGTTCACGATCGAGGATGGCTACCTCACCGTGCCCGACAAGCCAGGCCTGGGTGTCGAACTCGACTTCGAGCAGATCGATGCGGCGCACGAGTTGTACCAGAAGGAAGGTCTCGGTTCGCGCGACGACGCCATCGGCATGCAGTATCTCATCGAGGGTTGGACGTTCGACAGCAAGCGGCCGGCCCTGGTTCGATGAGTTCTGGTCCGCTGGTGAAGATCGTCGTCGGCGACCGAAACGTGCTGCCCCATCGGGAGCAGTTCGAGGCGGGCCTGCCCGCCGACGTCGAGGTGATCTGGTGCGTGCCGTTCGACGAGACTCGGGTCATCGCCGAACTCGCCGACGCAGACGTCTACGTCGGTGGCAAGTTCAGTGCGGCCATGGGTGCCGCAGCGCCGAAATTGCGTATGGTCCACGTCGCGGGTGCCGGAACGGACAACGTCGATCGCTCCGGACTGGGCCCCGATGTGCAGGTGTGCAACACCTTTCATCACGAGCAGTCGATCGCGGAATACGTCGTGGCTGCGACCGTGATGCTGCGCCGTAAGTTTCTGGAGCAGGACCGCGCACTTCGCTCCGGAGTGTTCGCCACCGCCGTCTACGACCCGACCATCGCGCAACCGTTGTCGCTGAGTGGTGCCCGCATCGGATTCGTCGGCTTCGGGCACATCGGCAGGCGAACGTGGCAGCTGTTCCGGGCATACGGCGCAGTGGGCGCTGCGGTCACCGGAAGCGGGCGGGCTCCGGACGAGGGGCTCGAATGGGTCTCGGGGACAGATGATCTGGGATCACTGGTCGATTTCGCCGACGTCCTGGTGGTCTCCGCACCCCTGAACGAGCGAACGCGCGGCATGATCGGTGCCGAGGAACTCAGCAGGCTCGGCAGCGACGGGGTACTCGTCAACGTCGGTCGTGGGCCATTGGTACAGGAGCAGCCACTGTTCGACGCCCTGTCTCGCAACGAGATTGCCGCAGCCGCGATCGACGTCTGGTACCGCTACCCCGGGCCGGACGGCGTGGGAGAGCCGAGTGTGTTGCCGTTTCGCGATCTCGACAACGTGCTGATGACCCCACACTCGTCCGGCGTCACGCATCACACGTTCGTGGGCAGGGTTGCCGATATTGCATCCAACATCGATGCACTGGCGGCATCGATCGGCCGATAAATGGTGTTGGACGTGCATTGTTCGTCGAAATAGGCTGTTAAGCAACATAATCGACGATTTGAGGAGTCACAGATGACCATCGGCACTGACACACCGACCAGCGGACTCTCTGCCCCGGATGCTGCGATCACGGCGCTTGCTCCCGGTGCGGCGACCATCGACCGCATCGTCGAGGTGACACTGTCCTCGATCGTGTTGCCGCTGAAGAATCCGATCAGCGACGCCAAGGTGCTCACCGGTCGGCAGAAGGCGATGACCGAGGTGGTGTTCCTGTTCGCCGAAATTCGCACCGAACAGGGCCATGAGGGAATCGGATTCGGGTACTCCAAGCGTGCGGGCGGGCCGGCCCAATTTGCGCATGCCCAGGAAATCGCTCCGGTACTCATCGGCGAGGACCCGAACGACATCGGCAAGATCTGGACCAAGCTGGTGTGGGCCGGAGCCTCGGTGGGCCGCAGTGGTGTTGCGACGCAGGCGATTGCGGCGATCGACATCGCGCTGTGGGATCTCAAGGCCAAGCGTGCCGGGTTGCCACTGGCCAAGCTGATCGGCTCGGCGCGTGACTCGGTGCAGACGTACAACACCTCCGGCGGATTTCTGCACACTCCGATCGAAGAGGTCATGGAGAATGCCGCCATCTCCCTCGCAAACGGAATCGGTGGCATCAAACTGAAGGTGGGTCAGCCGGATTGGCGCACCGACATCGCCCGCGTCACCGCGGTGCGCGAGTTTCTCGGCGACGACGTTCCGCTGATGGTCGACGCCAATCAGCAATGGGATCGGCCCACGGCGCAGCGTATGGGCCGCATTCTCGAACAGTTCGATCTCGTGTGGATCGAGGAGCCCCTCGACGCCTATGATGCAGAGGGTCATGCGCAGCTCGCTCGCAGCCTCGACACCTCCATCGCGACGGGCGAGATGTTGGCCAGCGTCGGCGAGCACGTCCGCCTCATCGAGGCCGGTTCGGTGGACATCCTGCAGCCCGACGCTCCCCGCATCGGCGGAATCACGCAGTTCCTGAAATTGGCGACGTTGGCCGAGCACCACAATCTGCAGCTCGCCCCGCATTTCGCCATGGAGATCCACCTGCACCTCGCGGCGGTGTATCCCCTGCAGACGTGGGTGGAGCACTTCGACTGGCTGGACCCGCTGTTCAACGAGCACCTCGAGACCCGAGACGGACGCATGCATCTGTCCGCTCGCCCGGGATTGGGCTTCACGTTGAGCGAGCAGGGTCGTGCCTGGACCGTCGCGAAGGCTGTGGTGCGCTGACCTGGAGCGCTGACGCGCAGGTGAGCGGAAACTCGACCCCTGCTACGAAGTTTCGCTCACATGCCGCGAAGCGGCTCTACCGCACTCCCTCGGCCCGAAGCTCTCGGGCCCAGGCGGCGGCGTGGTCGGTGAGCACCCCGGCGATTCGTTCGAGTTCGCCCGGGTACGAGGCGACTTCCGCGGGCATCGAGACGCTGAGCGCATCGGTGGCCGGGATCCGATAGGGCACGACGGTCGCTATGCAGACCACGCCGGCGGTGCCCTGCTCCTGTTCCAACGACCAACCGCGACGGCGAACCTGGCCGAGTTCGGCGATGAGGGCATCACGATCGACGATGGTGTTCTCGGTGTACCGCTCGAGTTTCTTCGGCAGCAGCTGTGTCACCTCGTCGGTCGTGAGTTCGGCGAGCAATGCCTGGCCGAGGGCAGTGACGTGGCATGGCAGCTTGCGTCCGACGCGGTGCATGCGCCGCACCTCGAGCTTGGAACCGCGGCTGGCGAGGTAGATGACGCAGTCCTCGTCGCGTCGGGCGAAGTGGACGGTGTGCCGGACGTCCGAGCGCAGCGTTTCCAGTACTGCCGCCGCTCGACCGACGACGGAATCCTTGTCGAGGTAGGACGTGCCGGTGAGCAATGCATGTGTGCCGATGCCGTACCGCGAGCCGGACTCGTCGGCCTCGATCCAGCGCAGGTCCTTGAGCGTCCTCAGCAAGGCGTGCAGACTCGATCGGGGATACCCGCACGCCTCCTGCAGTTCGCCGAGGCTCATGCGCGTGGGGGATGCGGCCAGCGTCTCGAGGATGTGGATCGTGCGTTCCGCGGATTTGACCGGCTGGCTCTCGGATACTGCAGCAGCCGCGACATCGTTCACCATGGAGACAGTGTCCCTCATGATGAACGATGCTTCATGCGCGGACACGGATTCTGACCGACCGATGCAAGCCTCGGGCCTTCACACCGATCGGTTGGTGCCGCGCACCCTGTCCGTCCATGCCACCGGGGCTCGCGTCATGTCGCATGCCGGAGCGATAACGTTCCTTAGGACCGGAACCCATACGACTCGAAAGCCACCCTCTCGGACAGTGGAATCGAGCCCCACCGATCGACACCTGCCGCCGCGCGTGATCGACGTGAACGCGGTCGGAAACCGAGATCTCAAACTGATCAGGCCAACACTTCAACAGGAAGAATGAACGGGGCTAGCGCGACGCATACCCAAAGCCAAAAGCGCCGACGAGACCAGTGAACGGCGCTTCGCGAATATGAGGTCCGCTGGATTGGCTTCACGCGCTCACGTCCTACACTCACGGCTAGTCGTGGCGGCAAAATCGGGCGGTGACGATTAATCAGCAAACAAATGCGTCAGGCCGATCCGTCCCAGTAACCTCGGTCCACTCTCGATCGGTCAAGCTTCTCCCGGAGGGCTCACAGGCTGCGCGTATCCAATTTTCCGGGTCCAGGTTGAGTGACACAAGGGCACCGTCCGGATATTCAGGGTTATCGAAAGTGGAAGCCAAGACTAGAAGCATTCTCCCATCCCCAGAAAAGCTGATCTGCGGCTTGGAATCAGAATTCTTTGGAAGCTCCAGATTCTTGATGATCGTTCCATCGAGTGACTGCACAGAAACCGAGCCGTTAGCTTCGTAATGAGCTATATATTCCGCTCCTGGAGCGACAGCAACCCAATTCCCAATCCCGGCATTACTGGGAATAGCGGACAGAACTTGACTGGCGTCTTCATTCCAAATCTCCACGTCGCCGTTCGTGTGCAATGCACGCAGTAGGCCATGGTCGAATTCTAGTCCTTCGTAGCTAGTCACGACACCATCGCCCAATGCGAGTTCTTGTGATTCGCCGCTCGCCAAGTCGTGTAACTTCCAGTCGCTCGAATCAATATTACCGACTACCTTGCTGCCATCCGCCGAGAAGGTTACGTTTTCGAGCGACAAATCCTGCTTGGAGACATACTCGCCGTTCCCGCCGTTCAATCGGTAGACCGTCCCTCGGTAGTAAAAGGACAACTGATCATTCTGCGCATTGTAGTGGAAAGATATTGGTACCGAGCTAGACTCGTCTATATCGACGTAGTCTGCATTCCACTCCACTTTCGGAACTGACGACGCTGCCGGGACAATTCCAATTCGGCGATCCCTAACGTTCAACACGAAGTATTCATCATCATTCTTCCATCCCAGGAATCGGTATACGGTCGAGTAGTCATCCCGCGGAACGATAAATGCATCGCCCGTGGCTGTTTTTGTACTCACCAATCCACTCAGGTCATCGTCTGTTACCGAGAATTCCCCGTTTGGGCTCACGCCGAGTTTTACCGGACCGCATGCCGTACATGCCGATGTCGCGATGGCATTGTGACTTCGTACTATTCCTCCATCGCGGTCGAGATCCCATAACGATACAGACTGCCCGCTCGCAGAAATAAGACGCCGATCGCTCAAGAAACGAAGCGTACCCCAGATCACTGGAGGATTGCCGATCAGCACTGCTTCTTCTGTGGAAGCCCCGGAATCGTCCGCTACTGTGGATACCGATATTTGGCCAGCGTTCGAGACCGCGAGCAGGCTACCGTTCGGGCTCAACGCAATTGCTTCCGATCGCAGAGTTGCTTCTCCCCCGGAGAGCAGGCCGAATTCACCCACAGATGCATCACTGGCCCTGAATATGGGGAACCGACCGGAACTGGCATCGGGAAGCACGAGGGTTGACCCATCTCGACTGAGATCACCCTGAAGGTAGCGCGGTCTTCCGCTTGCTCCGTATGATGATGAAACAAGATGGAAGTCCTCGGTCGTCCGAGTCTCCAAGTTCCCTGTCTCCTCTATCCCGAGCCAGGCTGAAACTGTGTAGTCGTCTGCCATCGTTATGGCGACCGTTGGTTGAGGAAAGTTTCCGCTGTGTACAATGTAACCATTGGCGTTGTCAATAATGTAGACCTGCGCTCGTCCGTAAAACGAGGAGCCAGTCGGGTCGTCTTCTGTGATAGACATCGCCGTAAAATTGCCAGTCGGCGAAACCGCAAGCGCAACCTGGTAGATGCTCGTATCCATTTCAGGTCGCTCGAACTTCAGCTCGACTCCGTCTTTCCAAATCTGGGTTGTTTCGGGCGACGATGCCGCGACTACCTTGCCGTTTTCGCTCATGGCGATCGCAGAGACTGTCGTACCGATATCGGCCAGCGAAGAACGTGAACGTGTCGTGGTGTCCCATACCAAGACCTGCCCGGAGGCCGTGCCCGCAGTTAACTTCAGGCCGTCACTGGATCCCCCGGTGACGGTAATCCGGTCGTCCGCATGGAAGTTGCCCACCAAGAGGGGCGATGACGACGCAGTGCCGAGAAGGGCAGCGCGAGATTGATCGTCCGCATGGAGTCGGTAGGCCTCAACCGCATACAACCTGGCACTTTCGATATCGGTTGCGGCCTCGGCCTGCGCCGTCGACGACAACAGTCGAGAGGTGGCAACTCGCAACTGCGATTCTGCGTTCCGCGCTTGAGCGATCGCGACAACACCCGCAACGACCGCTACCAACAACAACGAAATCAGGACGGCGATTGATACTCTCGCTAGCAGGAGCGCTCGTCGGTGAAGTCTGACGTTCTCGCCCACCAGCCTGTCGCGATCGACACCACGGACCGTAGCCGCAATATCCGCAAGTCGTTCGTCGAATCGCGGATCGGATGGAGCGATGTCGGGTGTCTCCGAGAACCAGCGCATATCGATCCAACGCGGTTCCTCGGCGTACGCCCCATACAGTGCCCCGGGAACAGCGGTCGATAGTCGCGAAGAAAAGTCGTTGACCTGGTAATCCCAAACAACCTCTCCCTTCGCTTGAACAATCAGAATGCGATCGGCGTCGCGATTCGATCGCCACCAGTTGATTTCTTTGTTGACCCAGACGGACTCTGCAGCCTCTGGCGATGCCAAGATTACGAACCAGTCGGCCTGACGTAGCGCATCCTCGATGGTGGACCAAAGTTGCGTGTTCGCGGACATACTCGCGTCGTCTCTGAACACACGCATGGCTCGTAGGCGGTACCAGGGCTTCGCGAAACGCTCCAACCCAGTTTGCAGGGAGGTAGCTAGGTCTTTGGAGGCTGACCGAGAGTAAGAGATGAACGCTTTATATTTCTCGACGCCAGTTTCTGGGCGCTCGTCCACCAGACTCATTGCACTCCTACATGTACCCGCAAAGATCGATCTCAGATTCTCCCATGCCGGCCAGGCTCAGCGAAATACGTCGTTCGAACGACTGCAGAGCCGGCGCGATTGTTGCCGCGGGTGGTCAGATACAGAGAGGTGGATCGCTGGCGAGCAGCGGACCTAGGATGCGCACACCGAAAGAGCCGAAAAGACTCAGGCTTCGAAGTCCGCTTGACAGCGTGGTCAAACCATTGGCTTGGGGCTTGATCTCACATCGCCTCTCGCTGGGTTGTCCTTCGTTCGAATGTTCTTCAAACCTAGACGGAAGATCTGGGGCCCGATCTGCCGACCACCCGGAATTGGTATGCGATGGAGAATGCTCTGAGGCCCTTCGCGGCCAGAATTTGATATCCATGGCTTACATTGTTGCGGTGATCAATGTCGGAACAGAGCCTCGCAATGCGAAAATGGGTCGTTCGCAACGCGCCGAGTCTCTGGCACTCACTGTCATTTACGTACTCGGCGCTACATACCTCTCGACTGTGGTCTATCTTTGCGTGCTCGCGCTGTACCCGTCTGTTCGTGACGGCGTACCACCGTGGTTGACGTGGTTTGGTGAGCCAGGGTCGGCGCTGTCAATACTCAGTGTGCTCACCCCACCCGCACTGATGTTCGTACTTGCCCCGCTGGCAGGACGACGTCCGTTTACAGGTGCGCCTGTGGTGGTGTTGGCCGCAATGGCGACGTCCGCACTGGTACTCGGCCTTTGCTCATACATGTTTCATAACGGTGACCAAACACCATTCTTCGCTCCATTGGCGTGGACACTCGGTTTGTTCGTAGGTAACGACGACGCGCATCTAGGCAACAGCGTGCCCGTCGCGCTCGAACTCGGTCGCCTTCTGGCGATCGGGACGACGCTCACGACAGCTCTTGCGGCCACGCTGACGCTGTTCCGCTCACAGTTGGACCGAATAGCGATCTGGCGGGCAAAGTCTCTCACGGTCGTTGTCGGAATCGATGACGAAACGGTCTCGATGGTCAGCGCTATTGCTCGGCGCAAAGCCTCGAAGGAGACTCTGGTCATCATCACGGCCAACCCAGACCAGCTAGCAGTCACCTCTGCGCGTGACCTCGGTGCCCGAATTCGGGTGGCGGCTATCAACAGCCCGTCAGCGCTCACTAGTCTGCACATGTGGAGGCGGTTGCGCCGTCTCTATCTGCTCTCGGAGGATCCCGTGCAGAACGAAATGAGATTGGGCGCTATCGACGTCGCGCTGGATGCTCTCGGCGACAATCGATTCAGAATTCCTTTGACTGTGCGAGTCGACGACCCCTGGCAGGCCGAGGTGTGGCGTCGAAGCTTCTTCGAGGCTCGCGAAGCAGTTGAGTCGACGGAGGGCGAGAACAAGCGGTGGGTGGCAGACGCAGTGGGTCGATACGAAATCACTGCAGCAAAGATAGCCCGCCATTTGACCACGAAACGCATACGTGCTCAGGCCGAACGTCCGGCGAAAACTGTCCTTTTGTGCGGGCTCTCCCCGCTGACATACGCATTGACATCGGAGTTCGCACAGCTAGCCAGAGAAAACAGCGTCTATGCGAAGCCCCACGTCGACCTTCCTTCAGCCCTGACGATCGTCGCTCGCGGTGCACACGGCTTCGTCCGAGATCACCAAGTTCGTCAGAATCGAATTGCGCCAGGCCAGACCACGCTGTCTGTCTCTGCACTTGATGCCGATGGTTCAGCAGAGACCATCATCGCGATTCTGGCCGAGAATGATCCCTCGGACTACGCAGTAGTACTGGCCGACAGTGCTTTCGCCACGGCGGGAACGCGGTTAGCGGCCAACTTCCCAACACTACGAATCTATCAGGCATCTTCATCGACGGCGGCTCTCCCAGAATCCACTATTGTCGGTCGGTTGTACCCGTTCCCCATCAACATGGATCTCGCCAGCAGTGCTCCGCAGGACGTCTGGGAGAGAGCAGCCGAACTGATTCATGAGCACTACAGCGCCGAGACCGACCGCGACACATGGAGCACTGAAGAATGGGCGCACCTCGACCCGTTTCTTCAGCAATCAAACAGACGGCAGGTCGTCAATACACTCTGGCTTGTAGAGAAAGTAGGTCAGCACACATGGAATACCATTGAGCGTACAGATTCTGAAGCTCCAATTTCACTGGATGGTTTAGATCTGGCAGGGAAATTTGGAGCCCTGGGGTTCGATGCAAGAACCGTTGATCGGATGATTCAGCTCGAACATGATGATTGGTGCCGCTTCTACCGCGATGCGGGCTGGAAATACTCGACGATACGCAACGATGCCGACCAAAAGCACAACCGCCTCCTCGGCTGGGCCGAACTCACGCGCACGGACGGCGGGGATGAAGAGAGCCGTGAAAATAAAACTCGAGCTCAACGCAGTCTTTACAGCACATTGCTTATTCTGCGGAGCCTGGGATATCGGTCGATACCTAAACCCTGGCGTACGTATCGGCGACTCGGCGAGGTAACGGCACACGTTCTTGAGCAGCCTCGTACATGGCGTACTAGTGGGGGCGATACCTTGACTGCCGCCGCGGGCGACTGGCTGGTTACCGATGGCGATGGCAACGAGCGGTCGGTCAAGCCCGACATCTTCGCTGCCACCCACGAGAAAGTTGCGAACTCGCGCTACCGCCGGACCGGCACTCTAAGAGCGCGAAGAGCGGTCTCTGGTGAACGCATTGCGACTCTCGAGGGCGATCTGGAGGCAGTAAGCGGCGATTGGATTCTGGAGGGTGTCGCCGGGGAACAGTGGGCGGTGCCGAATGCGCGATTCGCGGCGACATACGAACTCGCACATCCGACTGACGACTGATACTGCTTGACGGGTTGGTCGATCTTTCCCTAATTTCCATCTTTCACCCGTAAGAAAGATCGAGCTCAGTACTCCGCAATCAGATTGTTCGAGATGTACTCCAGGTCGATGTCCTCACCCAGGCCTGGTCGCGATGGCATGTGCACCATCCCGTTCGCATCTATCGGATCGACGATGGACTTCAGATGCGGCGGCACCCAGTCGTAGTCGACCAGTGGATGCAGCAGGCCACGTTCGTACCACTGGATGTTCGGAGCGCCGCCTACCAGTGCGAGATTGGGGGCACCGTTGCCGTGGATCTCGCACTCGAGCCCGAAGCCGTCGGCCATGTGCACGGTCTTCAGTGCCGGGGTGATGCCGCCGCCGTTCATCGCACCGACGCGCAGGATGTCGCAGGCATCGTCGGCAATCCAGTCCGCTCGCGAACGATGCCGACCGGGAGTGGTCTCGGGGCCGATGACGGGGGTATCGATCTGATCCGCCAACCACTTGTACGAGCGCATCGAGAATTCGTCCATGGGCTCCTCGAACCAGTCGAACTTCAGTGCATCGAGTTCCCGGCCGAGCTTGAGGGCGTCGGTACGTGAGTACCAGTGATAGCCGTCGAGCATCAACGAGAACCCTGGTCCGACGGCATCTCTCACCGCCGCGCAGGCCTCGATGTCCCGCGTGAGGCTCGGTGCCCCTTCGAGCGGCGGCATCCAGGTGTGCAGTTTGATTCCCTGGTAGCCCTGATTCTTCAGCGCCACTGCGAAATTCGCATACTCCTGTGGACTGGACAGGCCACCCTCGATGGTATCGCCGCACATGGTGCTCGCGTAGGCCTTGACCTCGCTGCGCGCTCCGCCCAGCAGCTTCCACACGGGGGTATCGAATCGGTTGCCCGCCAGGTCCCACAGTGCCTGATCGAGGTAGCTGCAGGTGTGTTCGGGAAGTTCGACGGCTCGCGTCCGTTGCCGAATTGCGAATTTGCGGTCCATTTCCTCGCGGTGCAGCGGATCGGTGCCGATGAGGACCGGTCGAAAGTGTTGCTCCACTTGATCTTCACGCAGATAGCTGGTCTTGCCCAGGACGTAACCGCTGACGCCGTCGGAATCTGTGATGCGCAGCAGTGCCTGAGTGGTGGGTATCGACGGACCGGGGTGTCGATGCCCGTAGGAATCGACGGCGGTGCGAGCCTCGGTCTTGAAGACCTGGACGGCAACCTCGGTGATGACGCTGGACATGGTGATGAGTCCCCTATTTACCCTGTCGGGCATCGTATTTGGCCTTGGAGCGGTTGAGCTTCTCGGCGAAGTCGTCGGCGAAATCCTGTGCGCTGAGCTGCCCGATGAGGACCTTCTGCCACTGACCCAGCATCTGGACCTGCACGATCTTGCCGAAATCGGGCAGATAGTCGGGCGGGGTGACCAACACGGTCTCCGGATCGTCGAGGGCGGCCTGGGCGGCTTGCACGGACGGCATCGCCTCGAAGGCGGGCGCGGAGCGGGCGTCGGCGTTGACCGGGATCTGCCCCACGTTCTCGTTCCAGTAGGCCTGCGACTCCGGCGAGGTCATGAACTCGAGGAACTTCCAGGCCGCTGCCTGGTGCTGGCTGCTCTTGAACACCGTGTACGACGGGAACGGGTCGGTCATCACGGTGCGGACGCCGTTGTCCGCGAGAGGCAGGGCAACGGCCCCGACTTTGTCGCCGAGCGCCTTACGGTGATTGCTCAGTGATCCGAGGTTGTGCTGCATCATCGCCACCGAACCACCACCGAAGCTGGCGACCATCTGTGGAAAACCGTTGTTGACATCGGCGGTAGGTGTGTCGACGTCGTAGAGGGCCGCGAAACGTTCGATGGCTCGAACCATCTCGGGCCGGTTGACGGTGGATTCGCTGCCGTCGAAGAAGTTGTCGACGCCGGTGACGGCGAACATGTGTTGCAGCAGTGGATAGATCGAGCCGGCACCGCCTCGGATGGTGAACCCGTATCTTCCGGCGGACTTGTCGGTCAGTTCGTCTGCCGCGTCGTAGAACTCGTCCCAGGTATCGGGTGGCTCCATACCGGCCTCGTCGAACCAGTCCGCTCGATACCACAGGGTGGCGTTGTTACTGGTGAACGGCAGACCGTACAGGTTCTCGCCGCCGCCGGACTCCATTGCCGATTCGATGATCTTGGGATCGTATTGGTCCTTCTGCGGAGAGGATGCCATGAAGTCGTCGAGCGGGATCACGGCATTCTGCGCGACGAGGGGCGCGAGATACGCGGTGGAGACGATGCCCAGGTCGGGTGCGGACCCACCCGCGAGAGCCGTCTGATATTTCTGCTGCGCACTGTCGGATGGTAGACCGACGTACTGAATGTCGATGCCGGGATTGATCTCCTCGAAACGTCGAATCAGCTCCTCGTACAACGGGGTTCGATCCGGCCCGGCATTGTTGTCCCAGAAGGTGAGGGTGCCGCTGTTCGGATCTCCGAGGGCACCGTCGGGCAGGGAGGTTTCGGAACTGCAGGATGCCAGCACGAGCGTGGCTACCGCACCGACGAGGGTGGTGCGCAGCAGGGTGCGTCGATTCATGTCGATTCTCTTTCCGTACGTCATGATCAGCCCTTGACCGCGCCGGCGCTGAGGCCCTGGACGAGATACTTCTGGATGACGGCGAACACAGCGACCACCGGTACGGCGGCGATCAGACCGCCCGCTGCGAGCACACCGAAGTCGACGTTGTACGAGCCGATCGTGTAGCTCAATCCGACTGGGAGGGTGAACTTGTCCTGGCTACTGATGAACATCAGGCCGAACAGGAAGTTGTTCCAGCTGCCGATGAACGCGAAGGAACCGACGGCGATCAGACCGGGCCGCAGCAGCGGCAACATGATGATGCGGAAGGCCTTCAGACGTGAGCAGCCGTCGACCATGGCTGCCTCCTCCAGTTCCACCGGGATCTGAGAGATGAACCCTGCCATCAGCATTGCCGCCAACGGTAGTTGGAAGACGGTATCGGCGACGATGAGTCCGAACAGGTTGTTCACCAGTCCCATCTCGCGGAACACCTGGAACAGTGGGATGAGCAACATCGCACCGGGGACGAACTGGCTGCACAGCAGGGCCATCACCAGGGGGATCTTGGCGCGGAACTTGAAGCGTGCCAACGCATAGCCGGTCGCCAGTGCGACGAAGGTGGTGTGTACCAGCGACAGACCGGCGACGATGAGGCTGTTCTTGAAGAAGAAGCTGAAGCCGAGGGTGTTCCAGACGGTATCGAAATGGTCGAGCGTGATGGGCCAGGGGAGCATCGAATTGGACCCGGCAGGCCGGAACGCGAAGACGATCATCCAGTAGAACGGGACGAGCGTGAACAGGAGGTAGACGGCGAGCGGGAGGCCCACGCTGAACACGCGGGGCTTGGTGCGGTGCACGCGCACCTTCTCGGAATGGTCCGCCGGCGGACTGGTCACGACGGGACGGTCTGCGGTAGTTGTCATGTGCGTCAGGCCTTATCGCTGTTGAATTTGCTGAGGCGCAAGTAGAGGATCGAGCAGAAGAGCAGGATGACGAACGCGACGGTGGTCAGAGCCGAGCCGTATCCGAAGTCCTGCGCGGTGGTTGCGAGCTGAGAGACGTAGAGCGGCAAGGTGGTCGTGACGTCGGCCGGTCCGCCTGCGGTGAGGGTGTAGAGGAGATCGACGTTGTTGAACTCCCAGACCCCGCGCAGCAGGGTGGACAGAATGATCACGGCTTTGAGGTGTGGCAGCGTCACGAACCGGAAGCGTTGCCAGCGGTTCGCGCCGTCGACGTTCGCAGCCTCGTACAGATCCTTGGGCGCACTCTGCAGTTCGGCGAGAATGAGAATGGCGAAGAACGGAACCCCGCGCCAGAGCTCGGCAACGCTGGTGGCCCAGAACGCGGTGTCCGGATCGGCGATCGGCGCGGCGGTACCGTCGCCGATGCCCATGTTGCCCAGCAGTTTGAACAATCCGGTCGACGGGTTGTAGATGAGCAGCCAGATGCCGGTGGTGAGCACGCCGGAGACGGCCCAGGGAGAGAACACCAGGGCACGGGCCAGGCCGCGTCCGCGGAATACCTCGTTGACCAGCAGGGCCAGTCCGAGGCCGAGGATCAGCTGGAACACGACCTGCACGCCCACCCACTTGGCGGTGACGACGAGGCTGTTCCAGAACAGGTCGTCGGCGAACATCAGCTTGAAGTTCTCCAGGCCCGCAAAGCCGTTGTCCCACGGCGTCGTCGGGTTGTAGAACTGCAGGCTGTAGTAGAAGACGCTGCCGACCGGGTAGAAGATGAACACTGCCAGCAGGATGACGACGGGCGCGATCAGGATGTACGGGGCCGAGATGCGGCGCTTGCGTTTCGGTCGAAAGGGAGGGACGGCAGCGCTGGGCGCGCGGGTACCTCCCGACCGGGGTGGTGTGGTGGTGACCATGGGGACGCTCCGAAGCGTTCGGGGCCGGATGGAAAGCCGGCGAGCGGATCTGGCGGGATGTCTTCCGACCCTGAGCGAGCCGGGCCGTGCAAGTCTTGGGCTGTTCACATATCTGAACGGATGTCTTCTATGTGAATTTCTGGACCAACTATGACGGCAGTCACAAGCGCTGTCAAGCATTCCCGGTCACACGTGCAGGCTCAACCAGCCGGCCGCCGCGTCCTGCATGGTCGTCGTGAATCGATGCGGTTCCGAAAACCATTGTGTGAACAGTGTTTCCGATTCTCCGTAGTCGCGGCGGAGCGCCGCCTCGGCGTCGCGCATGCCGGGGAGGCCGAAATGGGAATCCAGCTCAGCGAATTGGACCAACACTGGGGTCGGGGCTGCTGCCCCGGCGATCTCCGGCCAGTCGCACACCGTAGGCAGGCCCGGGGTGATCATCAACCAGGTGGTGTCGTCCGCGTGACCGTTCGCGATATCGGCGAACGTGCTCATCGATGCCGTGATCACCCCTGCTCGTAGGCGATCGCTGCACGCCAGTAGATGTGCGACGCGCACTCCGCCACCGGAGAAGCCGGCAGTGGCGATGCGGTGTGCGTCCACCTCGGGGCACTCCGCCAGTGCCTGCAGCGCGATCAGGTCCTCGCTCAGCACCTGCCCGGCCAATGAACTGCCCTGCAGCGCTGCCACTTTTGCGAGTCCGTGCTCGTGCTCGCGGGCGGCCGCCTCGTATCTCGGCAGCCCTTCCAGCTGGGCACCTGCACGTCGAGCCCGCTCGGGGAGGTCCTCCCACGGCACCCGGCGACTGCCCCACGGGAACACGTCGTGGACCAGGACTGCGAAACCCGCTGCAACCAGACGGGCGGCGGGCGCGCTGCCGCCGTATCCACGCCTGCGTAACTCCTCGAGGTCGGGTGCCATGCCGTCGGGGCCGTCGGCCACCTTCTCCTTGCCGTAGAACTTCATCCCGTCGTGACCGTGCATGAGCAGGATCGCGGGCAGTGGAGTCTCTGCGTCGGGGGGCGTCAGCAGCCATGCGGACGTGTTGTCCCAGTTCAGCTCCACGCCGGAGATGCCATCGCGTGTCCAGGTCCGACCACGGGTCACGTGCGGACGCGGAGGGTCGTCGAATGCCCCCAGGGCTCGCCGGATCTCTGCTCGTCGCGTGAATCGTGGACAGTTGGGCTCGAATTGTGTTCCCATGTGTGAACTCAGTTCTCTCTATCGAACAAATCAGCCATCGAAGGATGATCTTCATGACCGTCGACCGCATCGTCGCGCACGCCTACCCTTGGGACGTCCTGGGCGACCCGCATTTCGTCGAACGCGCCAACAGACTCGGGGTGCATGAGATCTCGCTCGCCGCGACGTACCACTCCATCAGGGCGGCAACCCCGCTGCATCCGCAGCACAAAGTGGTCGACGCCCACCACGCAGCGCTGTATCGACCGGTTCGTCCCGACGCTTGGGCCGGGCGCACGATCACTGCGCGGACGGCCGCCTGGGGCGGTGCCGAGGACGCGTTCGGCGAGGCAGCGAGTGTGCTGCGGGAGGCCGGATTCCTGGTGAACGCGTGGATCGTGCTGACGCACAGCACAATTCTCGGCCACGCCCATCCCGACGCGACCGTCGTCAATTGTTTCGGAGATGCCTATCGGTATGCCCTCGCACCAGGGCATCCCGATATCGTGCGGTACAGCGCCACGCTCGCGGCCGAAGCGATCCGCGGCGTCGAGGTACACGGGGTGTCCGTCGAGGCATGCGGACAGCTGGGCTTCGCTCATGTCGGACCACACGAGAAGACGGACGGCGCGTTCCCGGGCATCGGCGACACGCTGATGTCGATCAGCTGCACGCAGCGCGAGCTCGACGCGTGGGCCTCGCGAGGCGTCGATTCGGCCAAGGTGACGCAGAAGCTGCGCAACGGCATCGATGCCCTGTCGGCCGGAACTTTGCCTACGGATGCTGCGATCACGGACGTGTTGGACGCCGACGAGATCGACGCGGTGGTGGCGGTCCGACACGCCGACGCCGATCACCTTCGTGCGGAAGTGCTTGCCGCAGTGCGTGAACAGGCTCCGTCGGCACGCGTGACGCTGCACGGTCACCCGGATCCGTGGAAGACCGGACCCTCGCCTGCGTTGACCGCCTCCGCGCCAGCCGATGTCGATGCGGTGCTCGTGTCGGCCTGGCCGGGAACGGCCGAGACGGTGTCGGTGGTGAAGGCAACCCGCGCGGCCGTCGGCGACGGGGTGGATGTGGGTGCGTATGTTTCGGTACTGCCGCCGAAGAAGCTCGACGAGGTGGCCGCGCATGTGGCCGCGACCGTCGACGCCGGGGCGAACGAGCTGCACCTCTACCACCTCGGTCTCGTCAACCGCCTCCAGCTCGATGCGCTGGGGTCGATCGTCACAACGTATTCGTAAGGCGGACTGCAACAGGCGCTCCACTCGTCCGTCCGCGGCGCGGAGTCCCCCGCCCGAGGACGTCGAGTGGAGCAGGGGGTGCGTCAGCGCATCCGCTGGCCGAGCGGGTGATCGCAGAATGCGCCGCCGACTCGTTGCAGGATCGGATCGCTGAACGTCCACTCGTGTTCGGCCAGGAACTGCTCGGCGAACTGTTCCGCGTCGTCGCGAGGTAGGTACCCGATCTCCGCGCCCTCGTTGCCGGACCACCACGCGCGCGAGTTCTTCGAGATGCCCCACACGGTGTGAAAACCTTTGGCGCTGTCCGACAGTGACGCCTCGATCAGTCGCGCAGTGTCGGCGGGCGACATCCAGGTGGCCAGGCCTCGGTAGTTGGGCGGCGCGGCGAAGCTCGAACCGATACGCAGGTTGATGACGTCGATGCCGAAGCGGTCGTGGTACATCCTGCCCAGGGCTTCGACCGCGGCCTTGCTCCACCCGTAGAAGCCGTCGGGTCGCGGAGCGGCGTCGCCCGGAAGTGGCGAGTCGCCTGCCTCGTCGTGCGTCCAGAATCCGACTGCGTGATTGCTCGACGCCACCACTATCCGAGAAACCCCCTGCGCCACTGCGGCTTCGAAGACTGCCTGGGTGCCGTCGACGTTCACCGACAGAATGTTGGCCCACGAGTCCTCGGTGCTCAACCCCCCGAGGTGCAGGATTGCATCGACACCGTCCACCGCGGCGGCCACGGCAGCGCGATCGGTGACCGAACCCTGTACGAATTCCTCGGTGGCCGAATCGATGTCGGTGATCTCGGCGATATCGAACAGGCGCAGCGTGCGGCCGGGTGCCGCCAGCAGAGGCCTGAGCATCGCACCCATGTTGCCTGCGGCCCCGGTGATGAGCACTCGTGAAACGGTGTCGGTCATTCTTCTCGAACTCCTTCGATGGAAACCTTGTAATGGGCATCACAGTAATACATACTTCTAAACGAAGTCAGCATTCTGGCATCCATTCACATATATGAACCCCACTCGGATCGTCCGGCACGTTCCTGCCGGTGAAGGGACCACCATCATGGCCACCGTTGCATTTCAGGGCGTCACCAAACTCTTTCCCGGCGGCGACAAGGCCGCCGTCGACCAGCTCGATCTCGACATCCAGGACGGTGAATTCCTCGTCCTCGTCGGCCCGTCCGGCTGCGGAAAATCGACGTCGCTGCGCATGCTCGCCGGTCTCGAAGAAGTCGACAGGGGAGCCATTACCATCGGCGGCAAGGACGTCACCGACCATCAGCCCAAGGATCGCGACATCGCGATGGTCTTCCAGAACTACGCCCTGTACCCACACATGACGGTCGGCGAGAACATGGGATTCGGACTTCGCATCGCCGGCGAGGACAAGGCCGAGATCAAGCGCCGCGTCGAGGACGCTGCCAAGATCCTCGACCTCACCAAGTTTCTCGACCGCAAACCCAAAGCGCTCTCCGGCGGCCAGCGTCAGCGAGTGGCCATGGGCCGCGCCATCGTTCGCAAGCCACAGGTGTTCCTCATGGACGAGCCGCTGTCCAATCTCGACGCCAAGCTTCGAGTACAGACCCGCGCGCAGATCTCTGCACTGCAACGCAGGCTCGCCACGACAACCGTCTACGTCACTCACGATCAGGTCGAGGCCATGACGATGGGTGATCGCGTGGCCGTCCTCAAAGACGGTGTGCTGCAGCAGTGCGACTCCCCGAGGCGCATGTACGAACACCCGAACAACGTGTTCGTCGCCGGCTTCATCGGATCGCCTGCAATGAATCTGCTCGAGCTTCCCCTCGTCGACGGCGGCGTCCGCTTCGGCGGCGAAGTGGTTCCGGTTCCCCGCTCCGCCATCGCCGGAATCGGGGAGAGTTCCGTGACACTCGGCGTGCGGCCCGAGGACCTGCAGATCACCACCGGGGCAGGCCTCGAAGTGACCATCGACGTCGTCGAAGAACTCGGAGCCGACGCCTACGTCTACGGCCAGGCCGATATCAACGGCACACGTCAGCCCATCGTCGTCCGCGCCGACGGCCGCATCCCACCGGAACGCGGATCGAAGATCACGCTCTCCTACGCCGCCGAGCGCACCCACCTGTTCTCCACGGTGACCGGGGAGCGCTTGGTCGACTGATGCCCTGGGCGGTGGAGCGCTGAAGCGCAGGTGCGCGGGAGTGGAGCCTGCGGAATGACCCAGGTGAGCGGGAGTGGAGCCTGCGGAATGACCCAGGTGAGCGGAAACTCGACCCCTGCTACGAAGTTTCGTGCACGTGCCGCGAAGCGGCTCGTCCCACCGGTACTGTCTGCCGAGTGACAGACTCTCGCCCGGCATCGCGATGGTCCACGGTCTTCCGGCCGACACCGGTCCGGCTCATGGCGTCGGGATTCGCACTGGCCATCCTGGTCGGTGCGGCAGTGCTGATGCTTCCGATGGCCACCCGGTCCGGGATCGCGTCCGGGTTTCTGCAGGCGTTGTTCACATCGACGTCGGCGGTCAGTTTGACCGGCCTGATCGTGGTGGACACGCCGGTGTACTGGTCGGGTTTCGGGCAGGGCGTGATCCTCGGCCTGATCCAGATCGGCGGATTCGGGATCATGACGATCGCGTCGTTGGTCGGATTGGTGCTGGCCGATCGAATCGGGTTGCGAAGCAGGCTCAACGCGGCCGCCGAGGTCCGCACATCCGGGCTGGGCGACGTCAGAAGTGTCGTCGTCGGTGTGTTCCGCACCAGCCTGATCATCGAGAGTGTCGTCGCGATCGTCCTGGCGGCGCGCTTCGTCATCGGCTACGACGAGCCACCGGGTCGCGCACTGTGGCTGGGGATCTTCCATGCCGTCTCGGCGTTCAACAACGCTGGATTCGCGCTCTTCAGCGACAACATGATCGGGTTCGCCACCGACCCGTGGATCTGTGTGCCGCTGTTGATCGCGGTCGTGTTGGGAGGCATCGGATTTCCGGTTCTCTTCGAGATCGCCCGTCACCTCCGCGCACGTGCCGGCGGTGTTCGGGCACGCAAGCGATGGTCATTGCACACTCGAATGACGCTGTCGGTCACCGGTGTTCTGTTGATTCTCGGACCGACGGTGGTGTTGCTCTTCGAGTGGTCGAGGACCTTGGATGGATTCGGCTTCTGGGACAAGATGCTCGTCGCGACGTTCCAGGGCGTCATGCCTCGCACCGCAGGATTCAACAGCGTCGACTATGCGGATGTGGACAATGCGACCCTGCTCGTCACCGACGTCCTGATGTTCATCGGTGGTGGCAGCGGCGGAACGGCGGGTGGCATCAAGGTCACCACGTTCGCCCTACTGCTGTTCGTCATTCTGGCCGAGATCCGCGGTGACCGTGAGGTATCCGTGTTCGGTCGTCGAATCGACGCGCGCGTGCAACGTCAGGCGCTGACCGTCGCGTTGATCGGCGTCGCGTTGGTCATGCTGCCGGTCGTGGCGCTGTTGGCCGGCACGAATTTCGATCTCGACGTGCTGCTCTTCGAGGTCGTCTCGGCGTTCGCGACGGTAGGCCTCTCCACCGGAATCACCGCACAACTACCCGGCTGGGGTCAGGTGGTCCTGATAATCCTGATGTATCTGGGCCGCATCGGTTCCATCACTCTGGTCAGTGCCCTCGCCGCCCGCGACCGCGGACGGCGCTACACGCTTCCCACGGAAAGGCCGTTCATTGGCTAGGAAACCATCCTCCGATGTCGTCGTCGTTCTCGGTCTCGGCCGCTTCGGTAAGTCTCTCGCACTGGAACTGATGGACCAGGGGGTCGAGGTGCTCGGCGTCGACAGCGACGAGGCCGTAGTGCAGCGCGTGGCAGACCGTTTGACGCATGCTGTGGTGGCCGATACCACCGACGAGGAGTCTCTTCGGCAATTGTCGGTGCACGAGTACGACCGTGCCGTCGTGGGTATCGGTTCCAATCTCGAAGCGAGCCTGCTCACCGCATCGGCTCTGGTGAATCTGTCGATGTCGACCATCTGGGCCAAGGCTCTGAGCAACGCACACGCCAAGATTCTCAGCCAGATCGGCGTCCACCACGTCGTCAGGCCCGAGCACGACATGGGTAAGCGAGTAGCTCACCTGGTACGTGGCCGGATGATGGACTACATCGAGTTCGACGACGGGTACGCCATGGCGAAGACCTCGCCGCCGGCCTCCCTGATAGGAAAGACGCTGGGCGAGAGCGGAATCCGTACCAAGCACGGAGTAACCGTCGTCGCAGTCAAGCGTCTGGGTGAAGGGTTCACCTACGCAACAGCGGACACGGTGATCGGTGCGGGCGATACCGTCATCGTCTCCGGTCAGGTCCGAGACACCGAGAAATTCAGTGAGTCGACCTGAGCGCCTCCAGGGTTGCGCGCGCACCGTTCTCCTGCAGTGATGTCAGCTGTTTCGTGTATTCGGCGACAAAGCGTTCGTTGTCGATCAGATCGCCGAACACTGCGCGGTTCGCGATGAACGCCGTGGGGTTCTCACGCTGGCTTTGCGCGATCGGCACCAGTGAGTCCTTCAGCTGGTCGACGATCTCGATCGGCTCGCCGGACTCGTCGACGGCCTCGGCGTAGCGAGCCCAACTCGCCACGACGGCGGTGGACAGGACGATCTCACCGCCGGTCTCGAGGTTCTTGCGGATGACGGGCAAGAGCCACTTGGGAATTCGATCCGAGGACTCGGCGCACAGTCGCGCTACGGTGTCGCGTATCTCCGGGTTGGAGAACCGCTCGATGAGCGTGTGCTTGTACTCGGTCAGCCCGATACCGGGCACGGGCTGCAGTGTGGGCGTTGCCTCCTCGTCCATGTAGGCGAGCAAGAACGCAGCGAACTGCGGATCTTGACAGACCTCGTGCACCAGGCGGTAGCCACTGAGATAGCCGAAATATGCGAGGGCCTGATGGCTGGCATTGAGCAGCCTCAGCTTCATCAGCTCGTAGGGAGTGACGTCCTCGACAACCTGCACGCCCACATCCTCCAGGGGCGGACGGCCGAGGGTGAAGTTGTCTTCGAGCACCCACTGCGTGAACGGCTCACCGGCGACGGGCCACTGGTCTTCGATGGCGTATCGCGACGAAAGTTGTTCGATCACTTCAGGTGTCGTCACCGGCGTGATGCGATCCACCATGGAATTGGGGAACGCGCCTTCCGCCGTGATCCATTCGGCCAACGTCGGGTCCTTCAGGCGCGCGAACGTCGTGAACGTCGATTGCGCCATGTGGCCGTTGCCCTCGATGTTGTCGCAGGACATGATCGTGAACGGCTTCAGGCCACGATCCTTCCGACGAGCCAAAGCTTCGACGACGAGTCCGAAAGTTGTTGCCGGCACGGCACCGTCGACGAGATCGGCCACGATCGCCGGGTTCTTCTCGTCGAACTCCCCGGTGGTCGCGGAGAAGTTGTACCCACCCTCGGTGATGGTGAGCGAGACGATCTTCACCGCCTCGGACGCCATCTTCTCGATGACGGCCTCGGGATCCTCGGGGGCGAACAGATACTCGACGATCGACCCGATGACGCGAGTTTCCCAGGTGCCGTCGGCGTGCTTGAGGGCGAGGGTGTAGAGGCAGTCCTGCTGATCCATGACCTCTTTCATCTTCTTGTCGTGCGGCAGTACACCCACACCGCAGATCCCCCAGTCCGACGCCTCGCCGCGCTCGAGTAAGCGGTCGACATACATCGCCTGGTGGGCGCGGTGAAAGCCGCCGACGCCGAAGTGCACGATCCCCGTGGTGACTGCGGCTCGGTCGTAGGTCGGTACCTCGACGTCGGTGTGGATTTCTGCCAGAGTGCTCGCCCGAAGCTTCATGCGTTCTTTCCTTCTCCTCGAAAACCAGGTATCACAACAGCTTTGATGCTTCCGGCCAGCTTGTCCGCGTTCAAGGCATCTTCGACGCCGTCCAGTCCGAACCGCGCCGTCACCATCGCGTCGAGATCCACCATGCCCGACCCCACCAGGTCGCGTGCGATGGGCCACGTGTTGGCGTATCTGAAGACTCCGGTGAGCACCAACTCTCGGTTCTGAATGACCGAGATCGGTAGGGGGTAGTCGGATCCGCCCATGCCGACGAGGACGACGGTGCCGGCCGGCCGGACCGCATGAATGCCGTCGAACACCGCCCGCGCCGCACCGGATGCGTCGATGAAGGCATCGACCGACAACGCACGCACGTCCTCGGTGGTGGGGTCGAGGACTCGTGTTGCGCCGAAAGTTGCGGCGTTGGCGCGGCGAGAGGCGTCGAGGTCGGTGACGATCACCTCGGTGGCTCCGAAGGCCCGGGCCACCTGTGCGGTGACGATCCCGACGGGGCCTGCGCCCGCGATGAGCACGCTCGAACCGGCCGAGATCTTCGCCTTCTGTACCGATGCGATGCCGACCGACAGCGGCTCGAAGAGAGCTGCGGCCTCGTCGGAGATGGTGTCCGGAACGGCGTGCGCGAACGTCGACTGGATCAGCACGTATTCCGCCAGTGCGCCGTCGATGGGCGGGGTCGCGAAGAATTCCATGGCCGGGCACAGGTTGTATCGGCCGGCGCGAGATTGGGCGCTGGTGGGGTCCGGTCGTTGCGGCTCGATGGACACGCGCTGCCCGACTCGGGTGTCGGGGACGTCGGAGCCCACGGCCACGATCACGCCCGCAGCCTCGTGTCCGAGCACGAGGGGGCCGTCGACCACGTAGTCGCCGATGCGTCCCTCCCGGTAGTAGTGCGCATCGGATCCACACACCCCCACGGCCGTGACCTGCACGAGAACCTCATCGGGTGCGGGTGTGGGGACGGGCCGTTCTTCGAGTCGGATCTCGTGCACGCCGGTGAGAACGCTGGCCTGCATGGACTGTGGCACGGATCGCTGGTCGCGAGGGGGTGTTGTGTAGATCACACCTTAATGTTAGCTTAATGAGCAGATGAACACGAGCTGAGCATCTGCTCACAACCGGGGAGGCGTCATGGACGGATCGGAGCCCAGTGGGGCAAAGTCCACGCGGTCCGGAGAGGATCTCCGTCTGGCTTTGCGCGCCGCCACCATGTACCACCTCGAAGGTGCGACGCAGGCCGAGATCGCCGTGAAGCTGGGCGTCTCGCGCCCGACCGCAGGACGGTTGGTCGCACGGGCCCGTTCCCAAGGGCTCGTGACGATCGAGATCAACGTCCCCGATGATTTGCAGGGCACCGTTCACGCGGACGTCGAGCGTGAGCTCGAGGCGCAGTACGGACTCACCGAGGTACTGGTCGTCTCGGACGTCATCGACGGAACGGACGCCGGCTACGGGTCTCTGGGCCGCGCGGCAGCGACGTTGCTCTCCCGTCGACTCAAGGATCAGGACGTTCTCGGTTTCACCTGGGGACCCGAAACGGTGGCCGTCGCGAGTTCGCTCAAGACCAGGTCCACCAAATGTGCCGCGGTGGTGCAACTCGACGGTTCCATCACCTCGGCCGACTATCAGACCGGTGTCGAGTACACACTCGGGCGGTGCGCTGCCTATCTGCAGGCGACGCCCATCCGGCTCAACGCTCCGCTGTACGCCGACCAGGCGACAGTGGTTGCGCTGGAGCAGGATTCCGTGATCTCTCGCGCCCTCAAAGCCGGGGCCGATGCCGATGTGATGATGTACGGCATCGGTCCCGTTTCCACCTCCACCACGTTGTTCGAGGGCAGCTTCATCGACCTCGAGGTTCTCGACGAACTGCGCCGCCTCGGCGCGGTGGGCGAGATCGGCGGGCGGTTCTACGACGCCGACGGACAGGACACCGGAGGATCGCTCCCCGGCCGAACCGTGTCGGTGGGGCTCGACGCCATCAGGGCGTGTGATCGGGCTGTGCTCGTCACCGGTGGACAACGTAAACACGAGGCGCTGCTCGGTGCTCTGCGCGGCGGACTGGCCTCGATCCTGGTGACCGACATCGAAAGTGCACGTTGGCTCGTTGCGCAAGCTCCTGCAACGGCAACCTCCAATGGAAGGGTATTTCAGTGAGGGTTTTACCGAAAGTGGCTGTCGCGGCCTCGCTCGCGACAACCTTGGTGCTGTCCGGATGTGCCGGAGCCGGCTCGTTCGGTGGTGACGGTGATGGCAAGACGATCACCGTTGCGATCGTCTCGAATTCACAGATGTCCGATGCCATTTCCCTTGCTCCGGAGTTCGAGGCGGAGAACCCGGGCATCAATCTGAAGTTCGTGTCGCTGTCCGAGAACGAGGCGCGCGCGAAGATCACCGCCTCGGTGGCCACCGGCGGTGGTGAGTTCGATGTGGTGATGATCAGCAACTTCGAGACCCCGCAGTGGGCGGAGAACGGGTGGCTGACCAATCTGTCCGAGTATGCCGACGCCACACCGGGTTACGACGAGGACGACTTCATTCCCACACTGAAGGAATCACTGTCCTACGAGGGCAGCATGTACTCGGTGCCGTTCTACGGTGAGTCGTCGTTCCTGATGTATCGCAAGGACCTGATGGAGGCCGCCGGCATCACGATGCCCGAGGAGCCCACCTGGCAGCAGGTTGCCGATGCTGCAGCGAAGCTCGACAGCCCCGATGTCTCGGGCATCTGCCTGCGCGGAAAGCCCGGTTGGGGTGAGGTTCTGGCACCACTCGACACCGTCATCAACGCCTTCGGTGGACGGTGGTTCGACGAGAACTGGAACGCCCAGCTCAACAGCCCAGAGGTGGAACAGGCCGTTCAGTTCTACGTCGACCTGGTCCGTGAGCACGGTCAAGCCGGTGCAGCGACAAGTGGTTTCAGCGAGTGCGGAACGCAGCTCTCGCAGGGAAACACCGCGATGTGGTACGACGCAACGTCCGCAGTGTCGGTGTTGGAGGATCCCACCTCGAGCAACGTCGTCGGCAAGATCGGCTATGCCAAGGCGCCGTCGGCAGCCAAGGGCGACAACGGGTGGCTGTACTCCTGGGCACTCGGTATCCCGAAGACATCCGAGAATCCGGACGACGCCTGGAAATTCGTCTCGTGGATGACCAGCAAGGAGTACCTGAACAAGGTGGGCAACGAGTTGGGTTGGGAACGGGTACCACCTGGTAGCCGCCTGTCCACCTACGAGATCCCCGAGTACGAGGAAGCATCCGCGGCTTACGGCCAGGTCACCCTGGATTCGATCAACGGTGCCGACCCGAACAACCCCACGGTGGATCCGGTGCCGTACACCGGTGTGCAGTTCCTGACCATCCCCGAGTTCCAGGACCTGGGAACCCGTGTCAGCCAACAGATCAGCGCCGCAGTGGCAGGACGAATCAGCGTCCACGACGCGCTCGAACAAGCGCAGCAGTACGCCGAAGTGGTCGGCAAGACGTACCAGGAGGGCCAGGGATGACCACCACCGAAACACGTTCGGCGCAAGCCGATTCCGAGGAATTCGTACCGAGACCCAGGACGATCTCGAAGGCGGAAGGGTGGCGTCGCCGCGGCCCGCTGCTGCCGGCCATGGTGTTCGCCATTCTGGTCACCCAGGTTCCGTTCCTGTTCACGCTGTACTACTCGACGCAGTCGTGGAACCTCGTTCGACCGGGTTCGCAGAAGTTCAACTGGCTCAACAACTATGTTGCGGTCTTCCAGGACAGCCAGTTCCGTGAGGTCGCCCTCAACACGGTGATCATGATCGTCGGAACCGTCATCATCTCGGTGGTTCTCGGGTTGTTCCTGGCTCTGCTGCTGGACCGGAAGTTCATCGGCCGCAGTCTGATCCGCACGCTGCTGATCACTCCGTTCCTGATCACCCCGGTGGCCGGCGCGTTGATCTGGAAGACCACGATGTTCGATCCGGTCTTCGGCCTGATCAACTTCGTCCTGAGCCCGTTCGGAGTGGACCAGATCGACTGGGTCTCGCGTTACCCATTGCCCGCCGTCATGGCGAACCTGATCTGGCAGTGGACCCCGTTCATGATGTTGCTCATCCTCGCCGGCCTGCAGTCGATGCCCAAGGACATCGCCGAGGCGGCACGGGTCGACGGTGCGGGCCCGGTCAAGCTCTTCCGTGAGCTCACCCTCCCGCATCTGCGCCGATTCATCGAGCTCGGTGCTGTTCTCGGAGCCATCTATCTCGTCAACACCTTCGACGCCGTGTACATGATGACCTCGGGCGGACCGGGTGTGGCCAGCGCGAACCTGCCGTTCTACATCTATCAGCGTGCGTTCCTCGGCTTCGACATCGGGCAGGCCGCCGCCATGGGTGTCGTCACCGTCGTGGCCACCATCATCGTCAGCACCCTGGCGCTGAGACTGATCTTCAAGAGCTTCAGCGGAACCGAGGAGGCTGCGTGATGAGCACCGCAACTGTAGACAAGAAGTCGACCGACTCCGCGCCGATC
Source organism: Rhodococcus sp. 14-2483-1-1 (assembly GCF_002259335.1). NCBI lineage: Bacteria > Bacillati > Actinomycetota > Actinomycetes > Mycobacteriales > Nocardiaceae > Rhodococcus > Rhodococcus sp. 14-2483-1-1. Next base: position 240,965 of record NZ_NPFX01000007.1, on the reverse strand, counting down.
AAGCGCAAGAGCAAGTGGGGTCCGGGTTCGATCTGGTCCTTCGTGGCCTGGGTCGCGGGTATAGCGTTCTTCTTCCCGGTGCTGTGGATGGTTCTCACCGGCTTCAAGCAGGAGGCCGACGCCTACTCCGACCCACCCAAGCTGTTCTTCACGCCGACCCTGGATCAGTACCGCGGTGTGCTCGAGAGCGGCATCGGCACCACGTTGCTGAACTCGGCGTTCGCGACGGTCGTCTCGACGATCTTCGTTCTGCTGCTGGGTGTTCCGGCTGCCTTCGCACTGTCACTGCGACCGGTCAAGAAGACGAAGGACGTGCTGTTCTTCTTCATCTCCACCAAGATGCTCCCGGTCGTCGCGGCGATCGTCCCGCTGTACGTCATCGTCGGCGACATCGGAATGTTGGACAACATCTGGACCTTGGTCGTGCTGTACACCGCGATGAATCTTCCCATCGCCGTGTGGATGATGCGCTCGTTCTTCCTCGAGGTGCCGAGCGAACTGCTCGAGGCCGCGAGTATGGACGGGGCATCGCTGTGGACCTCGGTGCGCGAGGTGATCCTTCCGCTCGTCTCGCCCGGTATCGCGGCGACGTCGCTCATCTGCGTCATCTTCTCGTGGAACGAGTTCTTCTTCGCGGTCAACCTCACTGCCGTTCAGGCCCAGACGATTCCGGTGTACCTTGTCGGATTCATCACCGGCCAGGGCCTGTACTGGGCCCAGCTTTCCGCTGCTGCGACGTTCGCAGCACTTCCCGTCGTCCTTGCCGGATGGTTCGCGCAGAACAAGCTCGTGCGCGGTCTGTCCTTCGGCGCAATCAAGTAGGAGAAAGTCTCATGGCTGCAATCACGTACAAGAAGGCATCCTGCGTCTACGAAGGTGCCGACAAGCTCGCCGTCGATTCACTCGACCTCGACATCCAGGATGGCGAATTCGTCGTTCTGGTCGGGCCTTCCGGATCCGGCAAGTCCACTGCGCTGCGCATGCTCGCCGGCCTCGAGGAGATCGACGGTGGTGCCATCGAGATCGGTGGCAAGAACATGGTGGGTGTGCCGTCGAAGGACCGCGACATCGCGATGGTGTTCCAGAACTACGCCCTGTACCCCAACAAGACCGTCGGGGAGAACATGGGCTTCGCCCTCAAGATGCGCGGTGTCTCTCTCGAAGAGCGCACGAAGAAGGTGGCCGAGGCCGCGAAGATCCTCGACCTCACCGAGTACCTGGACCGTAAGCCCGGCAAGCTCTCGGGTGGTCAGCGTCAGCGAGTTGCCATGGGGCGCGCCATCGTTCGTGAGCCGCAGGTGTTCTGCATGGACGAGCCGCTGTCCAATCTCGACGCGAAACTGCGAGTCCAGACGCGTACGCAGATCGCGGCGTTGCAGCGCCGGCTCGGCACCACGACCGTCTACGTCACCCACGACCAGGTCGAGGCCATGACGATGGGTGATCGTGTTGCCGTGTTGCGCGGCGGCAAACTGCAGCAGTTCGCCTCTCCCACAGACTTGTACGACAACCCCGTCAACGCATTCGTTGCCGGCTTCATCGGTTCGCCGGCGATGAATCTGATGACGGTGCCCATCGGCTCGGGTGGCGTGCAGATCGGTAGCTTCCTGCTGCCCCTCGAACGCGACGAGCTCACCAAGCTCGCGAGCCTGGGTCTCGACAACGTCACCGTCGGGCTACGCCCGGAGCAGCTCGGCATCGTGCACGGCGGCGGTGAAGGCTTCGAGGGCAAGGTGGATCTGATCGAGGAACTCGGCAGCGAGTCCTACCTCTACGCACACCTGGACGACCCGAAGGTCAAGGGTCTCGACGGGGGACCGGTGTCCTTGGTTGCGCGTTCGGCAGTGCGTGCACCGGCCAAGATCGGCGAGAGCATCGGATTGACTCGACTCGACGGTGCGATCCACCTCTTCCACCCGGAGACGGGGGAGCGGATCTAGCGGGGTTGGTACGCGGCTTTTCTGGACAGGATCAGTGCCGTCAGAAGCGCGGCACCCCAGAGCAGGAAGATGCCGTCGAAGAACAGGTGACCGTATTTGACGCCTCGGTTCTCGTCCGAGACGACCAACCCGATCACCGCGCCGACGAACGATGCTCCGCCCCAGAGAATCAGCAGTACAGAGCCGGGCCAGGATATGCCGAGGATCGATGACGGCACCCAGGTCCGGTTCTGTGCGGCCAGGCGGGGCCGGTTCATGTACGCGAGGGCCGGAAGAACTGCCGCTGCGAGTTTGACGAGTGCAAGCACCAGCAGTGCCGTTCGTGCCGTTGCCGGTTCGGAGTCGACCCACTCCGTCGCGAAGGCTCCGACGGTGTCGAGCATCCATCGACCACCTGCAGCCCAATAGGCGGAAAACGCGGCGTGGACAATCCCCAGTGCACATGCGATAGCGAAGTATCTGATGGTCACGGTGATCGAGGCTAGCCGAGTTGCCACCCCCGTTCAGGGGTAGCGAGGGATTGTTCATCTCCCTTACCGTGGCGGTGATGGGCATCACAGGCGCAGGAGGAAACATGGCCGAATCGGCGTACACGGCATTCAGGAACGCTCGCGATCTACTGCTCGACGCATACGGCGAGTACGACCGAGCCGTCGAAACTTTCGAGTGGCCGACGTTCGGCGAGACGTTCAACTGGGCGATCGACTGGTTCGACGCGATTGCCCGCGGCAACGACGGCACCGCGCTGTGGATCGTCGAGGAGGACGGCAGCGAGGCCAAGTACAGCTTCGACGACATCGCGCGGCGCTCGGACCAGGTTGCCCGGTGGCTCGAGCAGCAGGGGATCGGTCGCGGCGATTCGGTGATCCTGATGCTGGGCAACCAGGTCGAACTCTGGGAGTCGATGCTCGCGGTGATGAAGCTGGGTGCGGTGCTGATGCCGACCACCACGGCCATCGGCTCCAGCGATCTGACCGATCGGGTGGTGCGCGGCAATGCCCGCGCCGTGATCGTGAACCCCTCGGACATCGGCAAATTCGACGACGTTCCCGGTGAATACCTGCGCATCGCGACCTCCGCACACGAAGGCTGGCTCGATTACGCCGATGCTCGATCCGCGGAGGCGCGGCCGTTCGAGTCCGTCACTGCACCCGACGACCGCCTGTTGATGTACTTCACCTCCGGAACCACCAGCAAGCCCAAGCTCGTCGAGCACACTCAGATCTCCTATCCCGTAGGACATCTGAGCACCATGTACTTCCTCGGGCTTCGTCCGGGCGATGTGCACCTGAACATCAGCTCGCCCGGTTGGGCCAAACATGCGTGGAGTTGCTTCTTCGCGCCGTGGATCGCCGAGGCGACCATCTTCATCTACAACTACGGCAAGTTCGACGCGTCGGCTCTGCTCGAGCAGATCCGACGCGTCGAAGTGACGACCTTCTGTGCGCCACCGACTGTGTGGCGCATGCTCATTCAAGCTGACCTCACCGGCGGTGGGGGTTCGCTCCGTGAGGCAATCGGTGCCGGTGAGCCACTCAATCCCGAGGTGATCTCCACGGTGCAGCGGGAGTGGGGCCTGAACATTCGCGACGGATTCGGGCAGACGGAAACCACTGCCCTGGTGGCCAATACACCCGGCGCGGTGCTCAAGTCCGGTTCCATGGGCCGGCCACTGCCCGGAGTGCCGGTGGTGATCGTCGACCCCACCACCGGTGAACTCGCCGACGAGGGTGAGATCTGCCTCGACCTGGCGCAGAATCCGTTCAACCTGATGACCGGCTACCTCGGTGACCCCGAACGCAACGCCGCTGTCATGGCCGACGGTTACTACCACACCGGCGACGTTGCATCGCGGGACTCCGAGGGGTACATCACCTACGTCGGCCGCACCGATGACGTCTTCAAGGCCTCCGATTACAAGATCTCCCCGTTCGAGCTCGAAAGTGTTCTCATCGAACACCCCGCAGTGGCCGAGGCTGCAGTGGTGCCCGCTCCCGACGAGACGCGATTGGCCGTCCCCAAGGCGTATGTGGCATTGGCGTCGGGCTGGGAACCCAACGAGGCCACGGCATTCGAGATCTTGAAGTATGCCCGGGAGCACCTGGCCCCGTTCCTGCGTGTCCGTCGTATCGAGTTCTTCGAGCTGCCGAAAACCATCTCGGGCAAGATCCGCCGAGTGGAATTGCGCGCCCGCGAGGACGCTGCCGTCGGGCCACTGGAGACCGAGTGGCGTGACGACCAGTTTCCTGCACTGAAGAGGTGATGTGAGCGCCCACTATGTGCTGTGGGAGGCGGGATCCTGTTTCTCGAGGTGAATTGTGGACGCTGAGGTCAGTTGCTCCAGAACCGTTCGAGGACTCGGAGCACCTTTGCGGACGCGGCCATCGTCGTCGCGTGGTCGAATCCGCGGATGATGTGCAATTCGGAGTCCGGAACCAGCGCGGCGGCTGCCCGTGTGTCGTCGAGTCTCGTACCGTCCTGGCTGCCGACGTAGAACAGCGACGGCTGGCTGAACTGCTGCAACACCCCGTCCGGTAGGCCGGGATCGGCGTCATTGGCTCGGATGTACGCGGCCAAGGCCTGAGCATCGTTGGCGGAGAACACCGCTCGCGTACCGGGATCGATCGGGAACGTGCGGTGGCTGTTCCACGCCTCGAGGAACCCGTCCATGCCGCGCTGCTCCAACACATCAGCGCACCCAGGGAAGAAGAGGCGGTCGAACGCGCCTGCCTGAGCGCCGTGACTACCGCCGCCGACGGCCAGTGATCGCACTCGCTCGGGCTCCGCGGCCGTCAACGCCAAGCCGGCCCGTGCCCCGAACGAATAGCCGAGGTAGTCGACTGTCGGCGCGCCTACCGCATCGAGTACCGCAGTCAGATCGCCGACGATGGTGCCCATCGCATAGGCGTCGGGGGTATGCGGCTTCTCGCTGCGCCCATGCCCGCGACTGTCGATCAGAATCAATTGCCGACTCCCGCGCAGCGCCTTCACGTAGCCGAACGTCCGCCAAATCGTGTGCGTCAGAAAACTGCCGTGCACCATCAACAACGGCGGCCCGGACCCCACCACCGTGTATGCGATCCGTGTCCCATCGTCTGCATTCGAGGCGTACTCCACCCTGCGATTGTCTTCCTTCGAGTCCACTCGACGTGACATTGACCCCCACAAAGGCCACCAAATGTCACATTGAGTCCCCAAGGGTGGGCGCTTCTTCGGCGGATTCGGCGGACGCAGCGATCGGGGTCAGGTCGATGGTGCGGGTGGGGGCGATGGCATCGAGGAACGGCCGATCGTGGCTCGCGACGATCAGTGCACCCTCGAATGTCTCCAAGGCTTCGATGAGGTGTTGGCGGCTGGCGATGTCGAGGTTGTTGGTGGGCTCGTCGAGCATGAGTAGTTTCGGAGCAGGCTCTGCCAGCAGAATTCGCGCCAGTGCAGCCCGCAGTCGTTCGCCGCCGGAGAGGGTGGCGACGACGGCATCGGCGTCGGATCCGCGGAACAGGAATCGGGCGAGTTGTCCCCGGATCTGTTCGGCCGTCGCGTGCGGTGCCACGTCGGCAACATTCTCGGCAACGGTGCGCGATTCGTCGAAGACGTCGAGTCTCTGCGGCAGGTACTTCCACGGCACTTCTGCGCCGGCAGCATCCAGACTGCGCAACAGGGTGGTTTTGCCACTCCCGTTCGGCCCGATCAATGCGATACGCTCAGCGCCCACGATGTGCACGCCCTCGTGCGTCAGAACCACCTGCCCGGGATGAACTTTGGTTGCCGGGAGGTCGACGCGGATCTCGCGGTCGTCGCGGAGCAGGTCCTCGGCCGCGGACAGGGATGACCTGGCATCGTCGACACGATCGGTGTGGGTACCGCGAAGCTTTCCGGCCGATTCCTGTGCGGCCCGCTTGCGACGTCCGGCAAGGATCGAAGGCACGCGCTTCTGCTCTTCCATCTTCTTGCCGTAGCGCAGACGCCGGTCGAGTTTGATTCGGGTGTCGATCAATTCGCGTTCCTGCTTGCGGACGTCGTTCTTGGCATCGCGGACCGTCGCCCGTGCCGCGTCCTGCTCGGCGTCGATCACTGCTCGATAATGCTTATAGTTGCCGCCGAACATGCGCAGTCTCGAGATACCGCTGCGCTCTGCCCGCACCTCGGCGATGGAGTCGACGCGCTCGAGCAGTTCCAGGTCGTGGGTGCAGACGATCAGCACACCCGAGTAGTCGTCGACAGCTGTGTACAAGCGTTCTCGCGCAACCCGATCGAGGTTGTTCGTCGGCTCGTCCAACAGCAGGACATCGGGTTCGATCAACAACTGCGCGGTGAGAGCCAACAACATGGCCTCGCCGCCCGACAGGGTGCCGACTCGTCGATCGAGGTCATCGATCGAGCCGACGATATTGCCGAGTTTGAGCTTGTCCAGCAACGCCAGTGCCCGCTCCTCGATATCCCACGCGGATCCGACGACGGTGAAGTCGTTCTCGGTCGACATTCCGGATTCGATGCGGTGCAATGCTTCTCGGATATGGTCGATGGCCAGCACCGAGTCCACTGGGAGATCGGGATCGAGTGCGACGTCCTGGCGCAGATAGCCGAGTACGCCGGGAATCGAGATCGAACCGTGTTGCGGCGTCAAATCTCCGGCGAGCAACTTCAGCAGTGTCGACTTACCGGCACCATTGGAGCCGATGAGACCTGTTGTGCCGCTGGGAAAGATGGCCGACAAGGCGTCGAACACGGGGTCGCCGTCGGGCCAGGAGAACGTCAGATTCGAGACAGAAAGGGAGGATGAATGAGGCATGGGCGCTCCAAAGGTGTGCATGCGGACGATCTGCAGGCGTCTAGAACCTTTGGAAGAGCAATGGCCTCTCCGAATCTGTGGACGACAAGGCAAGGATCACGGTAACCCCGAGCCTGACGTCCGTGCAATCGAATTAGACCGACGGCCCCTTCTTGCGCAGCTCGTCGACCGTCTCCATGGCCCCGCGTAGCTCGTCCAGCCATTCCTGCGTGTGTTCGCCGACCAGCTTCACGGCCCAGGCCAAGGCGTCCGCGCGGGAGCGAGCGACCCCGGCATCGACGAGGGTATCGAGGACGCGACGCTCGGGCTGACGCAGGCGCGTCATGACCGGAACGGCGAGATGGGTGAACAGGACGACCTCGGATTCGGTCCGAACTCCCCACGCGACCTTGCGGCCGTATCGCTTCTCGGCCTCGGCTGCGATCTGGATGCGGTCACCACGGGTAGTTTCCCGAAAGCGAGCGATGCGGCCCTCGACGGCGGCGGGTGAACTGTCCTGTTCGGCGGGCAGAGTGCCGACGACGAGGATCTCCTCGCGATCGACCTCGATCGAGGCGTCCCCGTCGAACCAGCTTTCAGGGAGTCTGCCGCCGAACCACTCGGCTGCATCGGTGGCATTCGGGATGTCTGCGTGCTGCCAGCCGCCGGGGCGTCCGAACGAGCGTCCGTTGGGTTTCATGAGGTCTCCTCTGTGTGAAGTAATACTGATTACATGATTACTCCGATTTTCGGAATCGCGCCACCATCGGTTGGTCGGTGGCCTGGGGCATGATCGACGTCGTGCGCACATCGAGAAAATCGACGACGTCGGCAGCCATCCTGACCGTTCTGGCATTGGTGCTCGCCGCCTGCGGTCAGAGTGGTCCCGATCAGCCGCAGACGGTCGCCGAGCAGTTCGCGGCCGCGGTGAACAGCTCGAACATCGAGCAGGCGGCCGCGCTGACCACCGATCCGGCCGGAGCGACGGCAGCGCTCACCGCATTGTACGACGGGCTCTCGGGCGGCGGAACGGTGACGGCCACTCCGGATTTCGAGGCTGTCGACGCCAACGAGGATGCCGGCACGTTCACGTTGAACGCCGGCTGGCGTTTCTCGACGACCAGCGACGGCACCGCCGAACCGGACGGTGAACCGAAGGAGTGGAACTACACCACGTCGGCCACTGCAGCCGAGACCCAGCAGGGGTGGAAGATCACCTGGGATCCGGCGATGTTGGTTCCGGGCCTGACGGCCGACTCGTCGGTGCGATTCACTCCGACTGATGCTCTGGTGGCACCTCGTATCTTCGACGGCAACGGCGTCGAGCTGATGTCGCAGCAGGTGGTCACCCTCGTCAACGTCGATGCAACGGCCGATCCCGTAGCTGTCGCGAACCTCGTCGGATCCGTCGTTCCGGGTATCACGGCCGAGTCCGTCGCTGCGACTGTTGCTGCTGCACAGGGTAATTCAGCCACGATCGTCTCCCTCCGTCAGTCGGATATCGACCCCATCGGTGCCCAGCTCGCCACCATCCCCGGAGTCACGCTCGCGCCGCAGACGCGACTGTTGGCCACCGATCGCAACCTCGTCTCGCCGGTGCTCAGTGATCTGACGACGCTGTGGGAGCAGGAGCAGGCCGCCAATAGTGGCTGGGCGATCCAAGCGGTCGCAGCCGATGGCACCGTCACCCAGCTCGCCGGACGCGATGCAAGCACCGGCGAGGACATCGCGACCACCGTCGACTCGGCGCTGCAACTCAAAGCCGAGAACGCCCTGGCGTCGTTGCCACAGCAGGCTGCGATCGTCGCGCTTCGGCCGTCGACGGGAAATGTTCTGGCCGTTGCCCAGAATGCCGCCGCGGACGCCGAGGGCCCGATCGCCTTGACCGGCCTGTACCCGCCGGGGTCGACGTTCAAGACGGTCACCACCTCGGCTGCCCTGCAGTCCGGTGCCGTCACCCCCGATACCGTGCTGCCGTGCCCGGCGACCGAGAACATCGAAGGCAGGCAGATCCCGAACGACGACAACTTCGAACTCGGTGACGTGCCGCTGCACACCGCCTTCGCAAAATCGTGCAATACGACGATGGGCCGCCTCGGCGTCGCACTGCCGCCGAACGGTCTGACCGACGCGGCGGCGCAGTACGGCCTCGGCGTCGACTACGTCACCCCGGGCCTGACGACCGTCACCGGCTCGGTGCCGTCGGCCGACACCCCGGCGCAGCGCGTCGAATCCGCCATCGGCCAGGGGCAGGTGACTGCGTCACCGTTCGGGATGGCGCTGGTCGCGTCCTCCATCGCCAACAACGGCTTGCTTCCACCGACGGTTGTCGCAGGTAAGCCCGGCGTGGGCAACATGCAGCCGGCAGCAGTGAACCCGCAGGTCACCGAGCAGATCAAGACCATGATGCGCGAGACCATCACCGGCGGAACGGCCACGGCGTTGAATGACATCCCCGGATTGCTCGGTAAGACCGGCACCGCCGAGTTCGGTGCCAACAACGAAGGCGCTCACGGTTGGTTCGTCGGAATTTCCGGCGATCTTGCGTTCGCGGTCTTCGTGAACAACGCGGGCAGCTCGACGCCGGCCATCGAAGCTGCGGGTCGCTTTCTGAGGTAGACCGGCCAGGACGTATCTCAATCGTGACCGGCTCGTATGAATACCGTGCTTGTTACTCGTGTGACTACAGTGAATATTGTGACTCATGAGTTCTATGAGTCGTGTCCGTCGTGGCCCGCCCAAGGTTCGCGGTCGCTACCTCGTCGCTGTGGCAGCCTCGGCGACATTGACGGTCTCGGCCGCGTTCTGGATGGTCGATCGGCCACCGAGCGAAGCCGAAGTGTTGGTCTCGAAGTTCGTCGATGCGCTGGACAACCGCGATGTCGCGGCCGCCGCCGCGCTCACGACCTACCCGAACGCCGCGACAGCAGCTCTCAACCAGATGTTCGACGGCTTGTCGGCCGACGGCACGTCCACCGGCGATTTCGACCTGACCCAGTACATGGACCTCTCCGACGAGAGCGGCTTCTTCACTCTGGCGTCGGCGTGGAACTTCGGCGAGGGCAAGGATTGGAAGTACAGCGCGCAGGGCTCGACCAAGAAACTCAGCGTTGGCTGGCGCATCGCGTGGGATCCGGCCACCCTCGTACCCGACCTCACCTCCGGTGGCTCGGTCCGCTACACCCGTACCGACGCCGCGCCGCCGCTGATCTTCGACGCCGCGAACAACGTGCTGATGAGTGAGCGGACCATCAACGCCATCTCCCTCGACCCGGCGCAGACGAGTGATCCGGTTGCGTCCACGACGCAACTCGCCGACATCATCGATGTCGTCGCACCGCTCATCACCTCCGAATCGATGCTGGCAGAGCTGAATTCGGCCGGCGGTGCACCGATCACCGCGGTGACTCTGCGCGACGACGACTTCGCCGTTCTCGAGGACGATCTGCGCGCCGTGCCGGGTGTGGTGGTCTCCCCGCAGCCGAAGCTCATCGTCGACGACCGGCGCATCACCTCACCGGTGCTCGATTCTCTGCGCACCGCATGGCAAGCCGGGCGCGACGCCACCGCGGGCTGGGCCGTCGACACCTACACCGTCGACGGAAGCGGCGAGCGACGCGTCGGATTCCAGGGTCCGGGTGGGCCGGATCTGCACTCGACGCTCGATCCGCGCGTGCAACTCGCGGCCGAGAACGCTGTGGTGATGGCGGGGACGTCCGCGTCGATCGTGGCACTGTCCACCTCGACCGGCGCGATCATCGGTGCGGCACAGAACAGTTACGCCAACGAGCAAGGAGACGTAGCCTTCGGTGGTTCCTACCCGGCCGGCACCGCGTCGGACCTGGTCAAGGCCGTGCAGTCCGATCGTGGTGACGACAGTGGCGAGGATGCAGCCGCGCGGCTCGGCCTGGGAATTCACTACTCCATGCCCGGGCTCGACGCCTACACCGGAACTCCCGCCGGAAGTCGTAGTGCAATCGACGGCATCCGCACCGTGTCCACGGCCTCCGGGGACGAGGCGACCGTGACGCCGTTCGGACTCGCGCAGATGGCAGCCGCGATCTCCCGGGGCAGCGCACCGACCCCGATGATCGTCGCCGGACAGACTGCCGTCGCCGATCGCGAAGCCGAGCCCATCGGAACGGACGCGACAAACCGGTTGCGCGGCATACTCGCCGACTCGTCGAGCAGCAGTGGCCTCGATACGTTCGATGGTGTCCAGGGCTTCGCCGGGGAAAGCGGCGACGATCGCTTCGTACTCGCCACCAGTGGTGACGTCGCTTTCGCGGTGTACATCGAGGACGCAGACGGCGGGGATCAGGCAGTGCGGATGACGAGTCGGTTGCTGCAGGAGATGGCGAACCCCGTCGAGTAGTCGGGATCGTTAGTCACGGTAGTTTTATTCGGTGACGGTGCTCGATTTCGGACTACTGGTGGTGGCCGGGTTCTTCGCCGGCCTCATCGGGTTCGTCACCGGGCTCGCCTCGCTCGTCTCGTATCCGGCGCTGCTGGCGGTGGGCTTGCCCGCGGTGTCGGCCAACGTGACGAACACGGTGGCTCTTGTCGCTGCCGGCGTCGGCGCGACGGCGAGTTCGTCGGCCGAGCTGGCCAAGGACGGCAAGCAGCTTGTTCGCTACGCGATCTACTCCGCGCTCGGCGGCACCACCGGCGCGATCCTGTTGCTCAACACGCCTGACGGTTCGTTCGAGGTAGTGGTGCCGTTCCTGGTGGCGATGGCCGCCATTGCACTGCTGCTGCAACCGAGCATCCGAAAGTTGTCCGGAGGCAAACAGTTTCCGACGCTCTACCCCTTGGCGCTGTTCGCTGTCGCGATCTACGGCGGCTACTTCGGTGCCGGAGCCGGTGTCATCTTCCTCGCGCTGGCGCTGATCTGCACGTCGGATACCTTCTGGCGCGCAAGCGTTCTGAAGAGCTTCTTTCTCGGCATCGCCAATCTCATTGCCGCGATCATCTTCTCGTTCTCCGGCCAGGTGCACTGGCTGGCTGCGCTCGCACTCGCGATCGGGTGCTTCGTCGGCGGAGCCTGCGGGCCGCCGACGGTCAAGGTGATCTCGCCGATCGTCCTGCGTATCGGTGTCGGGATTCTGGGCCTCGGACTCGCCGGCTGGCTGGGGTACCAGGCCTTCGGCTGAGTGACTCCTTCGCCGCGGTACGACGATCAGCCGGACGCAGAACGGGTGACCGTCGCGGTGATGCCCCCCTGGGCGAAGCGCAGCAACGCCCGGTGCCGTTCGTCCATGTCACGCGCATGCATCCGGCCCTCGGTGAGACTGTCGAGCCGGAGATTGTTGGAGTAGGTGTGCATCGCGGCGGCGACCAGATGCAGGTACGCGTCGTGAATTTCCGCCTCGTTCGCGTGTGGGAACAGTGCGTGCATCCGGGTCATGAAATCGATGGCGATGGCGTTGAAGTCGTCGACGATCAGACGACCGATCGGGTTGCCGGAGTTGGAGAGTTGAGCAATGAGCCGAAAGTAGTTGTCCCATCCGGGAGCACCGGCACGGCGACGCATCGGTTCGGTGAACGCCTCGATCAGTGCGCGTAGACGTTCGGGCTGGGTTCCACGCGTCGGTAGCGCCGACAGGTGGGCGCGCCGATCGTCGTTGAGAGGGCGGATGCGCCGCGCCAGCACGGCCTGAAAGAGTGCTTCTTTACCGCCGAATTGCTCACTGACCGAGGCCAATCGGGTGTGTGCGCGGTCGGTGATATCGCGGACACCGACACCGAAGTAGCCGCGGTCGGCGAAGAGTTCCTCGGCTGAGTCGAGCAACCGGGTCCGCAGCTCGGCGCGATTGGCGTCCCGTTTCGAGCGAGCAGGCGATTCTTCGGAGTCGGGGAACGTCACGAATCGAGTATGACGTGGCTGATACTGCCGATCCCGTCGATGCTGAGTTCGACGGTGGACCCGGGTGTGAGCCAGTGCCCGGTTTCCATCCCGCTGCCGCCGGGCAGGGTGCCGGTGGCGAACAATTCACCGGGCCGAAGTATCTCGCTGCGGGAGGCATGCGCCAGGACTTCCCCGATGGTGTGCTGCATCCCGGCGCTCGAGACGGTGGACACGGTGGTGCCGTCGATGGTGACCGTTCCCCGCAGGGAATCGATCGTGGGCAGGATCTCATCGGCGGTGACGGCTACCTCCGAGAGCGAGGTCGCGAAGTGTTTGGACTTCTGTGGCCCGAATCCGCTGTCCATCTCGGAGCGCTGGACATCGCGAGCGCTGAAATCGTTGAGGACGACGAACGCTCCGATGGCGTCGAGAGCCTCGTCCGCGGTGGCGTCGAACAAACTCCGAGCGAGGACGAAGCCGATCTCGAGTTCGTAGTCCAGCGCTTTCGCATAGGACGGGGCGGCGAGCGCCGTCCCCGAGGGGACGAAAGTGAGCGCATTGGACATGTAGTACATGGGTTGGGTGTAGAACAGCGGCTTGGGGCGCAGCAGCGGAAAGGGGCGTCGGGTGAGCGCTTCCACGGCAGCCACTGCCCGGCTCTGCTTCCGATGGAAACGCCGGAGCAAGCCCCGACTTGCGTCGAGAACATGCTGCTCGTAGAGCATGAAGTCCCGGAACGAGGCCGGCTGGAACGGCAGCACCAGCGCACTGCGCTCGAGGTGTTCATCGGCGCGGGCCAGTTCCCACTCGGAATCGAAAACGCTCCCGCCCAGAGCCGACCGGTCGAGTGTCGGCTGCCAGGACTCACCTGTGGTCGAAGTCTGCAACTGCAATCCGTCCGCAGTCCGTATCCGTCGCAGTTTCACCGCACTATTCCTTTCGATAACGGAACGAGTGTTCCAAGTAGCAGGATTCGATGTTAGCCGCGGAACGATCGTTCCGAAAGGGCGCGGCGGTCCGCATCTTGTTCACCTCCCGGGTCGGCTGACGGTCAGATCAGTTGCGCCTCGGTCTCGCGGGGGACACTGCAGCAACCGCCGGTCGACGGCGCGTCGGGTTCGTCGAACAGGCCCGCGCCGCCGCAGACTCCGGTGTCGGGCAACGTCAGCTCCACCTTCCGTGCGCCCTCGTGGTCGCCGGCGAGTTCGGCTGCGATGCTGCGAACCTGCTCGTAGCCGGTCATCGCGAGAAACGTCGGAGCGCGGCCGTAGCTCTTCATGCCGACCAGGTAGAAGCCGGGCTCGGGTTGAGTGAGTTCTTCGACGCCGTGTGGGGACACCGATCCACACGAATGCATGTTGGGGTCCACCAATTCCGCGACGAACTTCGGTGCCTGCAGGGTGGGATCGAGATCGAGGCGCACCTCGGACAGCCACGACAGATTCGGTCGGAACCCGGTGAGTGCGACGATGCGATCCACGTTCTCGATGCGAGCGCCGGTGTCACCGATCAGAGTGAGCCGATCCCCCTCCACCGCAACGGTTTCGGTGCGGAAGCCGGCGACGACGGTGAGGAATCCGTCGTCGACCGCCTTCCTGGCGCGTTGACCGAGAGCGCCGCGAGCAGCCAGTTCGTCCGCGTCCCCGCCGCCGAACACATCGGCGGTGACGCCTCGGCGGACGGCCCAGGTGAGTGTCGTTCCTGGTTCCTCGGCGGCGAGTTCGGCGAAGGTGATGATGGCGGTCAGGGCGGAGTGGCCGCTGCCAGCGATGACTGTGTGCTTGCCCGCGAACTGGGAGCGAATCGCCGGATCGGTGAGATCGGGAACTCGGTAGTCGATCCGATCTGCGGCGGCCTTCTCTCCGACGGCCGGAAGTCCCTCGCTGCCCAGTGGATTCGGCGATCCCCAGGTGCCCGACGCGTCGACGACCGCGCGGGCGAGGATGCGTTCATCGCTGCCGTCTGAATGCCGGATGTGGACGGACAGCGGCTCCGTGTCGCGGCCGGCGTCGACCACGCGGTCGCGTCCGCGGCGGGCGACACCGACTACCTCGGAGTCCACGCGAACGGCGTCACCGAGTACGGCGGCGAGGGGCGCGAGGTACTGCTCCACCCATTCGCGTCCGGTGGCGTAGGTCTCGCCGTCCGGCTCGGTCCAACCGGTGGGCTCGAGCAACCGCGCGGCCGCGGGGTCCACGACCTCGGACCACGGAGAGAACAACCGAACGTGGTTCCATCCGGACACTGCTGCTCCTGCGGACGAACCACATTCGAGAACGACTACGGCAGAGCCGGTTTCGGTCAGATGCGCCGCGGCGGCGAGACCGATGGGCCCTGCGCCGATCACCACTACGGGGTATTCGTTCATGACTGATCTACCTTTCTTCCACGAATGACGGTGTCCACGGCTGCCCGAGCGGTCCGGCCGACACCGATGAGCGTTGCCGACGCGGTGCCGGTCCAGTCGCCGTAGCCGAGAAAAATCAGGGTCGGCTCGTCTCGAACATGGTTGCCGTCCAGCACAATTCCCGAACCATCGGCGTGCAAGTGCAATGCTCGCAGGTGGCGAAGTGCCGGACGAAAACCGGTGCACCACACGATCGCGTCCAGAGTCTCGGTTGTGTGCCCGTCGGTGACGCCGTCTGAGGTCAAGGCGGTGAACATCGGCCGAGCATGCAGAACTCCACGATCGCGTGCGTCTCGCACCGGCGGCACTATCACGATGTCTCCCAGGCCGGTGACCCCGCCGGAGTCCGCGTCGCCCGCGGCAAGGGCGCGAGCCCGATCGCTGGCGACATCGAACAGCACCCGGCCGTCGACGTCGTCGGGCAGAAACCGAGGTTCACGGTTGGTGAACCACAGGGTCTCGGCGACGGTGGAGATCTCGGCGAGGATCTGCGCCGCCGAATTGCCTCCCCCGATGATGCCGACTCGCTTGCCCGCGAACGGATCGGGCACCCGGTAGTCGGCGGCATGCAGCTGGGTCCCGCCGAACCCGCGCATTCCGGGGTAGCTCGGCCAGAAGGGTCGAGACCACGTTCCCGTTGCATTGATGACGGCCGCGGCACCGTACGACTCGCCGTCGGTGTCGATTCGATAGCTGCCCTCGACTCGATGCACGGACTTCACCTCGACGGGCCGGTGAACCGGCAGTTCGTACTTCTTCTCGTATGCCCGAAGGTAGTCCACCACATGTGATGCCGATGGAAAGCCGTTGTGCCACGGCGGCATCGGCCAGCCGGGTAGGCGTGAGTACTCGGCGGGGGAGAACAGATGCAGCGATGGCCAGTAGTCCTGCCAGGACCCGCCGGCATGTGTCTGATTGTCGAGGATGACGAAGTCCAGACCGGCCCGTCGCAGGTAGTAGCCGGCGGACAGTCCCGCCTGACCGCCGCCGATCACCACTACCTCCGGAGTCATTCGAGTCAACCGTTGGTGCGGCGCAATCGGGACGCGAGCTCCTCGACCCGAGCGGCGATGTCGTCGCGCACCAGGCGCATTCGTTCGATCCCGTCGATCCCGCGCTCGGACGGCTCGTCGGTGTTCCAGTTCTCGAAGGTCGGACCGTCGATGGGATCGACCTTCGCTTCGCTCCCGAGGGTGACCACGTAGTCCATGCGAGACAACAGGTTTGGGTCGATCGGCTTGGGCTGCTCGCCGGAGAGGTCGACGCCGACCTCGAGGAGGGCCTCGGCCGAGAGTGCGTTGACGGATCCGCTGGGCTTGGTCCCAGCCGAGTGCACCTCGACCGAATCGCCTGCGGCCTTGCGCATCAGACCGGCGGCCATCTGAGATTTACCACCGTTCTTGACGCACACGAACAGGACGCTGGGAGCGTCGGACATCAGGACTCCTTGGTCACGGTGGTCGCGGATGGATTGGGGGAGAATCGTTTACGCAGGGCGAGTGAGACGTAGACGAGGCCCACCAGTACCGGCACCTCGATGAGTGGTCCGACGACTCCGGCGAGTGCTTGCCCGGATGTCGCGCCGTAGGTCGCGATGGCGACAGCGATCGCCAACTCGAAGTTGTTGCCTGCAGCGGTGAACGCGAGGGTGGTGGTGCGCTCGTAGCCCAGACCCATCGCGGCACCGAGGGCGTAGCCGCCGCCCCACATCACCGCGAAGTACACCAGCAGTGGCAGCGCGATGCGCACTACGTCGAGCGGCTGCGATGTGATCCGATCACCCTGCAGCGCAAAGAGAATGACAATGGTGAACAGCAGACCGTACAGCG
This sequence comes from Rhodococcus sp. 14-2483-1-1, assembly GCF_002259335.1. Lineage (NCBI taxonomy): Bacteria > Bacillati > Actinomycetota > Actinomycetes > Mycobacteriales > Nocardiaceae > Rhodococcus > Rhodococcus sp. 14-2483-1-1. The sequence goes on along the minus strand of NZ_NPFX01000007.1, from coordinate 224,170 downwards.
CCCACGGGGCGATCCTGGGGATGAACTTCTCCTCGTACCACTCGCGACCCTTGGCGCGCTCGCCGAAGAAGCGAGACGCGAATCCGGCTATCAGAGGGATGCCGAGGAAGATGAGGACCGACTTGGCGATCTGCCAGGGCGACGCCTCGATGGTGGTTTGCTCCAGTCCGAGCCAACCGGGAAGGACCGAGAGGTAGAACCATCCGAGGATGGCGAACATGAACACCTGGAACACCGAGTTGATCGCCACCAGAACCGCGGCGGCTTCCCGGTCTCCGCAGGCGAGGTCGTTCCAGATGATGACCATCGCGATGCAGCGTGCCAGTCCGACGATGATCAGCCCGGTCCGGTACTCGGGCAGATCGGGGAGGAAAAGCCATGCGAGAGCGAACATCAGGGCCGGACCGAGGATCCAGTTGAGGACCAGCGATCCGATCAGCAGGCGTTTGTCGCCGGTGACGGTGTCGAGACGGTCGTAGCGCACCTTGGCCAGCACCGGGTACATCATGATCAGCAGGCCGATGGCGATGGGGAGCGAGACGCCGTCGATCGAGATGGACGACAAGGCGTCGTTCAGCCCGGGGATCATGCGTCCCAGGAGCAGCCCCACGACCATGGCCACGCCGATCCATACGGGCAGGAACCGGTCGAGAGTGGAGAGCTTGCCGACTACGGCAGTTTCGGTCGATGTGCTCATGCCATCACCGCCGTCGGGTCGGCCGAACTGAGAACCGACGACAGTTGTTGCAGCGCAGTAGGAACCACCCAGTAGTAGACCCAGGTGCCGCGGCGCTCGCAGTCGAGCAGACCTGCCTCGCGTAAGACCTTGAGGTGGTGGGAGATGGTGGGCTGGGAGAGGTCGAATGCGGGGGAGATGTCGCAGACACATGCTTCGCCGCCGGCGTGGCTGGCGACGAGGCTGAGTAGGCGAAGACGCACGGGATCTCCCAGTGCCTTGAACATCCGAGCCAGATCTCCGGCCCAATCGGCGTTCAGGGGTTCGCGGATCAGCGGCGAGCAGCAGTCACCATCGAGGGACGACCGTTCTTGATTCGACATTCGTCTATATTGACGTTTGTCGAATCAACCGTCAAGTGAACAGTCGTCGGCCTGTTCGGTAGAGGACGCCGAGCACGACCACGATGGTTCCGACGACGATGGACGACACCGGCAACGTTGCGATCAGTACCACGCACCCGATGCTGCCGATCACCGGTAAGGCCCGCGGGTAGCGGCGATTCTCGGCATCCTGGGTGTACGCGCTGAGATTGGCCACCAGGTAGTAGAGCAAGACTCCGAACGACGAGAAGCCGATGGCGTCACGCAGATCGACCACCAGGACCAGCACGACGACGATCACGGCGAGGGTGATCTCGGCCCGGTGCGGAACCGAATAGCGCGGATGGACCGCGGTCAGATACGACGGCAGATCGTCGTGGCGGGCCATTGCCAGCGACGTGCGTCCGATGCCGGCGATCAGCGCCAGCAACGCTCCCAGTGCGGCGAGGCCGGCGGCGATCCGCATCAGCGGCGACGCCCACGAATGTCCCGACGCCCCCACGAGATCGACCAATGGGGCAGACGACGAGGCCAGGAGATCGGGGCCGAGAACCGACAGCAGTGTCAACGCAACCACCGCGTAGACCAGCAATGCGATACCGAGGGCGGACACGATGGCACGCGGAATGGCGCGTTCGGGTCGGACGACCTCCTCGCCGAGGGTGGCGATACGCGCGTACCCCGCAAAGGCGAAGAACAGCAGCCCCGCCGACTGCAGAATTCCGTACCACCCGTTCTCGGTGAACGAGCCCAGTCCGCCGACGGCGGGGCCGGACGAGCCTGTGAGGCCGAGGACCACTGCGATGACGAGGACGGTGAGCACGGCAGCGACGAGGATCTTCGTCAGCATGGCCGTGCGGGTGATGCCGAAGTAGTTCACCGCTGTCAATGCGATAATGGCAAGCGCCGCAACGAGTTCTGTGTAACCGGCAGGTGCGACATACGCCGCGAACACCAGTGCCATGGCCGCCGAACTCGAGGTCTTGCCGATGACGAAGCTCCACCCGGCCACGAATCCCGGCCACTCGCCGAGTCGTTCACGACCGTAGATGTACGTGCCACCCGAGGTCGGGTACTGGGCGGCCAGCTGCGCCGAGGATGTGGCGTTGCAGAACGCCACGACCGCGGCAATGGCAAGACCGATGAGCAGGCCCGCACCTGCAACGGCCGCAGCGGGGGCGAACGACGCGAACACTCCGGCCCCGACCATCGAACCGACACCGATGACGATGGCGTCGAAGAGCCCGAGTCGACGGGCCAGTGGCTGCGTCACGCTCGAAACCGGTTCTCGATCACGGCGGTAACTGTAGGTGCTGCAATCGACCCAGCGTAGGTCGTGTCAGCATAGGTCCTGTCAGCGCAGTCCCTGGAACTCCGACAGCAGCGCGAAGGTGGCCTCGCACAATTCGGTCTGCGTCAGCAAGATGCCGATGGTCCCGTCCGGGTCGACGAAGAAGTCGGTGCCCTGCCCGCCGGACCAGCCGTACCGACCGAGGTGATCTCCTTCGGTGACGACCGAGACGCCGAATCCCCACCCCGTACCCGGCCAGAAGCCGGGGTAGAAACTCTCGTCGGTCTTGATCGACGCAGGCACCTGGTCGTGTGTCATCAGCTCCAGGTGCTCGGTCGACACCGACGTCGTGATCGCGCGAAGGAAGCGGTGAAAATCGGTCACCGTGGACACCAACTCGCCGTGACTCACGTCGACAGGGGGCGGTCCCGCGTAGGGCCCGCCTGCGGCGGGTTCGGTTTCGATCAACGACCCGTCCTCGAACCGGTAGGCCGCCGTCAGGCGATGGCACCGGTCGGTCGGCACCCACAGTCCGGTGTCGGGCATGTCCAATGGAGTGAACAGGTCGTCGCGGAGGTGATCCTGCAGAGACCGGCCGACGATGCGGGAGACGAGGATGCCGAGGATCGCGAAGCCGTGGTGGTAGCGCCACCCAGCGCCGGGCTGAAAAGCCAGAGGAAGATCCGCCATGCGTGCCAACCACTCGTCCGCGCCGAGCGGAGACGGCGCGGATCCGGCTTCCGTGTCGTTGTCCCTCATCGCCCGGGCCAGCGGGGTGTCTCCCATCTGAATTCCGTACCCACTGGTGTTGGTGAGCAAGTGCCGCAACGTGATCGGTCGGCCCTGAGGAACGGTGTCGTCGAGTGCAGCGTCGGGGCGGGTGAGCACGGGGCGGCCCGCGAGTTCGGGAAGCCAGGGCACGACGTCGTCGTCCAGCGTCAGTCGGCCCGCCTCCACGAGCCGCAGGGCGGCCACGCTGGTGACGATCTTGGTCATCGACTGAATCCGGACGATGGCGCCGATTGCCATCGGTGGACCGCCGACCGCCGATGATCCGACCGCGATCGGTTCCGCATCAGGGCCGCCCAGGAGTGCTACCGCCCCCGGCATCAGTCCGGCGTCGACGTGCCGGGTCAACAGTTCGCGCACGGTTCCGCTCACGGACTCATCGTGTCACCGGAGCCATCCGGATGCCAACGATCGCTACTTCTTGTTCTGATACACGTCCGGGATGCCGTCGTGGTCGTCGTCGCGGGTCTCTTCGATGTAGAAGTCCCGGTACGCCTTGTTGCGGGTTCGCAGAATGATCGAGGCGATGGTGGCCGCAATGATCGAACCGGTCAGCACACCGACCTTGACGTGATCGTCGCGCTGAGTTCCTTCGCCGAAAGCGAGGTCGCCGATCAGCAGCGACACGGTGAAGCCGATACCCGCGAGCATCGCGACACCGAAGACGTCGAGCCATTTCAGTCCGGCATCCAGTGTCGCCCTGGTGAAACGGGATACGAGATACGTAGTGCCGAAGATGCCGATGGCCTTGCCGATGACGAGGCCGGCGATGATGCCGATGGCGATCGGATCGGTCAGTGCACTGCGAAGACCTGAGAATCCACCGACGGTCACGCCGGCAGCGCAGAAGGCGAAGAGCGGCACCGCGATTCCTGCGGAGATGGGCCGAATCTTGTGCTCGAAGTGCTCGGCGAGACCGGGGCCCGCATCGGGGCCGCCGTTGGCCTTGCTCCGGATCACCGGAACGGCGAAGCCGAGCAGAACGCCCGCGACGGTGGCGTGGACGCCGGACTCGTGCATGAGCACCCACGTCACGACGGCCAGCGGGATGAGAATCCACCACGAGCGGACGCGCATTTGCACGGCAACGGCGAACAGGGCAAGCGGAATCAGCGTCAGTCCGAGCGCGACGAAGTTGATGTCGTCGGTGTAGAAGATTGCGATGACACTGACTGCCAGGAGGTCGTCGACCACGGCCAGAGTCAGCAGAAAGGTGCGCAACGCGGTCGGAAGATGCGTGCTGATCACCGCGAGAACGGCGACGGCGAACGCGATATCGGTTGCGGTGGGAATGGCCCAGCCGAGGAGAGCGCCGTCCCCGGTGCCTAGGTTGAACAGCACGAAAATGACTGCGGGAACGATCATTCCACCCACGGCCGCGGCCACCGGCAACGCGGCGCGTGCCGGATCGCGCAGATCACCGGCAACGAATTCGCGTTTGAGCTCGAGTCCGACGACGAAGAAGAAGATGGCCAGCAACCCGTCGGCGGCCCACGTCGAGAGCGTCAGATCGAGATGCAGTGCCGAGGGCCCGAAGCGGGTGCTCATCAGCGAGTCGTATGCCGCGGACCAAGGTGAGTTGGCCCAGATCAACGCGACAAGAGTGGCGACGAGGAGCAATGCGCCACCGACGGTTTCCTTGCGGAGAATCTGCGCGACCCGGTCGGCCTCGGACCAGGAGCCGCGAGAGAACAGCGGCAATCGTGCTTTCGGTGTGGTTGAACCAGTCGGACTCGGTGAATCAGACACAGTGACAAAGCCTTTCGGTAGCAACGTCGTGCCGTGCGAACCCGTCGAATCGAAGGGCATGTGCGCAGCACAGAACAGTTGCCGACCAGACTTCCCGGCGCACCGTGGATGATCCTATCGCGCCGAGGCCGATCTCGACGAACTCTTCAGTCAGCGGACGCTGGGTACGAATTTCGCCAGCGCGCGCCAACCGAGCAGCAGAACGGCGGTGGACAGGGTTGCCACGACGATGAACGACCCAGCTGTTCCTTGCCCGGTCACTGCACGCAGGACCATGCCGAGAGCGACCGTCATCACCCACACGACGATGCCCGTCGGGACGATGAGGAACGCGTCGAACTTGTTGCGGTACAGCGCGAATGTGACGATCCAGCCGATGGCCGCACCGACGACGAACGGCCAGGCGGTGTGGAACAGGCCGGACAGCGCGGTGGCCTCGGCATGGCTGCGACGGCCGATCGCGGCGAAGAGCAAGACCATCAGCAGGTCGAGGACGGCAGCAACTACGGGGGATCGAAACTTCACGCGCCCCACTGTAGACACCTACAGCGAACGGCCCGTACCGCGAATGCGATACGGGCCGTTCGGTGGGCCTCCCGGCGTGGATCAATGTGGCTTTCAGTCGCTTGGACTGCAACAAAGCCGCATTGATCCGGAAGGGGGGAGGGGTGAAGCGGGGCAGAATTACGCCTGCAGTCCGGCTTCGATTTCCAGGTTCAGCGTGATCTTGTCGCCGACGACTGCGCCGCCGCCTTCGAGGGGCATGTCGATGCTGATGCCGAAGTCCTTGCGGTTGATGACGGTGCTGGCCTCGAAGCCGGCGACCGGTCCGTTGCCCATGCCGGCGTTGACGCCGTTGAACTCGAGCTTGAGATCGATGGAGTTGGTGACGCCGTGGAGGGTGAAGTCACCGGTGACGATGAAGTCTCCGCCGTCGGCCTTGACCGAGGTGGACTTGAACGTTGCGGTGGGGAACTTCTCGACCTCGAAGAAGTCGGCGGTCTTGAGGTGGCCGTCGCGCTGGGCGTTGTCGGTCGTGATCGAGGTGACGTCGATCTCGGCGTCGACAGAGGGGGTGCCGTCGGCAGCGACGGTGATGGTGCCGGTGAAGGCCTGGAAACGGCCGCGGACCTTGCTGACCACCAGGTGGCGGACGGTGAATCCGACGGTGGAGTGGGCTGCGTCGATGGCCCAGGTGCCTGCGGTGAGCTCGGGAAGTGCAATGGCGGTGGTCATGGTGACTCCTAGTGGGTTGAAGTTTCAATGCTCATAGTACACAAGCGGACCAGGGTCCGTATATATTCCGGGTGAACGGAAAGTGACGAACGCCACTGACCGTCTGCGTTTACGCCGGCTCCGGATCGCCCTTCGCGTCCCGGCTGTTCTCGGTGCGTCGCAGCTCGGCGGTCTCCTGCTGTTCGAGCGCAATATCGAACTCGAGATCGGCGTGCTGGTGCTTGCGGAAGAGCACCAGAAACACGATCCACCCGACGATGGCGACAAGGATGAAACTGACCCCGCGATAGACCAGCGCCGACGCGACCGCCTGCGACGCAGTGATCGATGCGGCGCTGGTCAAGAACGCGATGAGGGTGGCGTCGACGACAACCAGACCGCCCGGCGCGAGTGGAACGGATCCGACGGCTTTGCCCGCCGCGAAGGCGATGAGCAAACCGGACAGTCGTGGATCCGCGCCGACGGCGAAGCACGCGAACGCCAGGCAGGCCACGTCGCCGAGTCGATGTACCGCCGACCACGACAGCGTGAGCGCCCCGTCGCGTTTGCCGAGCTGGACGGACTGAATCTGACCGATGATCTTGTCGATGCCCTCGGCTCCGGCATCGAGCTCGTGGTTTCGGAACGCGTTGTAGCGACGCAGTCCCCAGCGCGCGACGGTCTTGATCGACTGGGGGTGATTCGAGATGTAGCGGACGGCGACGACGATCGCGATGACTCCGGCGATCGGCAGCACCACGGTGAACGTGTTGAACGAACTGCCGACGACCAATCCTCCGGCCACCCCGAGGACAGCCAGTCCCGCTGCGGCGATGACGCCGGAGATGGCCAACTGCCACGACGCCACCACGGGGCTCGCGCCCCAGCGACGGGTCTCGCGATAGGTGAACGCCGTCGAGAAGACCTGCCCGGCGGGGAGGGTGAGCGCCATCGCGGTACTGCCGTAGATGACGGCCACGGACTTACGCTGACGTACTTTCACGCCGCCTGCGTCGAGTAGTTGTTTCTGTACTCGGCCGAATGCGCTCAGTGACACTGCTTGAGCGACGATGCAGGCCGCCAGCCATCCCCAGTGGATTTCACGAACGGCGGTCCAGGATTCGTGCAGCCGCGGCCACAGGTAGATCGCCTCGCCCACCAGCAGCGCAACCAGGGCGATTCCAGCGATCCATTTGAGCCACCGGAGCCGGTTTCGCGGACGCCGCACTCCGGGTCCGCGGGTGGAGCTGGGGTCGGGCACCTTGTCAGACTAACCGTCGCCGGGTGTGGCGTCGGGATACTCGACCGGCCAGGCCAGGTGGGTGGCCCGTCGTCGACCACGCAGTTGAACCTGGTCTCCCAACTCCCACTGTTCCTGTTCCTCGTCGTCGGCGAAGTACAGGGCCGAGGTCGACGCCAGGACGCGTCCAGGGCGCAGTTTCGCCAGCTCGGTGAGTCGCGATGCCTCGTTGACCGGGTCTCCGATGACGGTGTACTCGAAGCGTTCCGAGGCTCCGATGTTGCCGGCGACGGCAAGACCCGCCGAGACGCCGATGCCGATGTCGAGGCCGGTGATCTCGTTCAGTGCGAATCGCAGTTCACGGGCGGCGGCGAGCGCGGCGGTAGGGGCGTCCGGACGATCGAGTGGGGCTCCGAATATCGCGAGGGCCGCGTCGCCCATGAATTTGTTGACGAAGCCGTGATGACGTCCGACGACATCGACGACGACGCGGAAGAACTCGTTGAGCAACACCACGACCTCGCTCGGTGGGCGCTCGGAGGCGGTGGCAGTGGAGCCGACCATGTCCACGAACAGCACCGCGACGAATCGTGTCTCGCCGCCGAGTTCGGTACCGAACTGCAATGCGCGACGCGCCACGTCCTCGCCGACATGCTGGCCGAACAGCTCTCTCAGGACGCGTCGTTCGGCTGATTCCTCCATCATGCGGTTGAAACCGACCTGCAGGCGGCCGATCTCGCTGCCGTCGAACACGTCGACCTCGACGTCGGTCTCGCCGCGCTGAACGCGTTCGATGGCGCTGTGCAGCTGGCTGATGGGGTCCGAGATCTGGCTCGCGGTGAGCATCGACAGGACGAATGCCTGCACGATGGCCAGCACACTGAGCAGGATGATGGCGACGGCGAGGGCGTTGGGGGAGAACACCAGATCGGTGGTCAGCTGGGTGGCGCACAGCAGGATGATGCCGATGACGGGCATCAACGTTCCCAGTCCCCACGTCATGGCCATGCGGGTACCGACGCCGGGCGTCATCGTGCGATCGAAGCGGCCCTCGCTCAGAGCCATCGCCGCGACCGGCCGCAGGATGCGCTCGCCGAGCATGTAGGTGAATCCGAAGGTGACCGTCGCGGCCATTCCGACGGTGACGATGACCGCGATCGACAGCGACGGCATCTCTGCGATGGTCAGCAACACGAAGATGATGCCGCCGATGATCCACAGAATCAGGTGCACGATCGCCTGACGCAACGGCGCGTGCAGCGTCGTCATCTGTTCCTTGCGGGTGGGCGGACCACCGCGGAGCTGCCACCTGATGACCGAGCGCAGCAGTGTGTACGCGTAGATCAGGCTGACCACCAGGGCGACACCCAGATAGGCACCGAAGATGTACACGTTGCGGACACGATCGGCGACGATCGACTGCGATTCGGGGATGGGCAGGCCGTAGCGCACGAACGCGAACACGAGCACGGCCCCGAAGACATTGGCGATGAGCATCGAGAACATATAGAGCGGCCAGCGACTCTTCAGAGTGAGCGAGACCGCTCGGAAAGATGCCAGCACAGGTTAAATTTAGCGGGTGAGCACCGACGAGTTGCGGGCGCAAGGTACGGGGGCGTCCCCGGGCCCCACTTCGGCGGCAGATTCGGTGCACCCGCTGGTGCGGGTCGGGGCGGAATGGACGTGGCGAATACTTGTCCTGTTCGCCGGATTCATCACTTTCGCGTATGTGGTCGCGAAGCTGAGCACCGTCGTCATTCCGTTGGGTCTTGCACTGTTGGCGTCGGCGATGCTCGTGCCGGTCGTCGACTGGATGCATCGACGCGGAGTGCCGCGAGCCGTCGCGGTGATCATCGTGATCATTGCCAGCATCGGCGTCGTCGCCGGGATCATGACCTTCATCGTCGAGCAGTTCATCGAAGGTCTGCCGCAGGTGGGCGATCAGTTCACCCAATCGATCAACGGCGTCGAGGAATGGCTCAGCAGCGGACCGCTGCACATCAGCGAGGACCAGATTCGGCAGGCCACCGACAACCTGGTCAAGGTCATTCAGGACAACCAGGAAGCCGTCACCAGCGGAGCACTGACGACCGCCGCGGTGATCGGTGAGATTCTCACCGGCGCACTGTTGACACTGTTCACGCTCATCTTCTTCCTGTACGGCGGCGATCAGATCTGGCAGTTCGTCACCCGGCTCGCGCCGACCGGAGCCCGCAGGAAGATCCGCACCGCGGGCATCCAAGGTTTCGGATCTCTGGTGGGATACGTCCGCGCGACGGTTGCCGTGGCGGCCGCGGATGCCATCGGCATCGGTGCCGGTCTCGCCATTCTCGGTGTGCCGCTGGCTCTCCCGCTGGCCTCGTTGGTGTTCATCGGCGCGTTCATCCCGATCATCGGTGCCGTGTTGACCGGATTCGTGGCCGTGTTCATCGCCCTGGTGACCAAGGGCCTGATCACCGCCGTCATCACCCTCGGCATCGTGGTCGCCGTCATGCAGCTCGAAGGGCATGTGCTGCAACCACTTCTGCTCGGACGCGCGGTACGGCTGCATCCACTGGCGGTGGTGCTGTCCATCACCGTCGGAATTCTGCTCGCCGGCATCGTCGGTGGCCTGCTCGCCGTACCGATCGTCGCAGTGCTCAACACCGCCGTGCGGTCGCTGCTCGCCGACGATCCGGAGGAGGTCTACGAAGAACTCGAACCGACCGACCCGCTGTACGCGGCCGAAGCGAGTGATCCGCACACACCTCCCGGTGCCGACGAGCCCGATCGACTTGCCAAGGGAGAACTGAAGATTCCGGGCCAGAACACCGATGCGGACGGCTGATCGGGTGCGGACCACGCTCACCTCGTCCGATCCCGACACCCCGCTGTGGCGGGCCTCGCAGGCCTTTCGCCTGATCACCCTCGTCTACGCCGTCAGCTACCAGGTCGCCACCGTCGACAACTACACCAATCCCCGCTTGAGCTGGGTGTTCGTTTCCCTGATGGCCGTGTGGTCCGGGGCATCGGCGTTGATGCTGGCGCGCGCATCGCTGCCACGGTGGCAGGTGGTGCTCGCCGATCAGGTGATCGTCATCGCCCTGATGGCCTCGACGCGGCTGGTGGCCGATTACGACTGGTACAGCACCCGCCAAACCCTGCCCACCACGCTGTGGGCCACCAATGCCGTCATCTCCGCGGCAATCCTGTTGGGTCCCAAGGGAGGGATTGCATCCGGTGTCGTGATGTCGGTGGTCAGCGCGTTCGTTCGCGATCGCTTCGACTCCGACCTCTGGTCCGACGCCACTGCTCCGGTATTGCTCTCGGCCGGGCTGGCGCTGGGAATGGCGTCGAACACTGCCCGGCGCGCTCACGAAGAGCTGCGTCGCGCAGCTCGATCGGCCGCGATCACCGAGGAACGTGAACGACTCGCCCGGCAGGTGCACGACGGGGTACTGCAGGTACTGGCCCTCGTGCGCCGGCGAGGGCTCGAAATAGGCGGGCCTGCTGCAGAACTCGCGACTCTTGCCGGTGAGCAGGAAGTCGCGCTGCGCGTGTTGATCTCGGAACAGGCCGCTCCGCGCGATGATCACACCGGTTCGATCGTGGACGTGCGCGCGTTGCTGCGCACGCAGGCCGGTACTGCAGTCTCCGTCTCCACTCCGGCCGACCCGGTGCTCGTCGAATCCGAAGTGGCCGAGGAACTCGCCGCAGTGGTGGCAACTGCACTGTCCAACGTCGAACTCCATGCAGGGTCCGCGGCCAAGGCGTACGTGTTGCTCGAGGACGTCGACGGAGAGCTGATCGTCAGTATTCGCGACGACGGCCACGGCATTCCCGCCGGACGGCTCGCCGCCGCCGAAGCCGAGGGTCGGATGGGCGTCTCGAAATCGATACTCGGCCGCGTCGAATCCCTGGGTGGCACAGCACTGCTCGATACCGCCGACGGCGAGGGGACCGAATGGGAGATTCGTCTTCCGAGAACGAAGGGACTTCGATGACAGAGGAGACGAATTCCGAGGTCGCGGTGATGGTCGTCGACGATCACCCGATGTGGCGTGACGGCGTCGCCCGAGATCTCGAGGCCGCCGGATTCAGGGTCGTTGCCACCGCGGACGGCGTCGCCGCTGCCGGACGCCGCGCCCGAGCCACCACTCCCGACGTCGTGCTGATGGACATGCACCTGCCCGACGGCAATGGGGCCGACGCCACCGTGGCCGTCCTGGAGGCGTCGCCCGAGACCAAGATCCTGGTGCTCTCCGCCTCTGCCGAACGCAGCGACGTGCTCGACGCGATCAAGGCGGGTGCGACGGGTTACCTGGTCAAGAGTGCATCGGCGGAGGAGCTGTTCGACGCCGTCCGCGCCACCGCAGCCGGGCAAGCCGTGTTCACTCCCGGTCTCGCGGGCCTGGTCCTCGGGGAATTCCGGCGGATGTCGTCGTCGCCCGAACCGGAATCCGATACGCGCCCCACGCTGACGGACCGGGAAACCGAGGTATTGCGACTGGTGGCAAAGGGTCTGAGCGCCAAGCAGATTGCGACGCGATTGACGCTCAGTCACCGCACCGTCGAGAACCATGTGCAGGCGACGTTGCGGAAATTGCAGCTGGCCAACCGTGTCGAACTGACTCGCTACGCCATCGAGAAGGGGCTGTAGGGGTTTGCGTCTCGGGCCGACGGGCACTCTTGACCCCATGACCGACAACAAAGCAGTGGACACCACCGTCGACCCGGCGAAGCACTCGAAGGGCGTCGACGCCGATCTCGATCAGACCGGTGCCGAGCGCGACGAGGCGGTCGACGAGTTCGACGGCCATCTCGACGGATCGGGTGACGAGCCTTCTCTACCGACCCCCGAGCCGACCCACGTGGCCGACAAATCCGACGAGAAGACCGTCACCCGCTCCGAGTAGTACTACTGCGCACACAGTTTGCCGAGCGCGAACTTGGCGACCGGTACGTACGGCAGGACCAGGGGCATCGGTCCGTCGATCGTCAGCCAGGCCCTGGTCCCGTTGGGGCGTGAGACGACGCCGTGCGTCAGGTCGACTCCGATGGCCTGGTTCTGGAACCACGCCGACCATGCCCAGGTCCACGACCGCTCGTCGACCGAATGCACCCGAAAGTCGATCGGCAGTCCCAGCGGCCCCAGCACTCGGCCTGTGCTGTCCGCGGTGAGTCGCTCGCCACGATATTCGACGCCGATGATCTGGGGAGCCCAGGTTTTCCATGCCGTCGGCTCCATGTAGCGCTCCCAGACCTCGGGCGCTGCGGCGTTTCCGGTGGATTGCAGTGTCACTCGCATCTGTTCCACCTACCCGCTGGTAGCGATCCCCACACAGAAATTTCGCGAGGGTTCGGCCACTGTCCATCGCTGCGGTGCCCGGTGGACGTCCGGGTGGGAAGACTGGTCGGGTGCGCATCGTGCAGGTGGCCAACTTCTACGGACCTCGGTCCGGCGGTTTGCGGACGGCCGTCGACGAGTTGGGATCGGGCTACGTCGCAGGCGGCCACGAGGTGACGCTGATCGTTCCGGGAGCGCAGTGGAGCGAGGAACTGCTGCCCTCGGGGGTGGTGCGTATCGAGGTGCCCGCCCCGCAGATCCCGTGCACCGGCGGCTACCGGGTTGCCGACCCGCGGAGAGTGTCGGCGGTGGCGTCCGGGCTGCGGCCGGACGTGATCGAGGTATCGGACCGGCTGACGCTGCGCGGCATGGGAAGCTGGGCCGCGCGGCGGGATGTACGCAGCGTGATGATCTCGCACGAACGCCTCGACCGTCTGCTGGCACAGACGATGCCGATGCGCTGTGCGCGTCCCATTGCCGATCTGGCCAACCGCCGCACCGCCGAGCAGTACGACGCCGTTGTGTGTACCACCAAGTTCGCGCAACAGGAGTTCGAGCGCATCGGGGTTCACAACGTGCATCGGGTGCCACTCGGGGTGGATCTCGACCTGTTTCATCCGCGGCGTCGGCACGTGGGTGATCGGTCTGCATGGTTGGGCAACGCGGATCGTCTGCTGGTGCACTGCGGCCGCTTGTCGGTGGAGAAGCACGTCGAGCGAAGTATCGATTCGCTTGCTGCACTCAACGATTTGGGCATACGTGCTCGATTGGTCATTGCCGGCGACGGTCCCCGCCGGGCCGGCCTGGAACGACGCGCCCGAGGCCTCCCGGTGGACTTCCTCGGCTTCGTCACCGGCCGGTCGACCGTTGCATCCCTACTCGCCTCGGCCGATATCGCTCTTGCCCCCGGCCCACACGAGACGTTCGGACTCGCCGCGCTGGAATCACTGGCAGCAGGTACACCCGTCGTCGTCTCCGAGACCTCGGCGCTGGCGCAGATCGTCACCCCGCACTGCGGAGGATCCTCGAAAAACACTGCCGACGGGTTCGCTGCGGAGATCGAGCGAGTACTCGAACTGCCGGTGGACGGCCGTCGTATCGCCGCCAGGTTGCGTGCCGAGGAGTTCGGCTGGCCCGCATCGGTGTCCGGAATGCTGTCGGTTCTCGGCGGTCGCGCAGCCTGAGATCTTCGCTACCCTGAGTGCATGGAGGCAAGGGATCTGCGAGTGTCCGATGCCGAACGTGAACACGTCGGGCAATTGCTGCAACGCGCGGTGGGGCAGGGCATGCTCTCGCTCGGTGAGTTCACCGAGCGAATGGACACCGCCCTGGCGTCGAAGACGCGCGGTGAGCTGAACTCGGTTCTCGTCGACCTGCCCGGGATGCACCTGGCCGAGGAGCATGGCCCGGCACCGAAACCCTTCGCCGCGCCGACCCCGCAACAGCCTCCACGCCGTGTTGTTCAGGAGCATTGGGGGCACGGCGGCGGCGCGTCGGACACACTGCGCGGCACCATGTCCACCATCACCCGCAAGGGACCGTGGAACGTGCCGCCGAGCCTGCGCGTCTCCACCCGCATGTCCACGGTGACGCTCGACTTCACCCAGGCAGTCATGTCGACGCAGGTGGTCGAGATACACGTCGACGACTACTGCAGCACCGTGACACTGATCGTGCCCACCGAAGCGACCGTCGACCTCAACGGTGTCGACACGGTGGCGGGCAGCGCCACCAACAAGGTCCGCACCGGCCCGCCCTACGGGCCGCTGCATCTTGTCGTGTCGGGCAAGGTTCGGTTGGGCTCGGTGACCGCAAAACATCCCTTCGGCAGCTCGATCCGCAGGATGTTCGGCTAGAGATTCGGCTGTTCTACTCGAGAGAACCGGGTAGCACTACTCACGCTTTTCGGCGGCAATGCTCGCAGTATCTAACCCATGACTTCTTCCCAGAACTCCGGGCTGGATCCGCAACTCGTCGCGCGACTGTCCAGTCGCTTCGATTCCCTGGGCGACCACATGCGTCAGGTGGCCGTCGATCTGCAGACCTTGCAGTCGCAACTCGGTGCCGCTCCCCAGGCTCCTGCTCGTGCTCCTCAGGCCCCTGCCCCGGTGCCGCCTGCTCCCGTTGCGATGTCCTATGCCCTGCCTTTCGTGCCGCAGCAGCTCCCACCGCAGAACTACGGTCAGCCGATGTATCGGACCATGAGGCAACCTGCGGGTCAGCCTGCGGGTCAGCCTGCGGGTCAGCCGGTGGGTCGCACTCAGCCGGCCGCCCCTGGTCCGGTTGCAGCGCCACGTGGGCCGGTAGTCGCGCCGCGTCCGCCCGCTCCGCCGAGGGAGCCCTGGTGGCAGCGCGACGGGGTCATCAGTCGTCTGCTGGCCGTCGCCGGGGCCGGCGTCACCCTCGTCGGTGTCGTGATGCTGTTGGTGCTCGCGGCGCAGGCCGGGTGGTTCGGCCCACCGCTGCGGGTCGCGGCCGGAGCCGTCTTCTCCGTCGCGCTGATCGGTGCGGGCGTTCGGGTGTTCGGGCGCTCCGGTGGACGGGTCGGCGGAATTGCTCTCGCTGCCACCGGCATCGCGGGCCTGTACCTCGACGTGCTTGCGACGTCCGTTCTGTACGGCTGGCTCGATCCCGTGATCGGGCTGATCGTCGCATTCGGAATTGCAGCTGCCGGAACAGCTCTGGCGGTGCAGTGGAAGTCGCAGCCGATGGCAGTGTTGATTCTGGTCGGCGTCGCGGTGTGCGGCCCGGTACTGACCGAGGGCCTCACCCTGGCGTTGATCGCATTCTTCATCGCCACGTATGTCGCCGGCTTCCCCGCCCAGATCGGTCGGAATTGGCAGATCCTGCAGGTTGTTCGGACCGTTCCCCTCGTCGGCACGGTGTTGACTGCGGTCGCCACTGCCGACATGAACGGCTCGACAGATAACTACTGGCTGCTCCTGGCAATCGTGCTCACGGCTGTACTCGGTATCGGAATGTCGCTGGAGCTGTTGCGCCGCAACGTCTCCGATGTGGTTGCGACCGTGATGATCGCCCTGCCGGCGCTGCCGGTCCTGCTCTCCGTCGACATCTTCGACCGCGGTGTTACCGTCACCCTTCAACTGGTTCTCGCTGCTGCCGCAGTAGCGATCGTGGCTGTGGTGAGCTGGTTGCCGGGACATGCTCGCATCACGGTCGCGGTGATCGGTGCCCTGGCCACGTTGCAGGCTGCAGTCGAGTCGACAACCCTCGAAATCCGTCCGGTCGTGCTGTTCGCTGTCGCCCTCGCTCTGCTCGCCGTGGCGCACAGCATTCGCTCGACACTTGCGTACCTGATCGGCAGCGGATTCGGCGTGATCGGTGCACTGATGTTCGTCTCGGTCTGCCCGCCCCGGGCGCTGTTGGACTCCGATTTCGCCGTCGGCAGTGCCGGCATCGTGATCGGTGGAATCCTGCTGGCAGCAACGGCCTTCGCCTTCGCCTATGTACTGGCCGAGTTGAACCTGGTCGACGACGGAATGCAGACCATCGCCATCGTCTGCGGAGTACTCGCGCTCTACGGACTGACGGCGGCAACGGTCATGCTCGGCATCGGAATCGGCGGCGAAACAACAGGATTCACGGCAGGTCACACTGCCGCGACCATCGAGTGGATGATCGCAGCCTTCGCGCTCCTGGCCTTCGGGCTGCGTAGCGTCACGCACGCCCATGCGGCACTCGTGGCCGGACTGGCCCTGACGGCGGCGGCCATCGCGAAACTGTTCCTCTTCGACCTCGTCGCGCTGGACGGACTGTTCCGAGTCATCGCTTTCATCGCAGTGGGTCTGCTGCTGCTGATCGCGGGCACCCGATACGCCAAGGTGTTCGCCGATCGCGAGAGTGCGGCAGTTTCTTCCTGATCCCCTGCTGCGTCGATGGACCATTGCACACGTCTCGGCGGTGCAATGGTCCATTCACGCGTTGCGGGGACAGGCGCGTCAGTCGTCTTTCGGGACGGTCTCGCCGAGTCCGAGCTTGCGCTGCATTCGTTTCATTCCGGCCGGTGCCCACCAGCTGGCGTCGCCGAGCAGTTTCATCGTCGCGGGCACCAGGAACATGCGGATGACGGTCGCGTCGATGATCAGAGCGGCGATCATGCCGTACGCGATGTACTTCATCATCACCAGATCGGAGAACGCGAATGCCCCCGTGACGACGATGAGGATCAAGGCCGCGGCGGTGATGATGCGACCGGTGTGAGAGGAGCCGATATGGATGGCTTCGCTTGTACTGGAGCCCTTTTCGCGAGCCTCGACCATCCGGGACAGGAGGAATACCTCGTAGTCGGTGGAGAGTCCGAAGACGATTGCCGCGATCAGCAACAGAATCATCGCCATGATCGGTCCGGGGGTGAAATTCATCCAACCGGCTCCGTGGCCGTCGATGAAGATCCACGTCAGAATTCCCATCGTGGAACCGAGCCCGAGCGTCGTCATCAGTACCGCCTTGATGGGCAGCACCAGCGATCCGAATGTCAGGAACATCAGTACCGTGACGACGATGACGACCAGTGCCGCCATCAGGGGTAGGCGATCGACCATCGCATCGATCGAATCCCGTTCGATCGCAGGCGTTCCCGTCACCTGCATCGTCGTGCCGTCCGGAGTGTCGATGCTGCGAAGGAATTCGATGGCGGGCGCGCTGTCGTTCCGATCGATCAACCCGGCCTTGAAGACGATGATGCCGTCCTTGCTGGCACCGACCGGGGTGAATTGCTCGATCAGGCCGGGTGCGTTGTTCGCCTGGGTGGTGATGGCTGCGAGTGTGGAACCCTGCGCGTTCTGGATGACCAGTTTGATGGGCTCGGTGCGTTGGCCGGGGAACAACTCGTCGAACTGTTCCTGCGCCACTCGCGTCGGATTATCCGGTGGCAGATACGTTTCGTTGATTCCGCCGAACGCGAGATTGCCGATGGGCAACGTCAGGGCCAGCAGTCCGAGAACGATGGTGACGACCACTTTGATGGGATTGCGCATGACCCAGTGCGTGAGCTTGCCCCACCTGCCGTTCTCGATCTCCTCCGAGGACTTCGTCTTGCGCATGAACGCGAGGCCGAGCGCATCGACGCGTGGGCCGAGAATCGACAGAATGGCGGGCAGGATGGTGATCGCGTTCAGGGCCGCGAGAGCAACCGTCGCAATCGAACCCAGGGCGACCGATCGCAGAAACCCGTGCGGAAACAGCAACAGGCCACCGAGGCACGCGACGATGATCGTCGCCGAGAACGCCACCGTGCGACCGGCGGTCATGACTGTTCGACGGACCGCATCGGGCGTGGATCTGCCGTCTCCCAGCTCCTCGCGGAAACGGGAGACGATGAACAGGCCGTAGTCGATGGCCAAGCCGAGCCCCACCAGCGACACCACCGGTGCGACGAAGGTGTTGACCTCGGTGACGTGGGTGAACAGCTTCACGATGCCGTTGGCCCCGATGACCGTCAGCGCGCCGACGATGAGGGGAAGCGCGGCAGCAACAACGCCGCCGAAGACGAAGAACAGCAGCACCGCGACGGCGGGGATGGCGAGGACCTCCATGCGATGGATGTCGTCGGTCATCGTCGACTGCAGAGAGGCCGCCACCGCCTGCTGTCCGGCGACCTGCACATCGACACCGTCGATGTAGAAGGCGTTCTGCACGGCCTCGAAGTTCTCGGTCAGTTCGGTGTCGTTGCTTCCGACGATCGCGATGCTGGCGATGGCATGCTGCTTGTCGGCGGTGCCGAGCGCCGCGAGCACCGGTGCTTCCGCAGTTCTGAAATAGCTGCCGTTGATCTTCGCGATGCGGTCCGGGTGGTCGGCGACCAGCGAATCGAGATTCTGGATGATCGCGGCATCGAACGACGGATCATCGATGTTCGAGCCCTCGGGAGCTGTGTAGAGCACGATGACATCGCCCTCGGTGTCACGCCCGAACGTCTCGTCCGCAAGATTGCTGGCCGCGGCCGACTGCGACGTCGGATCGTCGAATCCGCTCTGGCTCAGGTGGTCCGGTAGATCCCAGCCGTACGCCGCCAAGATCGCCAGCCCGGCCACCATCACCCCGAGAACGCTGTACCGAAGGCGGTGGACGAAGTTTCCCCATCGAACGAACACGTGTGTGTCACTCCCCCTCGGTGCACGCGGCGTCACCGCCTCGTGAATGAAACTTCGACCCCACTACGAGGCAGGAGTGTAGCCTGCGCAACGACCTATGCAGGTGAGCCGCTCACCTGTGCGGCAGCGCTCCATCAGCGTGAACGGTTGCGTTCCCTCGCAAGCAATTCGCTGACACTGAGTACCTGCCCGTTCTCCCCGCCGCGATGACGGCCACTGTCGCCACCCTCGGTTGCCGGTGCCGCACGACGGCCCGACGGCCTGTCCGACTCGGATCCGTTGGTGCCGGTGCGCTCGGACCCTGTGCGTTCGGACCCGTTGCGCTCGGACCCACGGTGTTCGGAGCCACGGTGTTCGGATCCATTGCTGCCGTTGTGCTCGGTGTCGTTGTCGGCGCGATGCTCGGTGCCATTGCTGCCATTGCTGGCGTTGTGGCCGGATCCGTTGCTGCTGTTGCCGTTTCGATTCGAGCTGCTTCCGGCTGACCCGTTCGGTGCAGAGCCGTTGTCAGCAGAGCCGTTTCGAGCAGAGCCGTTCTCGCCGTGACCGTTCCGATCGGATCCGTTGACGGTCGCGTTCGGTCGACTCGGCGGCGACGCACTGGGTGCGCGCAGATCGGCGAGCCAACTCTCTATGGACCGTGAGTCCGGTTCCTCGGCTCGAGGTGCCCGAGCAGGGCGGGGTCGGCTGGGCGGTGCGACCGGCGGACGCGGTGTGCTCGGTGCGCGCGGCGGCTCGACCGACGGAGAATCCGCAACCGGATCGACCGAGGGCGCAGGTCGAACTACCTCTGCGGCCTGGGTCGGTTCCGGCTCGACGGCCGGACGTGGCCCTGCAGTGGGACGTTGCCCTGCAGTAGGACGCGGCCCTGCAGTAGGACGCGGCCCTGCGTTCGGATGCGGCTCCACGGTCGGACGTGGACGTGGTGGTGTCGGCTGACTCGGGGCAGAGCGCGGAGCTTGCTGTGCCTGGGGAGCGGCCGGAGTTTCGCGGGTCGGCTCGGGTGGTGTTGCCGGCCGTCCCGTCACACTGCGCCTGGACTCTTCTTTCGCGGCGTGGGTCGCCCGGATGGGGCCCGAACCATGGGGCGCGACAACAGGAATGGGCTCGGTGAGCGGTTCGCTGCGGCGCGGTGCCGGACGCAGCGGCGGTGCGACCGTGGTGGACGGTGCACCCCCGGCGAGGGCGAGCTCTGGCACATCGGCGATGGGGAGGAGCTCGTCCTCGAGGATGGTCTCGCCGAGTCCGAGCTTGCGCTGAATTCGCTTCATCCACTGCGGAGCCCACCAGCAATCGTCGCCGAGCAGTTTCATCGTGGCGGGCACGAGGAACATGCGGATGAGGGTGGCGTCGATGATGAGTGCGGCGATCATGCCGTACGCGATGTACTTCATCATCACCAGATCGGAGAATGCGAACGCTCCGGTCACGACGATGAGGATCAGGGCCGCGGCGGTGATGATGCGACCGGTGTGCGAGGTTCCGATTCGGATGGCTTCGCTTGTGCTGGCACCCTTTTCGCGAGCCTCCACCATGCGCGAGAGTAGGAACACCTCGTAGTCGGTGGACAAGCCGAACACAATCGAGATGATCAGCACCAACACCGGAGCCATGATCGGACCGGGGGTGAAATTCATCAGCCCCGCACCGTTGCCGTCGATGAATATCCACGTCAGAATGCCCATGGTGGCACCGAGACCGAGGACGGTCATGAGCACTGCCTTGATCGGCAACACCAACGATCCGAACGTCAGGAACATCAGCAGCGTCACGATGAACACCACGAGGACGGCCATCAGTGGCAGTTTGTCGATGAGCGCGCTGATCGAGTCCTGCTCGATGGCAGGTGTGCCGCCGACGAGAACCGACGCTCCGTCCGGCACGTCGATGCTGCGGAGGAAGTCGATGGCGGGTTTGGAATCGTTTCGATCGACCAGGCCGGCCTTGAAGACGATGATGCCGTCCTTGCTGGCACCCACAGGGGAGAACTGTTCGACCAACCCGGGAGCGTTGTTCGCCTGGTTGGTGATCGCGGCTAGGTTGGCGCCCTGCGCATTGCTGATCACCAGTTTGATCGGCTCGGTGCGCTGACCGGGGAAGAGCGTGTCGAACTCGCCCTGCGCGACGCGGGTGACGTTGTCGGGAGGCAGGTAGGTCTCGTTGATGCCGCCGAACTTGATGTTGCCGACGGGCAGCGTCAGCAGCACCAGACCGAGCACGATGGGCACGGTGACCTTGACGGGGTTGCGCATCACCCAGCGGGTGAGGCGGCCCCACATGCCGTTTTCGATTTCCTCGCTCGACTTGGTCTTGCGCATGAACTTCAGACCGAGCGCGTCCACGCGTGGGCCGAGGATCGCCAGCATGGCGGGCAGGATCGTGATGGCCGTCAGTGCCGCGAGCGCGACGGTGGCGATGGAGCCGTAGGCCACCGACTTCAGGAAGCCCTGCGGGAACAGCAGCAGTCCACCGAGGGACGCGACGATCATCGTCGCCGAGAACACCACGGTGCGACCGGCCGTCATGACGGTCCGGCGCACGGCCTGTGGCGTCGTGTAGCCGTCGCCGAGTTCTTCTCGGAATCTCGACACGATGAACAGTCCGTAGTCGATGGCCAGGCCGAGGCCGACCAGTGAGACCACGGGCGCAACGAACGAGTTGACTTCGGTGAAGTTGGTGAACACCTTCACGATGCCGTTGGCTCCGACGACGGTCAGGCCACCGATGATCAGCGGAAGCGCGGCTGCGACCACGCCACCGAAGATGAAGAACAGCAGCACCGCGACGGCCGGGATCGCCAGTAGCTCCATGCGGTGGATGTCGCCGGCCATCGTCGACTGCAGTGCGCCCGCCACGGCTTGCAGTCCGGTCACCTGCACGTCGACGCCGTCGATGTAGAAGACGTCCTTGACGGCTTGGAAGTTGTTGGTCAGCTCGGTGTCGTTGGCACCGGCAATGGCAACGCTGGCAATGGCGTGTTGCTTGTCGGTGGTGCCGAGCGCGGCGAGGTTCGGAGCAGTCGCCGTCCGGAAGTAACTGCCGTTGACCTTCTCGATCTGGTCGGGGTGGTCGGCGGCGAGAGAGTCGAGATTGGCGACGATCTTGGACTGGAAATCCGGGTCGTCGATGGTCGATCCCGCAGGAGCTGTGTAGAGCAGGATGACGTCACCCTGCTTGTCGCGACCGAACGTGGTGTCTGCCAGACGGGCAGCCTGGGCCGATTCCGACGTCGGATCGTCCCAACCGCTCTGACTGAGATGGCTGTTGAGATCGAGACCGTAGGCTGCGAAGCCCAACAGCCCGGCCACCATGACACCGATAACGGTGTACCGCAGCCGGTAGACGATGTCTCCCCATCTGGCGAACACTTAAGAAACTCCTTGGCGCCCGACGAGCAGGGCGGACAGCGGTCGGAAGGGCTGCAGCCACGCGCCCTCGTCGGGGAGGGAGTCGAGACTCACCCGTGGCAGTGGCTCACGGAAGACGCCAGGAATGTCCTCGAGATCGAGAAATTCCAGGATGTCCGACGTGACAGCCCAGCTTGCGTGCTCCCGGAAACCCAGTACCTGGACCGGCACTCCGGTTGCTGCGATGGCCTCCAGCGGTCCCTTGAACGCTTGACCGTCGGCGGACGCGACCATGACCCCGGCGAGGCCGCCGTCACGGTTGCGGAAATCGATGTGGTCGAGCATGTCGGCGTCGACATCGCTGTCTTCGTCGACCTTGGGCTTGGCGAACACCGCGAAGCCCACGTTACGCAATGCTTCGACCCAGGGTCGGACGACATCGGCGCTACCGGGAGCGATATTGGTGAACACCGTCGCCTCGGGTTCGAGCGTCGCGGTGCCCGAGGTGGAGAGTTCGGCGGTGCGGCTGAGCAGCCAACGGCCCAGTGCATCGAACCGTGGGCGGTAGGCGGCGGTGGGTCTGCCACCCAGAATTGCACCCAGCCCCATGTCCAGGTTGGGGGCGTCCCAGACCAGCAGGACGCGCTTGCTGTGGCGCGATTCACCGATCGCGCCGAGTTCGGAGGGGTCGATCACGGTGTCGGGCATGTCCGTACTGACGCTCATGCTGTCTTCTTTCCCCAGATCAATTCCGTCACCGAGCTGCCGACCAGCTGTGCCTTGCCCTCGAACTTGGTCACCGGCCGCTCGTGCGTCATGGGCGATTCCCAATCGAGAACGGTCAAACCGGGTTCGGCGTTCCCGGCCTCGGCAATCCACTCAGCGTATTCGGCATGATCGGTGGCCACGTGCAGAACGCCGCCCGGCTTCAGTCGATCCGCGATCATCGCGAAGGTCGGCCCCTGCAGCAGGCGACGCTTGTGGTGGCGAACCTTGGGCCAGGGATCGGGAAAGAAGACCCGGACTCCGGTCAACGACTCCGACGACAACATGTTCTCGAGCACGTCCATGGCGTCACCGCGAAGCAGCCGGATGTTCTCGATGCCTTCTCGTTCGATCTGCTGCAGCGTCTGCGCCAGGCCGGGACGGTAGACCTCGACGGCCATGAGGTTGACGTGCGGCTCGGCCGAGGCCATCGCCGTAGTGGCCGTGCCGGTGCCCGACCCGATCTCGAGAATCGCCGGTCCGCTGCGGCCGAACCAGGCGTCGATGTCGATCTGCTCGTCGGCGACATCTCGGCCGATGCGCGGCCACAGGCTGTCCCAGGTGGTCTGTTGAGCCTCGGTCAGCGCTCCACGCCGAGAGCGGAAGCTCGTCACTCGTGGGTACAGCCGTGAGCCCCGTTCGTGGGTGCGCGCTGCGTTCTCCTCGGTGTCGACAGAGGTGTCCTGAGACTCGTTCACGGCTCCATTGTCGCGCATCGACGGGGCGTGTGACACGTGGGTCTCGAGTTGAAGTTGAGACTTGGCGTCCTGCCGCTGATCAGGGGCAGGAAGTCCGCGACTAATTACAACGGTGCAATTCTTCGGGGCGGGTCGTGCAGCTCACCGATGTGCCAGAATCGGTGCCGCAGCAGGGGGCTGTGCGCCGCGTCCGGGGGCAGACGGCGGTCGTTCTGGGGGGATCGAATATGAGCGTGGCGGGTTTCGGACGACTGCGAGACCGCACCGCCGTGAGCTCGATCGGGGTGACTGCCGACGACGGTGCTCGGGAGGCCGTCGACATCGCGCTGCAGGATCGACTACGGCCGCTGATCGTGCGGGTGACGGGTCGAACCGGAGTGGGCAAATCTGCGATCCTCGCCATCCTCGAGTCGGTGCGCCTCGACGCGGACGGCCTCGATGTGCGGGTGCGCGAAGACAGCGGCACCGACAACACGGACTTCGACGTTCTCGTCTACGTCATCGCAGGCGCGGTGTCGCCGGTCGACACTGCGTTCCTGAGTTCGCCTCCCGGCGGCGCGCAGGACGGGACCGTCGTTGTGCTCACCAAGGCGGACACCCTCGACGATCCGACGGCAGCGGCTGCGGCGGCCTCCCACCAGCTCGCGCGGACGGTGCTGCCGGTGATGGGTGCGACCGCAGCGGGACTGCGCGGCGCGGGACTGGGCGGCACGGGGGGATCGGGGGCTTCGCTCGTCATGGCCGACGTTCGCGCCGTCGCTGCGAGCGAGGTGAGCCCAGCAGACCTGTTGACCGTGGATCGCTTCCTCGCCGCCGATATCACCGTCTCGACGCGTCGCCGAGAGGCACTGATCGAGTGCATCGAGCTGCGCGGCGTCGCCCTGCTGATCGACGTGCTGCGGCAGAGAACCGCTGTGTCCGACGACGATGCGCTGCGTGAGCTGGCCGATGCCACCGGTGTCGACGCGGTGCTGGCCGCGGTGTCGACGGCGGTGTCGGTTTCCGCAGCGAACCGTGACGCCCACCTGCACCGGAGCCTGCAGCAGATCGGCGCTCGGCATCGGCAAGTGCGCGGTGCCGTCGAGTCGTATCTGGCGTCGGACGAGGCCGTGGCGGCCGAAATGCGCTGCGCTGCTCTGTATTTAGGGGTGCCGATCGAGACCGGTTCCGAGCAGGTCGTAGTGGAGCAGGCAGCCAGGTGGAAGCACCGCGCGGCCGCGTCCGAGGACTCGGGAGTGCGTCGGTCGGCGCTCGCGCTGTGTCGGGGCTACGTGCGGATGCTGCGGCGATGACGCCGTTGTCGGAGGACATGAAAAGCGTTCTTCGGCGCTGGAACTCGGATGCACTCGATCGGATCGCCCGGGCGCGGGAGAGCCGACCCGCCGGGGTGCACCTGACCGGCACGGCCGGATCGGGGAAGTCGGAGTTGCGCCGCGAGCTGTCCCGGCTCGGTGGCGTCGAATTCTCGGATTCGGTAGCCGACGCAGCCGTCGTGCTGATCGTCGTCGACGCGTCGGCTCCGGTCGATCGTGTCGAGATCGAGCGATGGCGAGGGGCACTCGAATCCACGCCGGTCGTGTTCGTGGTGAACAAGATCGACGTGCACAGGCACTGGCGTGAGGTGGTGATCGCCGACGGTGACCTGGTGGCCGAGTGTGTTCCGCGAGCGGTGGAGTGCACGTTCCACCCGGTCTCGGTCCGGTTGGCACGGGTGGGGAGGGACAGTGGCGACGCAGCAGTGTGCGTCGAATCCGGCCTCGGGGCTGTGACGGACCGGCTCGGTGTGCTGCTGCTGGACGCCACAGCTCTCGGAGCGCAGCGCAAATACGCTGCGGCGGTGCATGACTGCGCCGCCGGGGCCAAAGCGTCGATCGTAGCGAGAGCTCGCGCAGTGACCGGGGGTAGCGACTCCGTTCCAGTTCGCGCGCGACGAGCCGCACTCGTAGGCGAACGAGAGAGCCTCGGTGGTGATCGACGTGCGCTGTTGCACAATCGGATTCAGCGGCTTCGGGTGGAGTCGCTCCATGCCGCCGCCGAGGATCTTCGCGAACTGGGTGTCGAGGTGAGGGGATCGATCGACGGGGCCCGGCGGGCCGAGCTGAAGCACTTGCCCGCGCATGTCGCCGAGTCGGCGCGAGGTGCGCAGAGTCGAGCCGACGCTGCGCTCACCGCGGGACTGCGAGCGGTGGAGTCCGATCTGGGGCTCGGCCAGACGGTGGCCCAGGCGAGCGCGGAGGACGCGTCGCTCGACATCGGTTCACCGTCCCGGCGTCGCGGTATCGAGGACGCCATCATGATCGTGGTCGGGGCGTCGGCGGGAGTCGGCCTCGGACGCCTGATCGTCTCTCCGATGGCACTGGTGCAGGCGTGGGCGGTGGCCAACACCGTGATCACCCTCGTTCTCGGCGGGGCGCTCGCGTGGTGGTTGACACGGTCGCGGGCGTTGGTGTCGGATCGGTCGCACATGCGGAGCTGGACGCAGGAATGTCTGGCCCGAGTGAAGTCCGCGGTGGAGCAGCGGCTGCTCTCGCGCATCCTCGAAGCCGAGTCCGCTCTCGCGGCCGCCCTCGCGGTGGCGGACCGGGAGGCCGCGGCCCGCATCGACGTCGCGCTTGCCGAGGTGGATGCCGAATTACGCGCGCTTGCCGACCACCGATCGGCGTTGCTGTCGGCGTGCGATCGGGATCTCTCTGCACTCGAACGGGGGCTGGAGCGATTCCGCGGCCCGGTGGAACCGTTCGATCTGTCCGTGCGTCGGAGTCAGTAGGTGCAGTGTCGGTCGAACTGGGTGAGGGGCGTCGATGATCGCGGTGGATGGCTTCGCAGCGGAGGGTTTTCCCACGGATGACGTGGCGCAACACGAGTTCGACGCGGGTGCGCCCGTCGTCTCGGCCGACCTTCTCGATCTCGACGGCGACGGTCACTACGAGACCACCGTGCGGCACACCGATGCCGGGATCACGGTGGCGACCGACGTCGACGGGGATGGTGTGACAGACAAGTTCACCGCCTTCGGACGTGACGGCCAATACCGAAGCTGGGAGATTTTTCGCGAGGCGAACGGTATTGGCAGGGGTGAAATGTCCGAATCGGGCGAGCTGTAACGCCCCGGCACGGACAGCGTATCGCCCCTGGTCGAAGCCTTCTTGCGCGGATCTTTCCCAATCTGAATCGGTCTTGTGACCAATCGGACAACACCCTGTTTCTGGATTCAGGTCGCTCGGCGTTAACCTGATGAACAGGACATCCGGCGCTCGGTCCTCGGCTTGCCGTACCCAGTAACATGGTGTACTGCAGCTCGAACGGCCGAGCAGCGCCCCGCCGAGAGGGGAAAACCGAGATCTACTCGTGCGTGCTTGCCCACAGCGATCGTGCGAATTCTTCCCGGTTCCGGCTAACCCCAGGAGAGTTAGATGACCTCAGCGACCATTCCCGGTTTGAGCGGCACCGACAGCGTGCCGACTCGACACAAAGAACTGCTTGCCTGGGTTGCTCAGGTAGCCGAACTGACCGAACCGGACTCCGTGGTGTTCGCTGACGGATCCGACGCCGAGTGGGAGCGCCTGACCGACAAGCTGGTCGAGGCAGGCACCTTCACTCGTCTCAACGACGAGAAGAAGCCCAACTCGTTCCTCGGCAACTCCGATCCGTCGGACGTCGCCCGTGTCGAATCGCGCACGTACATCTGTTCCAAGGAAGAGATCGACGCCGGTCCCACCAACAACTGGATGGACCCGTCCGAGATGCGGACGCTGATGACCGATCTCTACCGCGGCTGCATGCGCGGACGCACCATGTACGTCGTTCCGTTCTGCATGGGCCCGCTCGACGCCGCCGATCCGAAGCTGGGCGTCGAGCTCACCGATTCCGAATACGTCGTCATCTCCATGCGCGTGATGACCCGCATGGGCCAGGCTGCGTTGGACAAGATCGGCGAGGACGGGTTCTACGTCAAGGCGCTGCACTCGCTCGGCGCACCGCTCGCGGAGGGCCAGGCCGACGTGCCGTGGCCGTGCAACGACACCAAATACATCACGCACTTCCCCGAGGATCGCGAGATCTGGAGCTACGGATCCGGTTACGGCGGCAACGCTCTGCTGGGCAAGAAGTGCTACTCGTTGCGTATCGCCTCGGCGATGGCCCACGACGAGGGCTGGCTCGCCGAGCACATGCTGATCCTCAAGCTGATCTCGCCCGAGGACAAGGCCTACTACATCGCGGCGGCATTCCCGTCCGCGTGCGGCAAGACCAACCTCGCGATGATTCAGCCGACCATTCCGGGCTGGCGCGCCGAGACCATCGGCGACGACATCGCGTG
This sequence comes from Rhodococcus sp. 14-2483-1-1, assembly GCF_002259335.1. Classification (NCBI taxonomy): domain Bacteria; kingdom Bacillati; phylum Actinomycetota; class Actinomycetes; order Mycobacteriales; family Nocardiaceae; genus Rhodococcus; species Rhodococcus sp. 14-2483-1-1. Next base: position 196,260 of record NZ_NPFX01000007.1, on the reverse strand, counting down.
GATGCGCTTCGGTGAGGACGGTCGTCTCTACGCCGTCAACCCCGAGTTCGGTTTCTTCGGCGTCGCGCCGGGCACCAACTGGGACTCGAACCCGAATGCGATGAAGACCATCGATCAGGGCAACTCGGTGTTCACCAACGTCGGCCTCACCGATGACGGCGACGTGTGGTGGGAAGGCCTCGAAGGCAAGCCCGATCACCTCATCGACTGGAAGGGCAACGACTGGACCCCCGAGTCCGGAACCGATGCCGCACATCCCAATTCGCGTTACTGCGTGCCGATGGCCCAGTGCCCGTCCATGGCTCCCGAGTGGGACGACCCGCAGGGTGTGCCGATCTCGGCAATCCTGTTCGGCGGACGTCGCAAGACCACCGTTCCGCTGGTGACCGAGGCCCGCGACTGGCAGCACGGCGTGTTCATGGGAGCCACCGTCGGCTCCGAGCAGACCGCTGCTGCCGAGGGCACCGTCGGTACCGTCCGACGCGACCCGATGGCGATGCTGCCGTTCCTCGGCTACAACGTGGGCGATTACTTCCAGCACTGGATCGACCTCGGCAAGAACGCCGACGAGTCCAAGCTGCCGAAGGTGTTCTACGTCAACTGGTTCCGCCGCGGCGACGACAAGCGCTTCCTGTGGCCCGGATTCGGTGAGAACTCGCGTGTGCTCAAGTGGATCGTCGAGCGCATCGAGCACAAGGCCGCTGGCGTCGAGACGCCGATCGGCGTGGTCCCCACCGCCGAGGCACTCGACATCGACGGACTCGACACCACCGTCGACGACGTGGCCGAGGCACTCGCGGTGAACACCGAGGAGTGGAAGGCCGAGATCCCGCTGATCCAGGAGTGGTTCGACTTCGTCGGCGAGAAACTGCCCACCGGAATTCAGGACGAATTCGACGCCCTCAAGCAGCGTTTGGGCGCGTAGTATTCACGACACGGAACGGGGCTCACCGAGGGGTGGGCCCCGTTCTGGCTGTGTAGGTCAGGCAGTGAGCGCGGCTGCCCCGGCCAGGGTTCCCAGGCCACCGAGTGCCGCGGGCACCACCTGCAGGCCGTCGAGGAATGTCAATCGGGCGTGCAATCCGATCGACTCTCGAATCGGGTCCCACAGCGGCGGGCCGGCCTGAGCGAAGCCGCCGCCGATCACCACCATGCGAACGTCCGTCAGCGCGACGGCCGAGGCAATCGCCTGGCCCAGGGCCACTCCGGCGCGTTGCAGTGCGGTGATGGCGCGCGGTTCGCCTGCGGCGGCGTCTGCGGCCAGTTCGACACCGGTACTTCCCGGCCACCCCTGCTCACGTGCCCACCGCACCGCCGAGGGTCCGCTCGACACCGTTTCCACGCACCCGATTCCGCCGCACGCGCAGGGCGTCGTCGAACCGGGAACGACGATGTGGCCGATGTGACCGGCGTTGCCGCTTGCTCCGGCGACGATCTTTCCGCCCAGCACCAACCCACCGCCGATGCCGGTCGAGACGACCAGGCTCAGTACGTCGGGCACACCCACAGCGGCACCGAAGCGATACTCACCCAGTGCCGCTGCGCTGCCGTCCATCGCCAGACGTATTTCGGCATCGGGAAGCACGGCGGAGATGTGCTCGCCCAGACCGAATCCGTTCTTCCACTCGTCGATGTTGATCGGTGCGACCGATCCGGTCTCGAGGTTCACCGGCCCGGAGCAGGCGACGCCGATGCGGTCGATGTGCTGTCCAGGAGCGATCTTCCGAAGCAACGACGCGCATGCAGGCCACACCCCGGACTCGGGAGTCGGGACCGTCACCGGGTTCTGCGGCCGACCGTCTTCGCCGACGAGTGCCGCTGTCATCTTGGTGCCGCCGATGTCGAGCGCGAGTGCCGTCATCGATCCAGGCTAAGCGGTGGGCCGCATGACAAGCACCAGGTTGCTGCCCAAGAATTCGCGGAGTATCGGAACGCGCATCATCCACCATGCCCAGCGCGGGTGGTAGCGCGGAAAAGCAGCGAGTAGCGTGGCGTTGGGAGTGCTTCGTGCCCAACGCAATCCGTCCGAAGCGCTGATGTCGAACAGTGATTCGCCGAAGCGATTCTTCGGTTCGTGTCCGGTGGTGCGGGCGTAGCGGCGGGCCGCGTATTCGCCGCCGAGGTAATGCCAGGGCCGGGTCTCGTGACCGCCGAACGGGCCGAACCAGATGGTGTACGAGAGCACCGCGAGGCCGCCGGGTTTGGTGACACGGAGCATCTCCTCGGCCATGGTCCAAGGCTCGCGCACGTGTTCGGCGACGTTGGAGGAGAAGCAGATGTCGACGCTGTCGTCGCGAAACGGCAGTGCCATGCCGGAGCCGCGCACCGAACCGGGAATCTGCAGACCCGCCGCATGCATCTCCGAGGCATCGGGTTCGACGGGCAGGTAGCGCGCGCAACTCGCACCGAACACCTCGGCGAAGTAGCCGGGTCCGCCGCCGACGTCCAACACCGTTGCCGCCGACATGTCGGTGCCGGTCAGGCCCCGATACAGATCACCGATCAGCTCGACGGAATCGCGCGCCAGGGCCCCGTAGAAGATGTCCGGAGCGCTCTGCTCGTGGCCGAAGTCCTTCAGCAGCTTCACCGAGCGGCGCAGTGTCGCGCGGGAGGCGAACAGACGTGTCACGGCGGAAGTCACGAAAACGAACCCTAGCGGTTACTGTGGCAGCGGTAATCGACGGCGGTCGAGACGAGCATGCGGAAATTGGGTGAAGCGAGCTGTGCGCGAGGTTCTGTTGCTGTGCTGGCGCGATACCGGGCACCCGCAGGGCGGCGGCAGCGAGCGTTACCTCGAGCAGGTAGGCGCAGGTCTGGCTCGACGCGGTGTCCGCGTCACGCTGCGGACGGCGTCGTACCCCGGAGCCCCCGCCGAGGAGATCGTCGACGGCATCCGCATCAGTCGCGGCGGTGGTCGCCTGTCGGTGTATCCCCGCGCATTGGCCGCCATCGCAGCCGGGCGACTCGGATTCGGCCCGCTCAAGGGCATCGCACCCGACGCGGTGATCGATACCCAGAACGGCATTCCCTTCTTTTCACGTGCCGCGCTCGGCGTTCCCGTCACGTTGCTGGTGCACCACTGCCATCGTGAGCAGTGGCCGGTCGCCGGGCCGATGATGGCCAAGCTCGGCTGGTGGCTCGAATCGACCGTGTCTCCCCGAGTGCACCGTCGCAATCAGTACTTGACGGTGTCGTTGCCGTCCGCGGACGAGCTGATCGCCCTCGGCGTCGACCGAGAGCGCATCGCCGTGGTCCGCAACGGAGCCGACGAGATTCCGCAGTCGGTCCCCGAGGGTGACGACAGCACCCGCACCGCGTACCCGTCGCTCACCGTGCTGTCCCGGTTGGTTCCGCACAAGCAGATCGAGGACGCTCTCGACGTCGTCGCGGCGCTGCGCGGCCGGATCCCCGACATCCACCTGGACGTCATCGGTGGCGGCTGGTGGGAGCAGAATCTCCGCGACTACGTGCGCGAACTGGGGATCGAGCAGTACGTCACCTTCCACGGCCACGTCGACGAGGAGCGCAAGCACGAGCTGCTCGGCCGTTCGTGGGTCCATGTCATGCCCTCGCGCAAAGAGGGTTGGGGCCTTGCGGTCGTCGAAGCCGCTCAGCACGGCGTTCCCACGGTCGGCTATCGCAGCTCCAAAGGGCTCACCGATTCGGTCATCGACGGCGTCACCGGCATTCTGGTGGGCGGACAGTCGGTCGAGGACCGGGACGTCTCCGGTCTGACCGCTGCCGTTTCGGAGCTGCTGCAGGACGCCGAAGCCCGCACTCGCCTGGGCGAGAAGGCGCGAGTGCGCGCAGGAGAGTTCTCCTGGGAGCAGTGTGCGCAGGGTGTGTACTCGGTACTCGACGCGACGACGCGTGGCGCGTGGTCGTCAGGTCTCGTTGGAGCGTCCGACGTTGTGTCGCAAGGTGATTCGGCTGGAGTGTCGAAGGCGTCCCAGCCCTGTCGCTAGGCCCCCGAGAAGCAGCAGTGCCCAGGCCAGGTGGGCGACGACGACGGCCGTGTTCGAGCGGCTCTCGGTGATCACGGGATCGGGTACCCGGTAGAGCGTGAGCTGCTCGTCCTCGTACACGGCGTCCAACCGGTTCAGCGTCTGCGCGGAGTCGCCGAGCTCGCCGGGTGTGGTGTTCTCCACCAACACCCACCCGACGCCCAATTCTGCGAGTGTCTCCGCGGATTCGCCTGCGAGCAGAGCGTTCTGGACGTCGGTGGCACGAGTGCCCTCGCCCCGCACCGTGCCGCCTGCGACGATGAGCTCGCCGGTCTGCAACACGTCCAGTGGCAGCATGCGCGGCGCGGGATCGAGCACGGGAGCAGTGCCGCTGTAGGGAAAGCGGCGGAACATCCCGGCCGGTAGCACCGCGACATCGCCGGCGCTGCCCTGCAATTTGGCTGCGACCGCCTGCCAGGACGCCGGATAGACGACGGGCCGCATCGAGTTCCCGACGCCCCAGCCCAGGTCGGATAGTGCAATCAGCAGGGCCAATATCGCAACGGCGCTGCCGAATCGGGTGCGCTGGACCGCGCTCAGCGCGGTTGGTTGCACCGGATTCGGTCGATGCCGGGGAGTGAACGCAGCCGTGGCGGCCAACGCGTAGATCGGCATCGCCAGCGCGACCCATTTCTGAGAGTCCCGAAGCAGACCGGCTCCGGGCACCGTCTCGCCCACCGCTCGGGCGACGGCCAGCCCCGGTCCTGTTGCTGCCAGCGCAGGGACTGCGATGGCAAGCAACGCAACGACAGCGAGGCCCAGGATCACCGGATTTTTTCGACGCCGGATCAGCGGCCGCACACCGAACGCGACCACGGACAGCAGAATCGCGGTGCCCACGAATGCGAAAATGCTTGTACGAGAAGCGGGTACGACATCGGAGTTCCAGATTCCGCCGAGGCCGGCCAGGGAGCCGAGCGTGCCGAGTCCCGGCTCGGCCCGAGCCGCGAATGCCGCCCACCCCGCCGGATCCGCCTGCTCGACGCCACTGCCGGACACGGCTGTCGCCACCAGCCACGGCGCCGACGCCACCGCCGCGATCACCAGGGTGACGACCACGCGCAGGCCGCGTCGGGCACCCCCGGGGAGGGCGAGAATCACCGACGCGAGAGTTGCGGCAAGCAGTGCGCCGGTGGGGGTGAGGCCGGCGGCAGCGAGACAGACGGCAAGGGCCCACCAGGAACGACCCTGTCTGACCGCGAGCGCTGCGACCACGGTCCAGGGGAGGGCGGCGTAGCCGACGAGCAGACTCCAATGTCCTTGTAGCAAGCGCTCGGCGACGTACGGGTTCCACATCGCCACGGTCGAGGCGACGAGCAGCGCGGGCAGGGGAGCGGTCGGTAACACCGCACGAGCCAGGACGGCCGTGCCCCAACCTGCCAGCCACAGCGCCAGCAGCAGGATGGTCTTGACGACGAGGCCACCGTCGAACACCGTCGTCAGCGCTGCGATTGCGGCGTCCTGCGGGACGGCTCGCGCGGCCGCGTCGGCGATTCCCCAGGCGGAGTCGGTGAAGTAGGAACGGGGAGTACTGACGGCGTCGCGCAGCAGGAGGTATCCGGGGCCGAGAAGTGGTCCGAGAATTACCAGCGCCAGCAGCAGACTGTAGAGCGGTGGCGTCCACCTCGACCTCGACCGCGCCATGATCGGCACCCTATACCGTGGGCTCATGTCTTTCCGCGCCTCGTCCGAGGCAGACCACACGCCGGGCGCGTCGGTCGCCGGGATGGGGATGGTGACGGCCGGTTCGATGTTCGCGAACGTTGCGGCGTATCTGCTGCAGGTGCTCGCGAGTCGGATGCTCGGCGTGGAGGGGTACGGCGAGTTCGCGAGTCTGCTTGCTGCGCAACTGGTTCTCGCAGTTCCGGCGTTGGCGTTGCAGTCCGTCGTCGCGCGTGAAGTGGTGCGCGGGCGCAGTTCGGGGGAGTTGCGGACCGTCGGGTATCGGTGTGCTGCGGTCGTGGGTGTGCTGGCGGTGGCGCTCGCTCCCGCTCTGTCCGCTGCCATGGACATCTCGATGGCAGCAACCGTGTCGGCGGTCATTGCTGCGCCGGTGTTGGTATTGCTGGCCGCCGAACAAGGCTTGTTGCAGGGGCGGGGGCGCTTCGGGGCTCTGAGCCTCGTGCTGGCTGCGGCCGGTTTCGGCAAGGTGGTGCCGGCAGTGGTTGTGCTCGCGCTCGGCGGCGGACCCGGTTCGGTTCTGCTGGCCACGGCTGGCGGAATCGGCGCAGTGGCCGTCGGTGCGCGATGGACCGCAGGCGCGCCGGTGAGCTCGGTGTCGGAAACCAAGGTCACGGTTCTGGCCGTACTGCAGGCATCGCAGGTGCAATTGGTGCTGATCGCGATGTCGGCGCTGGATCTGGTTCTTGCGCGCACGCTGCTCAGTAGCAACGAGGCCGGGCTGTACGCCGTCGGTGCCGTTGCGTCCAAGGCGGCGTTCTGGTTGCCGCAGGCCGTGGGGGTGGTGCTGTACCCGCGGATGGCGAACCCACTGCATTCTGCTGCTGCGGTGCGCTCGGCTCTGGCCGTCGTCGCCGGTCTGGGCACGGTGCTGGTGATCGGCGGGGCACTGGCGTCACCGTTGCTGCCGTTGGTGGTGGGCGATACGTATTCCGGTGTGCAGAACTATGTCTGGCTGTTCGTGTTGCAGGGCGCGTGCCTGGCCGTGCTGCAGAGCGCGTTGCTGTGGGCCATCGCGGGTGAGCGCACCCATCTTGCCTTCGTCGCCTGGTTCGCCCTCGCCGCCGAGGTACTGCTGTTGCTGTTCGTGGCCTCGACGCTGGCGCAGTTCGTCATTGTCGCTGCGGCCACTGCCGCAGTGACGATGGTGGCAGTATGTGCGCTGGTGTTGTGGGGCGGAGGCGTCAGTCGGCAGAGGGACGGATCTCGCTGAGAATCTCGAAATCGACTGCCCCGGCCAGTGCCAGGTAGATCGGTTGCGAGACATGGCCGTCGGAGAGAAACAAGTGCCCGCGCGCTCCGGTGAACGACACCGAATCCGATACGGCCTCGATGATGCGGACATCGACGGTGCCCGCCCTGTTCACCAACGCCCCCAACAGTTTGATGCCCTCGTAGCACGACTGTCCGAGGGCACCGACGATCGGCGCGTCGACCCCGAAGGTCCGGGCGAATCGAGCCGAGAATCCCAAACTGGCTTCGGTGGCCAGTGTCTCGAAGTATCCGGACGCGACGTACAGGCCATGTGTGTTCTCGCCACCGGCAGCGAGCAGCATGTTCTCGTCCATCAGTGGGCTGAGACGGATGCAGTGGACGTCGAGTCCTGCTGCCGCGAACTGCTGGTGAAAGTAGACCGCGTCGTCGCCGATGAGGAGCACCACGGTTGCGTCGGCTCCGGATCGTTCGAGTTCGGTCACGGTCGTGGCGAAATCGATGGTGCCGACCGGTGCGAACTCGGCGTGCACTACCGATGCGCCGAGCCCACGCAGTCGAGTCGCGGTGATGGCCGCGCTCTTTCGTGGCCAGACGTAGTCGTTGCCGACGATGGCCCAGCGTCGCCGACCGAATTCGCGGACGAGAAACTCCAGGGCCGGAACGAGTTGGTTGGCGGGCGTCTCCCCGGTGATGAAGAGTCCCGGGTAGCGATCGCCGCCCTCGTACAGGGACGTGTAGACGTAGGGAATGCGGTTCAGTGTCACCGGAATGACGGCTCGGCGCACCGCAGAGGTGTGCATGCCGGCAACCGCGTCGAGGGCACCGGCATCGAGCAGCGTGGCCACTTCACGGGCCACGTGTGCGGGGTCGCGGCCGCCGTCGATCGAGATCAGCTCCACCCGGCGGCCCAGCACTCCGTCCGAGGCGTTCAGTTCGTCCCTGGCCAGCTGGGCGGACAGCTCGCTGGACGGACCCACGATGCCGAACGGTCCGGACATCGGGAAGATCAGGCCGACGCGAAATGTGCCGAACCGATCGTTGTTCATAGTGCCGTCCGTCCGATCCGTGTCGATTCGTCGTTCGCTTCGCCATAGAATCGCTGACAGCAGACTGTAGCGCCGACGGCGGAACCGAGCAGGGGGACGATCGCATGGATCACGACGAGGCTGCGTCGGCAGCGCGTTTGCTCACCGTGGTCGAGCGGGCTGTGTCGGATCGGTTGCGTGCTGCACTCGTTCCCTGGGAGCTCGACCTCGAAGAATGGCGAGTGCTGTCGTTGTTGTCCGACGGCGAGGGACACACGATGGCCGAGACGGCCGAGTTCGCGCTCCTTGCTCCGCCGACGTTGACCAAGGCGGTCAACCGGCTGGTGTCCAACAATCTTGTGCACCGTCGTACCGGCACCGTCGATCGTCGACAGGTGCTCATTCGATCCACGGTGCGTGGGCAGGCCAAGTACGACGAGGCGTCCCCGGTCATGGACGCCGCCGCGGCTGCGGTGTTTCCTTCGGCTTCCGATCGTGAGCTGTTGCAAACGCTGCTGCGCGCTCTCGAGACCAACGCGAAGGCGTCCTCGGTCTCGCTCTGACCTCCGCCGGTGTCCGGCAAGCACGTTTTTCCCGGCTTCCTTCCTGGTCGGGAAGTTTCGTGATCTCCAATTAACATGTTTCACGTTGCAATAGTGTCCACGGAAAGTATTGTTCCGTTGCAGCGCAATCAGCGCTACAACTTCGAACCGAAGTGGACACCCGTTCATGAACATGAAGAAGTACTTCAAGGGGCCGGCAACGAGCCTCGACGACCAGATCGAAAGCTACGCAACCTCCCGCGTGCCCGACGACCAACGGTGGCGACGGCCGGCGATCCTGCTGGTCCTCACCGGAAACGTGACAGCGATGTTCTGGTTCGCCCTCGGCGGCCAGATCGGGTTCCTGGTGGGATGGCCGATGTTCCTGATTCCCGTCGCCTACATGGTCGTCGGTGCGACGCTCGTCGGCAGCCTGATCATGCGCATCGCCAGCCAGGAGGGCCTGTCGCTGCCGCTGCTCACCCGCGGACTCGGGTTCGGCACCAAAGGCTCGGCCGTGGCCTCGCTCGTCTACGCCGTGAACTACGTCTTCTACTTCATTTTCGAAGGCAGCATCGTCTCGCACGGCCTCAGCGAGCTCGCCGGGATAGATATCAACTCTGCCTGGGCCACAGTCGTATTCGCATTGGTTGCCCTCGTCGCACTGTTCTTCTCCTGGCGCGGAATGCACTCGATGAACATCCTGCAGCGATTCGGGATGCCCATCTTCCTGGTCCTGTTCGCCGTCGGCATGTACATGCTGGCCAGCGGCTACGTGCTCGTCGGACCCGGTGAATGGGAAGCAACCGGTGGATTCACCGCCACTGCGATGTGGCAGGCCTTCAGTCTCGCCAACGGGCAGGTGGTGTTCCAAGCACTCATCGCCACCGACTACGGGCGGTTCGTCAAGAAGAGCGTGAGCTACGTCGGAACGGCCGGACTGATGCTGGCCGAGCTCCTGATGATCGTCGTCGTGATGATTCTCGGTGTGTTCCTCGGCTTCACGATGCTGCGTCACTTCACCGGAAGCACTGCCACACCCGAACTTTCGGCCACCGACCCGGGACTGTATTTCGCGATCATCATGGGTCTGCTCGGTGTGATCTTCGCCGTCGTCACCCAGGTGCGCATCAACGTGATGAACCTGTACTCCGGGTCGCTGGCGCTCTCCAACGCCTGGGACGTGCTCTCGCCCCGCAAGGTCGGCCGCCAGTGGTGGATGGTCGCGCTGCTCGTCGTCGGCGTGCTCTGCTACCCGGTCAACATCCTGCAGTACACCGACAAGTTCCTGGCCGTCACCGGGATCATGACCAACACCTGGATCTTCATTCTGCTCGCCGACTACTTCGTGTGCAGGCGGATGCTCGGCCTCGCACCGCGCAGCAACATCGAGTTTCGCGAAGGGCGAGTGCGTAATTGGAACCCCTGCGGCATCGTTGCCATGGCGGCGGGTGTGGCCGTGGGCGGACTCGGCGTGTTCGGTCTCTACCCGTCGTACTACGCCTCGTTCATCGCGATGCTCCTCGGACCGATCATCTATATCCCGCTCACGATGGCAACGCGGGGGAAGTTCTACGAACCGCCGGTCACCACCGAAGCTCCGACAATCGAAAGGACTGTGGCGTCATGACATTCACCGCAGCGGCCATCCAGTTCGAGCCCACACTGTTCGCCAAGGATGCGAATGTCGCCGCGTTGGCAGAGCTGGTCGACAAGGCCGCATCCGACGGGGCCGAGTTGATCACCACACCCGAAATGGCCACCACGGGTTACTGTTTCCATGATCAAGAGGAAGCGTCGACCGTCGTCGAGCAGATCCCCGGACCCACCACCGATACGTTCGTCGAGATCGCGTCCCGTCGCGACTGCTACATCGTCCTGGGCATGCCGGAAGTCGACCCGACAAGCGGATTGTTCTACAACAGTGCGATTCTCATCGGACCCCAGGGAATCATCGGTACCCATCGCAAGACGCACCCGTACATCGCTGAGCCCAAGTGGGCAGCGTCGGGGAATCTTGGCCATCAGGTGTTCGAGACCAGGCTCGGCCGAATCGCGTTGCTGATCTGCATGGATCTGCACTTCGTGGAGACCGCTCGAGTGGTCGCGCTACAGGGCGCGGACGTGATCTGCCACATCAGCAACTGGCTCGCCGAACGAACGCCGGCTCCCTACTGGATCAGTCGAGCCTTCGAGAACAACTGCTACGTCATCGAGAGCAACCGATGGGGACTCGAACGGACGGTCCAATTCAGCGGCGGCACATGCATAATCGAGCCCGACGGCACCGTCTCCGGCCGGATCGACGTCGGCAACGGGATCGTCGCCGCAGAGATCGACATTCGGCGCACCCGCGAGGAGGGTCCGACGCGTCGACCCGAGCTGTATCGGGAGCTGCAGACGAACACGTACACCTGGAATCCTCTCGACTTCTTCACTCTGTACGGACATTCGCCGCTGCCGTCCGGTGCCACGTCTGCAGTGAGCGTGGTCCAGTGCACTCCGGGTACGTCGATCGAGAGCAACCTCGCCGACATCGAGGCCTGGGTCCAGCAGGTCTCCGGCACAGCCGATCTCGTCGTCTTTCCCGAACTGTCGATCACCGGTCCGGTCTCCGAGGATCGACCACCTCGTGACGTTGCCGAGACCGTCGACGGGCCCTCGCTCACGCGAATCGCCGACCTTGCGGTCCTGCACGGCGTATCGATCGTCGTCGGTATCGCCGAGCGGGAGGCCACCACGGATCGGGTGTACAACTCGGCGGTGCTGATCGAGCAGGACGGAAAGTGCACGGCATACCGCCAGATCCATCTGTCCGCGGAACACACGTCGCTGTTCGATGCGGGTGATCGATGGATGGTCGTCGACCTGCCTCTGGGACGAGTCGGTCTCCTCGTCGGCAACGATGCCCTGCTCCCGGAATCGGGCCGGGTGCTCGCGCTGCGCGGGTGCGACCTCATCGTCTGCCCATCCGCACTGGCGGGTGTTTTTGTCGGATCGCACCCAGGAACCGAGATTCCGTTCGCCGCCGAGGTTCTCACCGGGCCCGACACCACCCACTGGCACCACATGCGCGTGCGCGCCGGCGAGAACAACGTCTACTTCGCGTTCGCCAACGTCGTCGACCCCAGCCGCGGTATCGCTGGACACAGCGGAGTGTTCGGGCCGGATACGTTCGCGTTCCCGCGCACCGAAGCTCTTGTCGACGGCGACGAACCGGGCATCGCAACGAGCGTCGTCGATACCACCAACCTCGGCGGGGCGTACCCCACCAACGTGGTGCGACGCAAAGACCTCGTCCTGATGCGGCAACCCCACCACTACGAGATTCTCTCGACCGCCTGAGAAAACGCCAGTGGCGTGGTCAGGTGCCCACGAGGGCACTCGACCACGCCACTGCACAGCACAGCACTTACTCCTTGGAGAGGTTCGTCCTCGGAATTTCTTCCGTGCGATCCGTCGTCCAGTCGCGGTTCGGTGCGGTTCCGCCGCTCGGGGTCGGGCGCGGAGCCGCGTCGGTACGGGCAGGCTGACGGTGTCCACCGTTTCCGCCGCGCAGGAGCAGGAACGCTCCGGCGATCAGCGAGATGACGCCCAGGATGCCGGCGACGATCGGAACCGTGCGGCCGAAGAGCGAGAGCTTGTCCTGGCCGTCCTTGGCCTGCTGGATCTGGTATTCGACGGTGTTCTCGTCGAACGTGATCGGTGCGTTGAGCACGTCGACCTCGGGCTTGCCTGCCTCACGTCCGTAGTACTGGTGAATCTGCTCTTCACCCTTGACGACGACACCGGTCTCGGGCTCGACCCACAGGGTCCGGGTGTTCTCGTACCAGCGGGTCATCGTCACCGGCGCAGTTCCGCCTTCGACACCCCATGTGTCGGCGGGCAGGGTCACCTTGTTGGTCGGCAGGTTGACCACCGTCGACAGGTCCACCGGGCCGACGGTCTGCTGGTACTGGTACACCGGCGTTCCGTTGATCTCGGTGGCCTCGACGAAGTCGATGTCCTTGGACGCACGAGCGTTGACGTCGAAGTACGGGTAGCTCTTCTGCTCGGAGTTGAACGGGAACTTGTACTGCAGACCGGTGTGGGCAACTTCCTCGGCGGGCTTGTCGCCGGCCACCTGGATGGTGCCGATCGGGCTCTCGACGGGCATCGAGGTCTTGCGGTCGATGGTGACGCGGTCGACGCTGGCGGTCAGCAGTCCGGTGTCGGCCTGCTTGTCGCTACGTCGCAGGGTCTGACCGGCCTGCAGCGTCATGATGTCGGCGTCGGAGGGATCCTCGACGGTGACGAATCGCTGTGAGACGAGCGGAACGTTCTGGTCGACGACCGCGCGACCGGCGGCGAGGGAGCTCGCGTTCAGCACACTGCCTTCGCCGGTGGAGACGGTGGTGACCTCGAGGTCCAGTGGCGTCTTCTCGAGCGCCGAGACCGTATAGGTAGGAATGAGGATGGCGGCGACCACCAGAAATGCACCCAAGCCGATGAGTACAAGAGCCAATATCCGGCTCGGCCCTGAGCGCTCCGCCATGCTGATTCTCCTTGTTCGACCGCTTCACTGGAAGACACCGCAGGCGGGACCAACGTTCGCCCCCGACCCGATGCCCGATTTCTTACGACACGTCGCAGGTGACAGTAACAGTCGACAGTGGCGCCGGTCTCGTCCGAGCCGGTTCGACACGGCACACTTGAGCCACCATGAGTACTCGAGTCGATTCGGCATCCGTCGTACCGCTGCGTGCGTTCGTCCCTGCACTCGAGGGAATGCGCGCGCTGGCCGCGATCGGCATCGTGGTCACCCACGTGGCCTTCCAGACCGGTGCCGCCGAATCCCCGCTCATGGGTCGGATCTGGGGCAGGTTCGATCTCACCGTGGCGATCTTCTTCGCGCTCTCGGGGTTTCTGCTGTGGCGTCCCCATGCCGCGCAGGCCAGGGGGCTCACGCGGGCGCAGTCCGCTCGACGCTACTTCTGGTCGCGCGCGGTGCGCATCCTGCCCGCGTACTGGGTCGTCGTCGTGCTGGTGCTGCTGTTTCTGCCGCATGCGGGCGGCGACTACCGGGTGTGGTTGGCCAATCTCTCGCTGACGCAGGTGTTCGTGCCGTTGACGCTGACCGAGGGTATGACGCAGATGTGGTCGCTGTCGGTGGAAGTGGCCTTCTATCTACTGCTGCCTGTCTTCGCGTGGCTGATGGTCCGATTGCGCGGAGCCTCGGCCCGATACCGGATCTCGGTGCTGCTCGGTGCATCCGCGGTGACGCTGTCCTGGGGGTTTCTACCGATCACGACTGCGGACGCCATTCACCACGACAACTGGCTACCCGGCTACCTCCCCTGGTTCGCGGCCGGGATGGTGTTGGCCGAGGTGTCCGTCGGACCGCAGACCTGGGTGCATCGGTGGGCTCGGCGCAGTTGGGTGATGCCGTCGATCGCCGTGACTGCCTTCGTGATGTCGGCGACTCCACTGGCAGGCCCGCAGGGATTGGTTCGGCCCGAGCCGTGGCAGTTCGAGCTCAAGATCGTCTTCGGTGCGGTTCTCGCATTCGCGATGCTCTCGCCCCTGGTACTCGCCGACACCGGCCGCAGGCACCGACTGTTCGAGCATCCGGTGATGCTCACGCTGGGTCGTTGGTCGTACGGAATCTTCATCTGGCACTTGGCCGTTCTGGCTGTGGTGTTCCCGGTGTTCGGCATCGTCCCGTTCTCGGGCGGAATGTGGTTCGTGTTGACGGTGACTCTTGCGCTGTCGATCCCGGTGGCCGCGGCCAGTTACGCGCTGGTGGAAGAACCTGCTCGACGGCGATTCGCGCCGAAGAAGACACCTCTCACGGACGCCGTATCGCACTGATCGCCAGCGCGACGATCCCGATCAACGCTGCCAGCTGAACTACGTAGGATCCGCCCACGTACCCGTCGGACGATCGCCACGGACCGAGCGACAACAGCGCGGGGCCGAGCATGGCGAATCCGCCTGCGATGCAGACCAATACACGCGAAGACAACGCGCGATCGAAACGGCGATCCAGATACACCGCTCCGACTCCGATCACGGCAACAGTGACCGCGCCGGCAATCCCGGCCAGGACGACGGTCGCTGCGAGCAGTGCCACGAATGCGGCCGTGATGCTGCGCCACGGGCGCGGCGGCGGGCCCGGATTCGGTACCGTGCGGGGCGCGCGAATCGCCGCGAACAGCAACGGGACCAACAGCAGTAGCCCACCGAAGATGCCCAGTCGGTACCAGCGATCGGTGGTGAAATCCAACGAGATCGTGCCCGACGCCCCCGCCGGAACCATCCAGGCCTGCTGCCACCCGTCGACGACCACAGGGGACAGCTCCACACCTCCGGGCATCGTTGCGTGCCAACCGATGTTGTTGCTCTCCGGAATCACCAGTAGTCGATCCTCCGTTGCGGAGGTGAGCGTCACCTCGCGGTGATCGGGGCTCCAGGCCGTGGTCCTCGCCGCCTGCGGTGCCGAGCTCGTCGGCCAGTCGGCCGGAATAGGCATGGTGCGCAGTCGAATACCGTCGACGAAGAACGACGCTCCAGGCTCCACCACCACGTCCTGACGGCCCTCGGGCAACGACACCGGGTTGACGAAGTTCTCGTTCACGGGGGTGTCGGCGTCGCACACCGACGCCTTCAGCGGTTCGCCGGAACGGAATCGGTCGGCGGTAGCGGTCACCGACGTGCGCACCGTTTGCCCGGCAATGGAGACGATGGGACCGTTGAAGCAGTCCACCGTGATTTCACGGTCACCGTCGTACGGGGCACCGATCATCTCGCCCGCGGACAGCGGCGTCACTTCGGCGAAACCCGGTGGTTGAGATTGGACGAAGCCCAACGAGTTTCGATCCAAGACGCCGTCCCAGTCCACGATGGACAGCACGATCTTGTCGGTCACATACGGTGCCAGCTGGACTGTCGTCGAACCGTCGGTGTCGACGTCGCGGACCATCGGGCCGTTGCCGAGATTGACCGCGACCCGGGTCGGATGGGCCGGAAGTGCGCCGAGGCTCGGGCTGAGCTCGAGCCCGTCCACCAGTGTGGGAGCGGGCAATTGGATGGTCAGAGTGGGGTTGGTGCCGGCCCGGTCGGTGATCGACTTCTCCGGTGCGGTCCAGGATGTGCGCGGGTCACCGTCGGTGGCGGCGAAGGCGGAACCCTCGAGATCTGCGACGTCCGACGCCCCGCTGGCCAGCGGTCGACCCGGCTGCGCCAACAGTGCCTCGAGTTCGGGCGACTGCCGTGTGCGCACCGTCAGATCGGGGATGACCGCGGTGCCCATCGGCACCTCGATCGTGCGCGAGAAACGCCCCAGTTCCTCGGGAGATTTGGACAATCCACTGCTGCAACGGATTCGATCCTCGGTGTCGAGGCATCCGGAGCGCCCAGGGAATTCCTGGCCGAGTTCCCACGCGTCGACGCTCGCCCCGACCGGAGTGTCCGGCAACACGGCACGGTGCACGATCGGCACCGGCTTCGGGTTGTCTCGATCGGAGTAGTCGTCCACCGAGACCTCGCTGATGCCGAATTGGCTTCCTCGGGTTCCATCGACCGTCGACTTCGCGGTGATCCGCAGCCACGGCGTTTCGCCACCTGGCAGGGACACCGTCATCGGGTCCCCTGGCTTGTCCACCCGCGCCGCGGTCGAACCGTTCGGGGTGGTGACCTCGACCCATTTCACCGGGTCGCCGATCGTTCCGGGACTGGTACGCAGGTGCAGCAGACCGCCGCGAACCGGGGTATCGAAATCCAACTGAAGCCATTGCCCCACAGCGCGTTCGATACCGTTGCTGATCCAACTGGTGGCCAGATCGCCGTCCACCGCGGCTGCGACACCGCTACCGGGTGCGCTGCCACCGATCTGCGTTGCGTCCGATGCCGAACTCGACGCGGTCAGCGTCGCGCCTTCCCACTCGGCGTCCACGGTCTCCGCCCCGTACACCGGGTAGTCGGGAACCTCGTTCAGCGATCGCCGGGGCTCGTCCGCGGCCCGCAGTGCGGAGTTGTGGTTGTCGACCTGGCCGAAGTCGGTCTCACGGTTCATCGGGGTGTCCGTCACCGTCACCGAGTCGACGGGTATGCCTGCGGCGGCTGCATCCGACGCCAGCAGTGTCGGCCCGGCCGGCACGGGAGTACGAATCCCGTTGTTGCGCAATTCGTTCGAGCGTAGGATCGACTCCGGTCCGCCCTGTACCACCGGGACCCGATCGAGATCGACCGTGTAGGGGCCGGACGCGGGAGTATCGGCCGAGCCGTTCACCGAATAGATCTCGACAGCGGGATACGGCGGCCGCAGATCACCGTCGAGCACAACGCCGTCGACCTGACCGGGAGCAACGTCCTCACCGAATTCGGCCACCCGGGCCAACCCCGGCGAACCGTCGAGCACCTGGTGCACCGATGCCGGACGGGTGGACCGAGAATTCTCCGGATCGAGGTCGTTGCGTAGGACGACGTAGCTGATGCCCTGTCCTTCGAGGGTGTCGGCCAGTCCGCTGGACGGACGCCCGTCGGCGAAGAGTCGCTGCACCGAGTCCAACGCGCGGATGGCCCCGGGCGGGGTGAGCGGCACGGCGTCGCGAACGGCCCAGGGCGTCGTGGCGAGAGCCTGCAACGGCTCGTCGCGGGTCAGTCCCCACGTCTGCAGAGCGAACGGTGCCCCGGGCACGATCAGCGCCCGCTGCGCGTCGGAACCGTCGGGACTCGACCCGGACGCGTGGGCGGTGAGCCAGTCCGCGGCGTCGTGCCAGTATTGCGGAACAGCCTCGTACGCACCTCTTGGCGCGAGCTTGCCCGTCCACGCCAGCGAGGTGGACAGCGCCAACGCCACCAATACCAGTGCGGTCACCGCCATCATCGGATTCTTTTCCGGATGCGCGACGGCCGATCGCCACTGCGGCCGCGGGACCGACCCGGGCAGCGGAACACGGCCCAACAGATGAGCCAGGCCCAGTACCAACGGGATTCGAATGACGGGCTCGAGTTTGTGGATGTTGCGTAGCGGCGCGCCCGCAGAATCGAGGAAGACCCGCACTGTTGCCGCGAACGGACCGTCCAGATCGCCGACGAACCCGGCACCGAGCCCGACGAGACCGACGAACAACATGATCGTCAGCCGGCCTCGGGCCGGCATCGATCGCATCGCCAAGCCTGCGATTCCGGCAGCCGCGATCAAGCCCGTTGCGATGACCGCGGCAGGCTGGGTCACCAGAACCGCACCGGCCACCCGCTCGGGTGAGACGAACGGCGTCCAGCTGCCGGTGCCGCGCAGCACCTCCGTCAACGACGTCCACTGGGTGGTGGTGCCGGAGGACTCTATGTAGTCGAGAAATGGTGGAGAGACTTTGCCCAACAACAGCAATGGCACAATCCACCACAGCGTTGCGAGCACGAGGAAGCCGGCCCACCAGGCGCTGAATACGAGCCAGCGCCTGTTCGGCCGATGAGACAGCATCCAGATCACGGCCACCAGAACGGCGGCGGCGGTGGCGACGGCATTGACCGCGCCCATCAACGCCACTGCGAGCGCAGATTGCGCCGCGGCCCGGCGAGCCGTCTGCTTCGCGTTGTCGCCGGTGAGACATCGCACGATCGGGATCAGCACCCACGGCGCGAGCATCATCGGCATCGTCTCCGAGGAGATCGACGCGAGGGTGGTGATCACTCGAGGAGACAGGACGAAGGCCGTTGCCGCGATCAGGCGAGAACTGCGGCTGCCGATTCCGAGGGCCTCGGCGAGTCGGATGATTCCCCAGAACCCGGCGATGAGCAGCAGCGCCCACCAGATGCGCTGCGTGATCCACGGTGGGATGGACAGGAGGTCACCGCCGGCGAAGAACGCTCCGTGCGGAAAGAAGTAGCCGTAGGCCTGGTTCTGCACCTGGCCCAACGGTGCCGCGCTGTTCCACTGATGGGAGGCACGTTCGAGAAATCCGAGGGGATTCTGCGCCAGGTCGTATTTGGTGTCGGCGACGGTGAAGCCGGGGACCTGCAGAAAGGTGAGAAGAAATGCCAGAGCCGAGACGCCGAGAAGCCATTTACGGCCGAGCGGCTCGGCCGAGATCATCGATCCACGAATGCGACCAGCGTCAGCGGCTGCCGTACTCAACCTGGTTCAGCAAGGACGAATCGGCGTTTCCGGTGCGATCGATATCCGGACGAGAGTTGTCGGCTGCAGCGGCGGTGACTCCGAACACGACGCCCGCACCCAGTACGGCTCCGACGACGGCGGCAATGAC
Organism: Rhodococcus sp. 14-2483-1-1; assembly: GCF_002259335.1. NCBI lineage: Bacteria > Bacillati > Actinomycetota > Actinomycetes > Mycobacteriales > Nocardiaceae > Rhodococcus > Rhodococcus sp. 14-2483-1-1. The sequence continues at coordinate 177,547 of NZ_NPFX01000007.1, read as the reverse complement.
ACCCGGGACAGCGAACTTCATCTCGGTTCTCCAGTCAGTCGGCTCACAGATCAAAAGGGTGAGGTGGACCCCCACGCGGGCATCACGGTATCACTTGCGGGAGTGGAGCCTGCGGAATGACCCACATGGGGAGCACAGCAACAGGCCGGTGGACGCGTTACTTGCCGGGGGGAACGATCAGGACAGGGCGGTGACTGTGTCGCAGCACGTGCTCGGCCACCGAACTCTGCAGCAGTGCACGTAGACCGGTCGTGCCTCGGGTGCCGGTGACGATGATGTCCACGTCCATCTCGTCGGCTTTCTCCACGATGGCGCTCCAGATGGCGGTGGTGCATTCGGTGCACTGACCTTCCACCTTCAGGCCTGCGGCCTCGGCCAGCGCGACGCCTTCGCTGTTGGTCACTTTCGCGTCGGTGAGCGCAACGTCCTCGGCCTCGTCGTCGGGCACCCATTCGGGCTGCATGACTCCGGACAGGCCGGACATTCGAGCTGCCTGACGCACCATCGGCTCCCATGCCGTGACAACGATCGCGCGGGAGGTGGTGAGAAACCGGCCGGCGTAGTCGATGGCTCGTTTGGCGTTGTCGGAGCCGTCGTAGGCAATCAGGATGAGGTCTGCGGTCATGGTCGAGCTCCTCCTCATGTCGCGTTCGTCCAGATTACCCCCACCCCTTGGCGGATCAATGTGGGTTTCAGTCGCTCAGAATGCAACAAAGGCGCATTGATCCCAACCGGAGGGGCGGCAGCGACACCCACGATCTCGACTACCGTCGTGTCCATGCGATTTCGGTACTCGGTTCGGTCCGCTGCGGTGATGACGGTCGGTGTGGGGTTGTTGGTCTCGTGCTCGAGCGAGTCCACCCAGGTCGCGTCGACGCAGGCAGCGCCCCCTGCTTCGACGACGGCAGCAGCCGACACGACCGTCCCGCAACCGGTTCCGCCGGTCGACGATTGTGCGGCGTTCGTCGGCGGATTGTCGGAGCGTCAGCGACTGGCTCAGTTGCTCACCGTCGGAGTCACCGGCACTGCGGACGCGGTGCAGATCATGTCGACCGAGCAGGTCGGTGGCCTCTTCGTCGGCAGTTGGACCGACGAGTCGATGCTCGGTAATCGGGAGGTACCGCAGGTGCGGGGCGCGTCTGCGGTGGCCCCGATGATCACGATCGACGAGGAGGGTGGACGGGTTTCGCGGGTCGCGGATCTGCTGGGGGAGGCACCGTCGGCGCGGGTGTTGGCACAGACGATGACGGTGGACGAGGCATACCAGGAGGCGTTGACGCGGGGCCGGGGTCTGAAGGATCTCGGGGTCACCGTCGACTTCGCTCCGGTGGTCGATGTGAGTGCACAGCCCGATGATTCCGTCATCGGCGATCGGTCGTTCTCCGATGATCCGCAGGTCGTCATCGAGTACGCGGGGGCCTACGCGCGAGGTCTGGAAGACGCGGGAATCAAGCCTGTCATCAAGCACTTTCCCGGGCACGGCTCGGGTTCGGGCGATTCGCACACCGGTGCCGTCACCACTCCGTCGCTCGACGAGCTGAAGACCAAGGATCTGCTGCCGTTCGCGGCATTGAACAACAGCGGCGTCGGCGTCATGGTGGGGCACCTCGACGTGCCCGGACTCACCGAGCCCGGGGTGCCGGCGAGCATCAGCCCGGCGGCGATGGCGTTGTTGCGCGACGGCGTCGGATACGGGGCTGCTCCGTTCGACGGTCCGATCTTCACCGACGATCTGAGCGGTATGGCGGCGATCACTGCGCGGCTCGGAATCGTCGACGCGGTGGAGGCGGCACTGGTTGCGGGTGCCGATGTGGCGTTGTGGCTCACCACCGATCAGGTGCCCGCAGTGTTGGACAATCTCGAAGACGCAGTCGCGACGGGACGCCTTGCCGCGGCGCAGGTGGACGAGGCCGCGGCGACGGTTGCTCGGTTCAAGGGGGCGTGCGGGGCCTGATTGCGCGGTACTCGACCTTACTGTGGAGTAACGTCTAGTACTTCGTACGTATTGGAGGGTCCATGGCTGGCGGCACCAAGAGATTGCCCCGCGCCGTCCGCGAGCAGCAGATGCTCGACGCGGCGGTGGATGTGTTCTCCGACAACGGTTTTCACGAGACATCGATGGATTCGATCGCCAAGAAGGCGGCCATCTCCAAACCGATGCTGTACTTGTACTACGGGTCGAAGGACGAGTTGTTCGCCGCCTGCATCCATCGTGAGGGCGTCAAATTCGTCGAAGCTCTGACGCCGGCCGCAGACCCGACTCTGACGCCGCGCGAGCAGCTGCGCAAGGCGCTGATCGGCTTCCTCGGATTCGTCGGTGAGAACCGGAAGTCGTGGATGGTGCTCTACCGTCAGGCCATCGGCCAGCAGGCATTCGCCTCACAGGTGCAGAGCAGCCGTGATCGGTTGATCGAATTGACGGCAGGTTTGCTGGCGATGAGCACCAGGGACCCGGAGCAGTCGCAGAATTTCGGGCTGATGGCCGTCGCGTTGGTCGGTGCAGGCGAGGCCGTGGCCGACAGGGTGGCGGGCGGCGAAATCGAGGTCGACGCTGCAGCCGACCTCCTGGAAAATCTGGCGTGGCGCGGCCTGGCCGGCAAGAAAACCGCCGCAACCTAGGCTCCACTCCTACACAGCCGAACTCGAAGTTATGGACGGAAATCCGGGGAAATCCGTCCATAACTTCGAGTTCGAGCAGTCAGCGCAGGGTTCCCGTCAGATGCGGGTAGCCCTTCTTCGGGTTCTTCAGCGACAGGTCCCAGCCGGTACCGACGGCATCGGCGTAGGCGTTGATCGTCGCGGGCAGGATGATCGGCTTGCCGAAGCGGATGCTGTAGTTCACGGCCTCCGGGATTCGGCCCTCGACGGTCTGCAGTACGGCTGCCGCACTCCACATTCCGTGCGCGATGGTCTTCGGGAATCCGAATGCCTTTGCGCCGAGCGAGGATACGTGAATCGGATTGCGGTCTCCGGAGATGGCCGCGTACCGGCTGATGATCCGCTGATCGACGCGCAGGGTGCGGGTCGGGGGCGGCGGAACCTCGTCTGCAGGCGGAGTTTCACGAGGTCCACCCGACAGTGAGGTCTTCTGCAGGCTCAGGAAGCTCGAGGTCTGCTTCCAGACCAGCTCGCGTCCTACCTTGACCTCACTGATCAGGTCCACCAACAAGCCCTTGCGGTGCTCGCGCAGGTTCTCCGCGTGCACTCGGATGTCCAGCGGCTCCGATGCCGAGATGCCGCGGAACTGCTCGATGACGTTCTCGGCGTGTACCGAACCGATGGCAGCAAACGGAAAGCCCTTGGAGACCATCAGTTTCATCACCGTCGGGAACACCAGCGTGAACGGGTAGGTCACCGGCAGCTGATCGCCGAATCGCAGACCCGTCGCGCGGCAGTACCCAGCGAGGTTGTCGGGGTCCACTCGCAGACCCTTGAGCTCGTACACCGTGCTGGGAACCGAAGACGACCTGGATCCGAAGAACGGCAGCGCACCGAGCGCAGCCGAGGTGTAGATGTCGGATGTCTTCGGCTGCGCGGTGAGCGTGACGGTGCTCATGCGCCGAGCAGGCTCTGGCCGCACACGCGCACGACCTGGCCGGTGACGGCATTGGATGCGGGAGAAGCGAAGTACGAGACCAACTCTGCGACGTCGACGGTCTCGCCGCCCTGCAGCAGCGAGCTCATGCGTCGTCCGGCCTCGCGGGTCGCGAACGGAATTGCCGCGGTCATCGCGGTTTCGATGAAGCCGGGAGCAACGGCGTTGATCGTGATGTTCTTCTTCGCCAGCACCGGCGCGGATGCGTGCACCAAGCCGATGACACCGGCCTTGGACGTGCCGTAGTTGGTCTGGCCGCGGTTGCCCGCGATGCCGGCGATCGAGGAGACGTCGACGACGCGGCCGCCGTCCTTGAGTGCACCGGAGGCCACCAGCTCGTCGGTGATGCGCTGCGGCGCAGCAAGGTTGACGCCGATGACCGAGTTCCAGCGGGCGTCGTCCATGTTGGCGAGAGTCTTGTCGCGGGTGATGCCGGCGTTGTGCACGATGATGTCGGCCCCGCCGTGACGCTCGAGGAGGTGCTTCGAGAGGACCTCTCCGGCGTCGGGTGAAGTGACGTCGAGTGCGAGCGAGGTGCCACCGACCTTGTTGGCCGTCTGCGAGAGTGCTTCTCCGGCAGCAGGAATGTCGGCTGCGATGACGGTGGCTCCGTCGCGGGCGAGGACCTCGGCGATGGTGGCACCGATGCCGCGGGCGGCTCCGGTGACGACGGCTACCTTGCCGGCCAGAGGCTTGTCCCACGAGGCGGGTGCCTGTGAATCGGCGTCACCTACGGCGATCACCTGGCCGTCGACGAATGCCGACTTGGCCGACAGGAGGAAGCGGAGAGTGGATTCGAGGCCGGACAGGCCGGTCGACGCGTTGGGGGAGATGTAGACGAGCTGCGCCGTGGCACCGCGCTTGACCTCTTTGCCGACGCTGCGCGTGAAGCCTTCGAGGGCGCGCTGTGCGATGTGCTCGTCGACGCTCGAGGTCTCTTCGGGAGTGGTGCCGATGACGACGACGCGAGCCGACGGTGCCAGGTTGCGGATGACCGGCTGGAAGAACTTGAAGAGCTGCTCGAGCTCGGCGACGTTGCTGATTCCGGTGGCGTCGAAGACGAGTCCGCCGTGCTTGTCGTCGTGCGGCTGCGACTGCGGGTAGTCCGAGAGCAGCTCACGCAGGGGTTCGACGAGGCGGCCGCTGCCACCGATCAGGACCGGGCCGGCCAGTGCGGGCTCGCCTGCCTTGTAGCGACGCAGCTTCTCGGGCTGCGGCAGGCCTGCCTGCTTGGCGATGAAAGCTCCCGGCGCGGACGCGAGGAACGTTGAGTAGAGATCTGGGGCTCCCTTGGAGGCTGCCACTGTCGTACCTTTCATTCAGCGCTGCTCGCTCGAGGAGCAAGGCGCACGACCGGGTGTCGACAACCAACTTACTCGCCAGTAAGATGAAACTCCACCAGGGCCATTCCCCACATGCTGGGGACGATGTTTGGAGACGTCAGTGACAAGCAAGCAGCTACGACCGGTCGCAATCGTCGGTGGCAACCGCATTCCGTTCGCGCGTTCGGACAAGAAGTACGCGCTGGCGTCCAACCAGGACATGCTCACTGCCACCATCGACGGTCTCGTGTCGCGATTCGGTCTGCAGGGCGAGCGCCTCGGCCTCGTCGCCGCCGGTGCCGTGCTCAAGCATTCGCGCGATTTCAACCTCACCCGCGAGGTCGTGCTCGGCAGCGCGCTGAGCCCGTACACCCCGGCCTTCGACATCCAGCAGGCCTGCGGCACCGGCCTGCAGTCGATCATCGCGGTCGGCGACGCCATCGCATCGGGCCGTATCGATGCCGGTATCGGCGGCGGTGTCGACACCACGTCCGACGCACCGATCGGCGTCAACGACGAACTGCGCGAGTTCCTGCTCTCCCTGAACCGGGCCAAGAGCACCGGCGATCGCATCAAGCTCCTCGGCAACGTCCGTCCCGGCATGCTCGGCATCGAGATCCCGCGCAACGGCGAGCCGCGCACCGGCTTGTCCATGGGTGACCACGCCGCCATCACCGCCAAGGAATTCGGCGTCCGCCGCGAGGACCAGGACGAACTGGCCGCAGCGAGCCACAAGAACATGGCAGCCGCCTACGACCGCGGATTCTTCGACGATCTGGTGACGCCGTTCCTCGGTCTCACGCGCGACGACAACCTGCGTCCGGGATCGACCGTCGAGAAGCTGGCCACGCTCAAGCCGGTCTTCGGCACCAAGCTGGGCGACGCCACCATGACGGCCGGTAACTCGACGCCGCTCACCGACGGTGCGTCGGCTGCACTGCTGTCGAGCGACGAGTGGGCTGCCGAGCGCAACCTCCCGGTGCTCGCGCACCTGGTCGATTCCGAGACCGCAGCGGTCGATTACGTTCACGGCAACGGCTCGTTCAAGGACGGTCTGCTGATGGCTCCGACCTACGCGATTCCGCGTCTGCTCGCGCGCAACGGCCTGACGCTGCAGGATTTCGACTACTACGAGATCCACGAGGCGTTCGCTTCGGTGGTACTCGCAACTCTGCAGGCATTCGAGAGCGACGAGTACTGCAAGGAGCGTCTGGGTCTCGACTCCGCACTCGGCTCCATCGATCGCAGCAAGCTCAACGTCAACGGATCCTCGCTCGCCGCGGGCCACCCGTTCGCCGCGACCGGCGGACGCATCGTGGCGTCGTTGGCGAAGATGCTGGCCGAGAAGGGCTCGGGCCGTGGCCTGATCTCGATCTGCGCGGCCGGTGGCCAAGGCGTCACGGCCATCATCGAGCGCTGATCACTGCAGCTTCGGCTGCTCACGATTCGGGGGACACAGGGTCGGCGGATCCGGTAATCGAGGGGTTCTCGGATCTGCCGACCACTACGTGAGAAAAGGGCACGCAGAGTAATCTCTGCGTGCCCTCTCTCGTCGGATCAGCCGGGGATGCCACTTTCCGGCGGGGTCGATTCCGCCCCGGTGTATTCCTCGACGGCCGAGTCGCCGATGTCGGTCTGCAGCACCGGAGTCAGGTACTCGGGAACTCCGCCGCGAATCTGGAAGACACTGGCACCGGAGATTCCGAGGTGACTCGAATCCGAGTACCGGAACGGGGCCAACTGCGGTCCCTCGAAGTCCATCCCGCCGTCCTGGATTGCCGCGACGATGCCTTCACGAGTGGGATTCTCGCCTGCCGCCTCCAGCGCCTGCACGAATGCGTATGCCTGGCTCAGACCGTAGATGCGGTAGTTGGTCAGTGGGTCACCGGTTCCGTTCTCCGCCCAGACCTTCTGCCACAGTTGGGTCCACGGATTCTCCGGGGAGTCGACGCCCGGGATGTACTCCAGCGAGATCATGCCTTCGAGCGACTGCGCGCCGTCGGTGACCGCACCCTGCGAGAAGCGCCCGAGCAGGGAGCCGACGAGGTCCACGTCGGAACCGATCGAGCTGTAGAACCACTCGGGGTCGTAGTTGAGCCGCATGGCGGTCAGTTGACTCAGCGCGGTGTACGAGGGCACGTTGAAGCCGAGAATCAGATCTGCTCCGGCACCCTGCAGGGCCGCGATCTGCGGTGCGACGTCGGTGTTGCCCGAGGTGTAGCGCACGACCTCGACGATCTGGTCGTCGAGATACTGGCGCACAGCCTCCTCGCTGTCTCTGCCGAGGTCGTCGTCCTGGAGGAAAAGGCCCACCTTGGCGTCGGGCCGGTTCTTCGTCACCCAGTCGCCGATGATCTTGCCCTCGACCTGGTAATCAGGCTGCCAGCCGAAGGTATTCGGGTACTTCTCCGGATCGTTGCCCCACATGATCGCGCCGGAGGAGACGAACAGATCCGGTACTCCCTCTTCGTTCAGAAAGTCGATGACCGCGCTGTGGGTCGCCGTGCCGAGTCCGCCCACGACGGCGAACACCTCGTCCTGCAGCACGAGTTCGTTGACGACCTGGGTGGTGGTGGTCGGATCGTACGAGTCGTCTCGAACCACGTACTCGATCTGCCTACCGTTGATGCCACCCGCGGCGTTGACGTAGTCGAAGTACGCCTGTGCGCCCGTGGGGATTTCGCTGTAGCCGGGTGCTGCGACCCCGGTCAACGGAAAGTGGGCACCGATCTTCACCGAGGTGTCGGTGATGCCGACCGTCGAGCCTTCCGAGGATTCCGTCGCCTCGTCTCTACCGCCTGCACCGCACGCTGCGGCCAACGAGACGACGGCGACGAGCGCGGTCGTTCTGACCGCCACCGATCCGAACTTCTTCATTTCATCTCTTTTCTGGTTGAACGCAACCTTCGATACGTGCCCACCAGACCCAGTGGGGCGAACAGGATGACCAGGACGGTGAAGATTCCGGTCACCAGTGGTGCGAGTTCGGCGGATTGCAGACTGCTCAGCCCCAGATCGAGTCCGAGGTTGGTGACCACCGGCGGGATGTAGGTCAGCAGTATTGCCCCGATCAATGCCCCGGACAGCGTTCCGAGCCCACCGATGACGACGGCCGAGAGCAGCGTCAGCGAGAGTGTCAGCGTGAATCCGCTCGGTGCCGCGATCCGGGCCGACATCGCCAGAACAGCACCGCCCGCGCCCGCACAGGCCGCGCTGACGACGAACGCCAGAATGCGTGCGCGCCCGAGGTCGATGCCGGCCAGTTCGGCGGCCACTTCGTCGTCCCGGACGGCCCGCCAGCGGCGTCCGATTCGGCTCGAAGAGATGTTCGCCAGGAGGAAGAACACGAGGACGAGCAGTACCCAACTGACGTAGGCGACGAATTTCGTTCCGCTGAGCTCGTTTCCGGTGACGAAGTACATCACGTCGTCGATCAGCTCCGGCACTTTCGGCGCCGGGACGACGAGGCCTTGTTCTCCGCCGAGGTAGTCCGAGAAGTACAGGGCCAGGCCCGGTACGGCAACGGCGAGTGCCAGCGTGGCACCGGCCAGGTACGGCCCGTGCAACCGGGCGGCGGCCACTCCCACCACAACACCCACCACCGCCGAGATCACGGTGGCGGCAAGCAGAACGAGGGGCACCGACCATCCCGAATCGTTGGCCCGCAGCATCAACGCTGCGGTGTATGCGCCGACGGCCATGAACGCACCGTGTCCCAGGGAGAGCTGGCCGCTCAACCCGGTCAGCACGGTCAGGCCGCCGGCCGCGATCGCCAGGTAGGCAACCGAGGTGAGCTGGCTCTGGCGGAAGGTGCTCAGTGATTCGAGTGCGAGCACGATGACGACGAGTCCGATGACAGCGCAGAGGAAGTGACGTCGAACCGGAGTTGCAGCGAGACGAGTGAGAACCGCGTTCATGTCACACCCTCCTGGCTGCTGCGCTGGCGAACAATCCGCTCGGGCGGACCAGAAGTACGACGATCAGGATCACCAATGCCGCACTGGAGACCAGATCCTGGCCGAGGTAGCCGCTGACGAAGCTGAGTCCGATGCCCATCAGCAAGCCGCCGACCACCGCGCCCGCCGGGCTGTCCAGGCCACCGAGAACTGCAGCGACGAAACCGAATACGACGATCGAGTCCATGTAACCCGGATGCACCAACGAACCTCCCGCGATGAGCAGGCCTGCCAATGATCCGACGACTGCGGCGAGAGCCCAACCGAGGGTGAGCATTCGGCTCACGCGTACTCCCAGGAGTTTGGCGACCTCCTGCTCGAAGGCGCTCGCCCGCATCTTCAGCCCCAGATCGGTGAAGCGGAACAACAGGATGAGCAGGGCCAGTACCACCAGGACGGCGATGATCTTGAAGATGTCGTACCCGGTCAGCGCTACGTTGATCTCCCCGATTCGCTGGCCTGTGAGTCCGAACGGAGCTGGGAAGGAACGGAATTGGTTGCCGAAGATGATGGCTGCCACCGCGTGGATGATGATGAACAGTCCCAGCGTCAGAATCACCGGGTTGATGTGCGAGGAGCTGTCGACGAACCGGATGACGAGTCGTTCGATCAACGCTCCCAGCAGTAGGCCACTGAGGAGTGCGACTCCGAACCCGATCCAGTACGAATACCCGGCGTCGATGACGACGAGTGCAACGTAGGTGGTGATCATGGCCATCGGAGCCTGGGCGAAGTTGACGATGCGTGTCGATCGCCAGATGAGCACGAGAGCGAGCGCGAAGGCGGCATAGATCATGCCGGTCGTCACGCCGTTGATGAGGATGGTGAGCAGCTGTTGCACTGTGGCAGGCGTCCTTTCGGCTTGCTCTAGAACCCGAGGTAGGCGTGTCGGAGGGCGTCGTCCCCGGCCAGGGTGTCGGCGGGGCCTTCCATCGCGACTTTGCCCAGATCCAGGACTACGGCGTGCTCGGCGATCGACAGCGCGCTCCGCGCGTTCTGTTCTACGAGCACGACGGTCATGGATTCGGAATCGACGAGTGCACGGAGCGTCTCGAAGATCTGCGCGACGACTTTCGGAGCGAGCCCGAGAGACGGTTCGTCGAGAAGAAGGACCGACGGTGTCGCCATCAGAGCTCGACCGATCACCAGCATCTGCCGTTCCCCGCCGGACAGGGTGTGCGCAGAAGACGCTCGGCGGTTGGTCAGGGGCGGGAACATCTCGTAGATCCGATCGAGAGTGACGGCGTCGTGACTTCTGTTGCGTCCCAACGCGCCGAGTCGAAGATTTTCGTCGACGGTGAGTTCGGCAATCACTCCACGACCCTCGGGGACGTGCGCAAGTCCTTTGCGAGACATGCGATCCGGTGCCACGCCGACAACGTCGACACCCGCTAGATCGATGCGTCCCGATACCGGCCGAATGAGGCCGGAGATGGTGCGAAGCAGTGTCGTCTTTCCGGCTCCGTTGGCTCCGAGAACGGCGGTGATCGCCCCGGCCGCGACGGTCATCGACACCGAATCGAGGGCGGTGACCGGACCGTAACGCACCGTGAGGTCGGTGATCTTCAGGTGTGCCGCGTCAGTCATCATGTGCCACCTCGTTTCCGAGGTATGCAGCGAGCACGGCGGGGTCCTCGCGGATCTGATCGGGCGTGCCCTGAGCGATGACCTTGCCGAAATCGAGTACGTAGATCCGGTCGCACACACTCATCACGAGGTCCATGTGATGCTCGACGAGCATGACCGATGTGGCAGGCCTTTCCGGATCGGAATCGGTGGAAACTGCTGCCAAAGAACGAATCTCGTTGCCGAGCTCGCTCATTTCGTCGCTGGACAGTCCCGAGGCGGGTTCGTCGAGCAGGAGCAGTGTCGGTTCGCTGACGAGAGCCCGCGCGAGCGCGACTCTCTTGCGCACCGCGTACGGCAGGCTCGGCGGCAAGCGGTGGGCGTGGTCGTCGATGCGCAATCGCTGCAGCATGGCCATCGCGATCGATCGGACCACAGCGTCGTCGGAGGCGCTCGACGGCAGCCCGAGAAGGCCGGCCAGGACTCCGGTTCGAGCCGTTCGGTCGGCACCGACCATGACGTTGTCCAGAACGGTCATCCGATCGAACAAGCCGAGTCCCTGCAGAGTTCTGCTCATGCCGAGTCGGGGGAGGTCGTGTGGTCGGAGTCTCGGCAACGTTTTGCCGTGTCGGCCGAGTGTGCCCGATTGCGGGCGTACGAGTCCGCACGCAACGTTGAACAGGGTCGTCTTGCCGGCCCCGTTGGGTCCGATGACGCCGAGGACTTCGCCGGGGCGCACGTCGAGACTGACTCCGGAGAGCGCGACGATTCCGCCGAACGACACGTCGACGTCCTTCATGGTGAGAACCGGGTCCATCGTGTCGAGAGAGTTCAAGTGACGCACCTCACAATCTGTTGCGTTCACTATGGTGCGTCGCGCACAACGGGCGATATGGGCGCTGCGCACAGAATCTTTGGGTCGCTGGGCACCAGTACCGGTCAAATCGCCCTGTGATGTGGGCTCTGTGCGCAAAACTGTGAGGGTGGGTGCTCCTGGTGGTCGACACGCATCGGCGCGATCCGCTGCCCGAGGCGCGGTGACGGCCTCGGATCAGGAGAAGATCCGAAGCGCATGGGCGGCCTTGACGCCACGAGCCGACACGATCGCCGACTCCATCACGTTGGCGCTCATCGAGCAGGAACCCGCCTACCTGGCCAGCTCCGCTCCGGACATCGCCGGCGAGATCAGGCGCAGTACCCGCGAGCACATCGGTCAGGGTCTTCGCACGTTGTCCGGGCTGCCGGCCGCGAACGACAACACCCGTGAGGTGTGGCGTCGTACCGGGAGGGAACGCGCTCGCCAAGGCATTCCGATGGAGTTGGTCCTCAAGGCGTACACGCTCGGTAGCCGAACGCTCTGGGAGGAGTTGATGCTCGAGCGAGAACAATGCCGATCCAGCATCGACGAGCATCTGCTTCTGGTGGCGGGTCAGCAGTTGTGGCGTGCGCTGGACAGCCAGTACGAAACTCTGGTCGAGGCGTACCGGCAGGAGAGCGCCCGAATGCAGCAGCGGGACCTCGCCAACGTCCTGGAAATTCTCGACGGTCTTCGATCGGGGCGTGGTGGAGATCCGGCATTCGTCATCGAAACTCGTGCCACACTTGGACTTTCGGCGTCACAGCAAATTGCGTGTGTCGTCGGTCCACTCGACGATCAGGGATCGCCGCCGCTGCCTGCGCCCGAGGATGCGTTGGATCAGATAGGCGCGGTATCGCATTGGAACACCAGGGACGGCCATCAATTCGCGCTCGTGGCTCTCGGAACCGGGTCGTGGAATTCCGTCGTCGATTCCCTTGCGGCGCAGGCCGTGGGGCCGGTCGGCGTCGCGCATTCACCCGAAGGCGTGTCTTCGTTCGCGGCGGCGTACCGATTGGCGGCGTTGACGGCCGAGACCATCACCGAGGGCAGCGGCGTGGCGTTGGCGACGGAGCGTCTGCCCCGCGTGATCATGGCTGCCGACCATCAATCGTCGGAGTTGCTCGTGCGCCACGCTCTCGGCAGTTTGTGGACGCACCCGGAGCCGCATCGCGGAACGCTGCTCGACACCCTGGCGCACATGCTTGCCTCCGACGGTTCGCCGACCAATGCCGCAAAGGCGCTCTACTGCCACCGAAACACGGTGATCTACCGGGTTCGTCGGATCGAGGAGTTGACCGGGCACGATCTGACCGATCCGCGAGATCGGCTTCTGCTCACGCTCGCCCTGGTCAGGACGGGGCACTGGACTCGTGCCGTCGGGCAAGGTGACAGCTCGACGCCCCGTGGATCATTCAATCGAATGAATTGACGAGACATTTTTTTACTCGGTGTAACGCGCGGTCGAAGAGTGCATATATTCCAGGTGGCTCCGTGCTGCTGCCTGACCCCCGACCCGGCAGCAGCGCGGAGCCTTTCTTCGTTCGGATACCGAACATCGCCGAGTGAGCGTCGTCGTTCGGTTTGCGTAAGCTCGTGCGCGGGGTACTCCGTGTCCACGGGTGGAACTTTCATCGAACGGTGGTCCTGGAAGGGTCGAACGTGAGCGAGGGCAAGAGTAGGTCGGGCGATGCGCCGAAGGGCGACGAGACTCATCCCGACACACCGCCGTACGACGCTCCCACCGAGGCATTCGGAGCTGTCGGTGATGACATGTCGAAGCCGACGTCCGAAGCCGATCGCCTGTCCGACGACGTGACGGTCGACCCCGCGGCCGATGTCGAGGGCACGGACGCCACAGAATCACCTGTTCACGAAGCCTTGACCACAGATTCCGTCCCCACTGATTCCGCCACCACGGAGGTCCTCGAATCGGCCGGTCCGACGGACAAAGTCGAGGCCGATTCGTCGACCTCGTCCCCGCAACAGGCGCCGGCCGCGGACGAATCTCCGACCGTGGCGCAGCCCGTTGTCCCTGAGCAGCCGGTAGTTGCGGAGCAGCCCGAGTCTCCTGCGGAACCACCCTCGATTCCTCCCAGCGACGGTAGCGCGCAGACAGATGGAGCAGGCGTCACGCCGCCGTGGCGGAAGATTGCTATCGGCACCGGTGCAGTGTTCGCCGTCTTCGCACTGCTGTATGCCGCGGATTGGTTCACTTCGAGTGACCGTGTGCCCCGTGGTGTCACCGTTGCCGGAATCGACGTCGGCGGCAAAGCTCACTCCGACGCCGAAGACACGTTGCGCTCCGAACTCGGCCCTCGCGCCGAGCAGCCCGTTCAGGTCGACGTCGGCGATCGGCAGGTCGACGTGCTCCCTGCCGCTGCCGGTCTCGGGGTGGACTGGAATGCGACGCTGGACCGCGCGGGGTCTCAGCCGATCAATCCGATCACCCGGCTGACGTCTTTCTTCGGTAGCCGCGAGATCGGCGTCGTATCGACCACGGACGAGCAAGCATTGAACGTCGCCATCGACGGCCTCCGCGCCGAGACCGATCGTGCTCCCGTCGAAGGCGACGTCGTGTTCGACGGTGTCACTCCTGTTGCTGTTGCACCACTCGAGGGTCGGGTGTTGGATGCCGACGGAACGCGTCGAAATCTGCAGACCGAATGGGCTTCGGGGGCAACGGAAGTGGTCTACGAGTCCACCCCCGTATCGGTGACGCAGGACGCGGTCGACCGAGCCTTGGCCGATATCGCTGTTCCCGCTGTCGAGGCACCGGTGATCATCGCCGGTCGCGAGAACGTCGATGCGACGCTGCCGACCGACCGCGTGGGCGAGATTCTGCGCTTCGATCCGGACGGCCAGGGCGGGCTGACTCCGATCTACGACACCGATGTCGCCACGGGGATATTGGCACCACAACTCGTTCGCACCGAGGTACCGCCGAAGGACGCGTCGTTCACGTTCTCCGGCGGTGCGCCGACCGTCGTGCCCGGGGTGATGGGTGAGCTCGTGGAGTGGCGTAAGACTCTCGAGCAGCTGCCCGCACTGTTGTCTGCGGACGGCCCCCGCACCACCGAGGCGATCTACGAACCGGCTCCGCCCGCTCTCACCACCGAGGCCGCGCAGAATCTCGGTGTGCGAGAAGTGATCGCCGAGTACACCACCGGCGGGTTCGAGTACGCGTCGGGCGTCAACATCGGGCTGACGGCGCAAATTGTCAACGGTGCGCTCGTGAAGCCGAAGGAGACGTTCTCGCTCAACGGATATACCGGTCCGCGAGGTACGGCGCAGGGCTTCGTCGAGTCGGGGATAATCGACAACGGCAGACCCGATCGCGCCGTCGGCGGTGGCATCAGCCAGTTCGCGACGACGCTGTACAACGCGTCCTACTTCGCCGGCATGGAAGACACCGATCACACCGAGCACAGCTACTACATCAGCCGGTATCCCGAGGCCCGCGAGGCGACGGTCTTCGAGGGTGCGATCGATCTGAAGTTCACCAACCCCAACGACACCGGCGTGGTCATCGAATCGTTCGCCGATTCGTCCAGCGTCACCGTTCGACTGTGGGGCACGAAGACCGTCGACGTCGAATCCATCACCGGGTCGCGAACCAACCCCACGTCACCCAACACGGTGACGCTGCCCGCCGGCGCAGGCTGTGTCGCATCGGGTGGAGGACCGGGATTCACGGCCAGCGACACCAAGGTGATCAGCGATGCCGCGTCGGGCAGGGAATTGTCGCGGAACACGAGAACGGTGAAGTACGACCCGATTCCGATCGTGAAATGCGTCCAGCCCGATCGCCCGGACCCTTCGCCTGCACCTCGACCCGACCCTGCGCCGGAGCCGGAACCGGATGAGTGACGCCCGAGCTGCGAGGACACAGTTCGAATCACCTCGAGTCGGACTGTGGCGTCGCCGCCCGATCGGGTGTTTGCTGGTAGCAGGGTACTGCTCGAAATGAATGTGCCCGTGCGGGGGTTGCACAGCACAGGTGCTTCACTGCACTCGACCACCGAAAGGGAGCATTGCCGATGACGCTCACACGTACCGTCCTCGATCAGCAGACGCTGCGTGAGGCGTACGCGCAGTTCCCCAGCGGCGTTGTGGCGATCGCCGCGAAGATCGACGGCGTTCTGGTGGGGTTGGCAGCGAGCAGCTTCGTTTCGGTGTCCATCGATCCGCCTCTGGTGGCTGTCTGCATTCAGAACACGTCGACGACGTGGCCCAAACTCGAATTGGCACCCAACGTCGGCGTCAGCGTTCTCGGTGAGGCGCACAACGATGCTGTTCGTACGCTGGCGGCCAAGACCGGTGACCGATTCGCCGGTCTCGATCTCACCGTCACGGACGGGGGAGCAGCCTTCATCGTGGGTGCAACAGCGTGGCTCGACACCACCATCGACCAGCAGATCCCCGCGGGCGACCACTTAATCGTGTTGCTGCGCATACATTCCCTGGATGTGCAGAGTGAAGTGAACCCAATCGTGTTCCACGGCAGCAAGTTCCGCAAACTGCAGCAGTAATCTCTGGTTCGACTTCGTTCGGCCTGTTCACCCATCGCCGGTCGTCCGTTCGCCCCTCCGCCTTCTTCGCAAACGCGCGCGCACTTGCTGAACGCGCGCAACATGGTGCCCGAATGGTGTGCGATTCTGCGCGCACCTGACAAACGCGCGCGCGTTTGTCGGACCGGTCTTGTGAAGTCGGCCGCCGACGCTTCGCCGGGTCAGCGCGCCTGATGGTGTGGCGGCGACGTGCTCGGTGTGGCCTCGTTCGCTCGTTGACCTGCGCTAGCTCCGCCTTCTTCGCAAACGCGCGCGCATTTGCTGAACGCGCGCAACATGGTGCCCGAATGGTGTGCGATTCTGCGCGCTTCTGACAAATGCGCGCGCGTTTGCGCGACCAACACAGCTGGCGAACTGGTACGCCGGTACCTGTATTCATCCACAGGCCCGAAGTTGTGCACAGTCGGCAGCATTCGAGCTCGACTGTGTCGACGCATAGCCGAGACTCGGAGGATGAAGGACGACCGAATGGTTCGACGCTCCGAAGCGCTGGCAGACGGTAGCGCCGATCATGAGTTGCGCGCACTGTACGAGCGGGGTGGCTGGGAGCGTTTTGTGCACGGCGTCTACGTTCCGTCGTCGAGGTTGGCCACGCTGACGGAACAAGAGCGGCACAGATTGTTGATCGATGCTTTGTTGCCGGTCTTGTCCGAGGGTTACGTCGTCAGTCACCGATCGGCTGCACTGCTGCACGGATTACCCTTACCCACTGGCGGATTCGACAAGGTTCACATCACCCGACACCGCCGCGGCGGTGGTCGTACGAACGCGGCGGTGACCGTGCACTGTGCACCGTCGGTATCGAGCGTGACAGTCGACGGTATCTCGGTGACCTCGCTGGCTCAGACGGTGGTCGACCTTGCTCGAACCGAGACGCTGCTGTCCGCGGTTATCGCAGGTGACGTGGCTCTGAAGCGCTGCGATCCAAGGGAGCTCGACGCGGAGTTGCAGCGGGCTCGGGGTTGGAAAGGTGTGGCGCAGGCGCGGCGAGCCGTGAATCTCATGGACGGGCGCAGCGAAAACCCTGGCGAATCTCAGAGTCGAATCATCCTGCGCGAGAGTGGATTCGACGTCGAGTCTCAGGTTGAGATCTTGGATCCAAGCAGGCGATCGGTGGCACGGATCGACTGGTTGGTCAACGGCGTCGTCGTGTGCGAGTTCGATGGCAAAGCCAAGTACACCAAGTACTTGCGACCGGATGAGAACCCCGGCGACGTGGTGTTCAAGGAGAAGATACGGGAGGACGCGGTGCGCGATCTCGGCTATCCGGTGGTGCGTTGGACCTGGGCGGACCTGGCGAATCCGGCAGAGTTGGTGGCGCGCGTTGCCCGAGCTGTAGAACGGGCCGCTGCCCTGCCGCCACCGCTGGGAAGCGCGCGGAGTACACCGTGTGGCCCGCATACGCGCGCGCATTTGCCGAACGCTCGCGAAATCGCCTGAGAAACTCGGCGAATTCGCGCGCATCTGACAAACGCGCGCGCATTTGCGATGGCAGGAGGGCTCGGGACGCCGCAACTCTGACAAACGCGCGCGCATTTGCGGCAGCACTGGTCGGGAGCGAGCAACCCACACCCAGCACACAACGAACAACGGCCGCACCCGTGAACAGGTGCGGCCGTTGCAATGTCAGTGGATCAGAACGCTGCTTCGTCCAGTTCCATGATGTCGTTGTCGATGTTGGTCAGGATTGCTCGCGTCGAGGTGAGCTGCGGCAGGATGTTCTTGGCGAAGAACGAGGCCACTGCGATCTTGCCCTCGTAGAACGCCTTCTCCTTGCCCTCTGCACCGTTGTCGAGTGCGGCGATGGCGATTTCGGACTGACGCAGCAGCAGCCAGCCGATGAGCAGATCGCCGAAGCCCATCAGGAAGCGCACCGATGCCAGGCCGACCTTGTACAGCTCGGTGGGCTGGTCCTGTGCACCCATGAGGTGCTGGGTCATCGAGGTGACGATGGCCTGCACGTCTTCGAGCGCGGTGGCGAGCAATGCGCGCTCGGTCTTGAGGCGGCCGTTTCCTGCTTCGCTGTCGATGAACGACTTGATCTGTCCGGCAACGTGAGCCAGGGCCACGCCGCGGTCGCGGGCGATCTTGCGGAAGAAGAAGTCCTGCGCCTGGATGGCGGTGGTTCCCTCGTACAGCGAGTCGATCTTGGCGTCACGGATGTACTGCTCGAGTGGGTAGTCCTGCAGGAAGCCGGAGCCACCGAAGGTCTGCAGCGACTCGGCCAGCACCTGGTAGGCAATTTCCGAACCGACGCCCTTGACGATGGGCAGCAGCAGGTCGTTGACGCGGTACGCGATGTCGGCATCGGCGTCCGAGACCTGCTTGGCGGTGATCGGATCCTGGTGTGCGGCGGTGTAGAGGTACACCGCGCGCAGGCCTTCGGAGTACGCCTTCTGCAGCATCAGGCTGCGGCGGACATCGGGGTGGTGCGTGATCGTGACGCGAGGCGCGGTCTTGTCGGTCATCTGCGTCAGATCGGCGCCCTGGACGCGCTCCTTGGCGTAATCGAGTGCGTTGAGGTAGCCGGTGGAGAGGGTGCCGATTGCCTTGGTGCCGACCATCATTCGAGCGTGCTCGATGACGTCGAACATCTGCGCGATACCCTTGTGGACCTCGCCGACGAGCCAACCCTTGGCCGGAACGCCGTGGCCACCGAAGGTCAGCTCACAGGTGGTGGAGGCTTTGAGGCCCATCTTGTGCTCGACGCCGGTCACGAAAGCACCGTTGCGCTCGCCCAGTTCACCCTTCTCGAAGTCGAAGAGTACGGACGGAACGAAGAACAGGCTCAGGCCCTTGGTGCCCGGTCCGGCACCTTCGGGGCGAGCGAGAACGAGGTGGAAGATGTTCTCGAACAGGTCGTCCGAGACGGCGGAGGTGATGAAGCGCTTGACGCCTTCGATGTGCCACGAGCCGTCGTCCTGCTTGATGGCCTTGGTGCGGCCCGCGCCGACGTCGGAGCCGGCGTCGGGCTCGGTGAGCACCATCGTGGCACCCCAGCCGCGGTCGACGATGACCTTGGCCCATTCCTTCTGCTCATCGGTTCCGTTGTGGTACAGGATGTTTGCGAAGCCGGGGCCTGCCGAGTACATGAACGCTGCGGGCTGCGAGCCGAGGAGCATCTCGTTCATGCCCCACAGGAGGTTGCGGGGAGCCGGGGTGCCGCCGATTTCCTCGTCGAGGCCGACGCGCCACCACTCACCGTCGAAGAGCGCCTTGAACGACTTCTTGAAGGATTCCGGCAGCTTGACGCTGTGGGTGTCGGGATCGAAGACGGGCGGGTTGCGGTCCGCGTCTGCGAAGGACTCGGCCAGCGGACCCTCGGCCAGGCGCACGACCTCGCGCAGCATGTCGCGGGCGACTTCGCCGTCCATGTCGCCGAAGTTGTCGCCTTCGAGTGTCTCGTCGAGGCCGAACAGCTCGAAGAGGTTGAACTCGAGGTCCCGAAGGTTGCTCTTGTAATGGCCCATTGCTCGTTCGCTCTCCAGTCGGTGGTGCGGTCTCGTGAGTACCGCCCAAGTTAGCTACTCGTCGGTAACTTAACGGATATTACCCCCGATCCGTTTCGCTGCCAAGGGCAGACCTACTCGCCAGTAGCAGTGCATCGATCGCAGTGCCGTCGCTCACGTCGCGATACCGATTCTCGGCGGTCACAATGGTCAGGCGGGAGTCGATGTCGGAGACCAAATCGTCTGGCGTGTAAAGGATTTCGATTTCCTGTGGGCCACCGATGCCGGACTCGACGTTCGACGTGTGGTGTCCGAGAATCATGAGGATTCCTTCAGGTTTCAGCGCCGAAATTGCGGCCGAGACGGCCTTCCGTCGTCCTTCCGGGGACAAGTGCAGGTAGAACATGAGAACCAGGTCATAGTTGGGTTCCGTTGCCAATTGCGTCACATCGGCATGAATCCAGGTGAGGCGTTCGCGAACGGACGCGGGTGCAGTGGCGGCGATACGACTCGCCCTCGTCAACCCCACCGAGGAGAAATCGACCGCGTCGACGGTCCAGCCGCGGGTGGCCAGCCAGATGGCGTTCCGACCCTGGCCCGACGCGAGATCCAGTGCGCGACCACGCTTCAGCGTTGTCGCGACCTCGACCAATGTCGCATTCGGTGCCTCGCCGTACACGAGTTCTCGGCCGTCGTACTTGCGATCCCACTCTGCGGCGTCCACCCACGGAAGCCTAGTGGGGGCTACTACAACGTGGTGCGCAGCAGCAGGACGTTGTAGTTCTGGTAGACGGTGGCCAGGAAGTACAGGTCTCGGCCGGTCGAGAACGGGTGGATGTACGGCGCATAGATGGAGCTGACCTCGCGGGTGTCGACCAGAACCTCCGGTTCGCTCCACGGACCGACCGGTGACGGTGAGCGCCGCAGCACGATCGAGTTGGCATTGTCGGTCGTCATCATCAGGTACTGCCCGAGCGTGGCGTTGTACGCGACCGAGAGTTCTCCCACTCCGCCGACGATGGGTGCCGCCGCGGCCGGGTCGCCCTTCTTCCAGTCCTGGCCGGTCCAGTACTCGTATTCGCCGAGCTTCGCGATGTCCTGCTCTTTCACGCGGGCAACGTGGCCGAGGTTGAACCGGCCGGGCGGGGTGCCGTATTGATAGACGTAACCGCCGTCCTTCAGGTATGCGCTCTGCTGGAAGTTACGGTCGCCGCCGACGCTGGGGCGCTGGGTCTCCGGCAGCGGTGCCCAGTTCTCCCCGTTGTCGTTCGAGACCGCCAGCCCCGAGAAGTTGGTCTCCCAGGTTCCGGCCGGACCCCAGTTCTTCACCGACATCAGGTTCAGATACTGGGTGTCGCCGACGGCCACGCCGGCCGTCGGGATCCGACTGATCTCGACGAACGGGATCTTGGGACTGGGAACGACCTCTTTGGTCTGGCCCAGCGGGTCTTTCACGATGCTGTCGAAGTTCATGCCGTCGGCGAGGTTGCGGTCGGTGCTGCGGACGATGGCATTGCTGCGCCACGACCACAGACTGCCTTGCAGCAGGTTGGGTATCCCGAGTCCCGCGGTGTCGCCGAATGCCGTCAACACCTCTCCGCGGCCGTTGTCCCACATGATTCCGAGATCGGTGCCGATCATGTTCACGTTCTGGGTGTTGTTGGGGCTCGACATGCCGGTCACCTGGGCGACGGCCTGGGCTCGGCCGTGCAGCTGCGGCAGCCCGAACGTGCCGTTGAGCCCGGCGATGGGATTGACCGCATTGGGATCCGCCATGGCATTGGGGCCTGTGACCAGCAGCGACGCCGCCAAGGTCACGGTAGCGATGGTCAATGCTCTGGAACCTACGCGACTCAAGACGTCCCCCCGATTTCGATCTCCCACCCCGACAACCTCAGGAACCATATCAGCGGTTTGTTCGAGGGGTAATACATTGAGTGATCCGCTGTTTCGGAGGAATCGGGCGAATGCACCTCGATGTCGTAATCTGGACACGTGAGTGATCTACCCGATTCCGGGCTGGCCAGGGATCTGTCCGTCAGTGCGATGAGGCTGAATCGGAGGCTGCGTCTGCGCCATTCCAGCGACAGATTGCCCGTCGCTCAGCTGTCGATTCTGACGACTCTGCTGCGAGAAGGGCCGATGACGACGGGTGAGTTGGCGGCGCGGGAGCGAATAAAGCCACCGTCGGTGTCGCGGTCCTCGCACACATTGGTGGAATCCGGTTTGATCTCTCGGGCACCGCACCCGACGGATGGCAGGCAAGTGGTTCTGCAGCTGACCGATACCGGGACTGCTGCCGCGCGGGAAGAGGTCGCGTCTCGGGAGATTGCGCTTGCCGAGCAGTTGGAGAACCTGACGGCGCAGGAGCGGGAGACATTGGCCGCCGCCGCCGGCATTCTCACCGAGCTCGTCGAACAGGTCGACTGAGCTTCGTCAGTTGTCGTTCCGTACTTCGTGATCGAGGGTGTCGATGTCCCACTCGAGAGTCGAGCCCAATTCTTCCGAATCGCCCCGGCGCGCGACGCGACCGAGGACGGTGGCGACGACTGCCGCGCACACCATCCATACGGTAACGACTATCCACAACCCGGTCATGACACACTTTCTAGCACCCGTGTCTGTGAAATCGCCGTGAAACGGTGATTCGGCTTTGTTGCGATTCGATATTGGTCGTCGATGGTTCGACAATCAGGACATATCGAAGGCGCTGTTCCACAACAGATGTGGAGTTTCGGGCTTTACAGAACCAATTCGGGCAAAACAAACCTCACGTAACGGACTCGAAATCCTGTTTCGATCGAATTCGGTCGACGGCAATGCGGAACCGACTCTCCGGTGCGCACTTGTGGGATACCGGGTCCAGATCCGACTCGAAATCGACATCCCGCAATTCTTCGAGCATTGTCAGCGACGCCCCCGCGGCCGCCAGCGCGGCGTGTGTGTCGGTGCCCGTCGACGGTGCCGACATGGGCACGTCGAGCAGGGCCCGTGCCATGGCCGGGTCACGCAGGCCCAGCGCCCACCAGCCGCCGTCCTCGGCCGATCCGAGCACGTCGCCATGGTCCAGCCGCGCGGCCGCGTCGGACAGTATCTGCGCGGTCACCTGGGGTGTGTCCATACCGATCTGCAAGACGGCTCCGTCGGTGGCCGCGTCTGCGTGTGCGTTCGCCAGCCGTTCCCCCAGTCCGTCGCCGCGTTGCGTGATCACCGTGAACGACGCCAGAGCCCGAGTCAGTTCGTCGGAGCGGGCCGCGTCGGCAAGGGTGCCGGTGAGAGCCACGACGCGGTGATCGACGTCGGCCGCGGAGACGGCATCGAGGGTGTCCAGCAGCGAGGCCGCAGCCAGCTCGGCCGCAGCGGCATCCCCGATCGTGGCAGCAAGGCGTGTCTTGGCCAGGCCGGGAACGGGAGCTTTGGCAACGACGAGAGCGGTGACGATCACGAAAGAACCTTCCAGAAATCTCGCACGGCGACGATCGTTCCCTTCACCGAGCCCGAAACCTTGGATGTACCCGCGGTTCTCGGACGGTAGTCCACGTCGTGTTCGGCAACGGTCCACCCGGCTTCGGCTGCCAACACGAGCAGCTGGAGCGGGTAGCCCGAGCGGCGGTCGGTGACGCCGAGGTCGAGCAGTGCCTGGCGGCGGACCGCGCGGATGGCGCCGAGATCGTGCACCGGAAGCTTGTACTTGGTCCGGAGTCGAAGGGACAGAACGGCATTGCCGATCCTCGCGTGCAGGGGTGAGCTTCCCCTGGCCGGTCGTCGACGGCCGACGGCGAGGTCGGCGTGATCCAATGCGGCCACGAGCGTCGGCAGGTCACCCGGATCCATCGAGCCGTCTCCGTCGAGGACGCACACGATCTCGGTGTCGGCGGCGAGGACGCCCGCGTGCACGGCAGCCCCGTAACCAGGTACCGATTCCGACACCACGGTGGCTCCGTGCGCCGCGGCGACGGCGGCGGTGTCGTCGGTGGAGTTGTTGTCCACCACGATCGTCCGATACCCCGACGGCATCGAATCGAGAACTGCAGGAAGCGATTCGGCCTCGTTCATGCAGGGAACGACGACGGTGACCGAGCCCGGGTCAGACACGAGGGGGACCCGTACCCTCGGCGTCGCGCAACGGTGCGTCGGCGAATGCGGTGAGGCCCTCGCGAGGCATGACCTTCGCGCGAAATCCCAGAGTCCGTTCGGCGAGTTCCGAACTGGCGACGATGTGCCGCACATCGCCCGCTCGGTACTGTCCGGTGACCTCGGGCGCCGGTCCGCCGCGCGCGTCCGCGAGGATGCCTGCGACTTCACCGATGGTGATCGGTTGTCCCGAACAGACGTTGAGCGCGGTGAAGCCGTCCAGTGCGGCCGAGATCGATGCGATGTTGGCCGCCGCTACGTCGTGAACGTGGACGAAGTCACGGGCCTGCTTGCCGTCCTCGTAGACCGTCGGAGCCTGGCCGCGTTCGAGGGACGATCGAAACATCGCTGCCACACCGGAATACGGGGTATTGCGTGGCATGTGCGGGCCGTACACGTTGTGGTAGCGCAGTGCTACCACCGATCCGCCGGTAGCAATTGCCCAGGCGGAGGCGTAATTCTCCTGAGCAAGCTTGCTGGCGGCGTAGGTACTCCTGGGCTCGAGTCTCGAATCCTCCTCGACCAGAAGCCAATCGAGTGGCTCACCGGACCTGGGATCGCGGTTGTCGAACATGCCTGCGTCGAGGTCGGCGCGGGAGCGGGGCCGAGGAACGACGGTCTCGCCCGATGAATTGAGGTACCGCCCCTCGCCGTACACGACCATCGACGAGGCGAGAACCAGTCGGGTGCAGCCCGCCTCGTACATGGCTGCGAGCAGGACTGCCGTCCCGTAGTCGTTGTGGCTTGCGTACGCCGGGGCATCTGCGGCGTCGACGCCCGCTCCGACGACTGCGGCCTGATGACACACGACGTCCACTCCGCGCAGTGTCTCGACGAGTGCGTCCTTGTCTCGCACATCGAGGTCGAAGATCCCATCGGCATGCGCGCCGGGGCCGTGCGCCGATTCGAGCATCGCGTCGACGCCGACCACGTCGAGGTCGGCGGTTCGCGCGGCGTCGAGGATGTGGCCACCGATGAATCCGGCTGCGCCGGTGAGGAGTACCCGTGTCATGGCAGCTCGATCGGCAGGGTGATCCCGGTGTGCACGCGGCACGTAGGGCAATCACCGGTCGGAGCGTCACGAACGGCCGATCGCACGAGGGTCTTGAGTGGTTCGATGTTCTTCTGGAATTCCGCGAACACGTCCACGGCCTTGACGCCCTGACCGGATTCGATGCCGGCATCGAGGTCGGTCACCAATGCGATCGGTGCATAACAGAGTTCGAGCTCGCGAGCGAGAACGGCTTCGGGGTGACCGGTCATGTTCACCAGTGTCCAACCCTGGCGGGCGAACCACTGGCTTTCCGCGCGAGTGGAGAATCGCGGACCCTCGACGACCACCATGACGCCGCCGTCGATCGCGGTGTCCTGGAGGGCCGCCCTGCGCAACTCCCCGCAATAGGGATCGGCGAACTCGACGTGGATGCCGCCCTGATCGAAGTAGGTCTGCGTTCGCCCGGAGGTGCGATCGACGAGCTGATCGGGAATCACGACGGTGCCGGGGCCGTACTCGGGCACCAGTGATCCGACGGCGCATGGCGCGAACACTCGACTCACCCCGAGCATCCGCAGCGCCCACATGTTCGCGCGGTACGGCAACGTGTGCGGGGAGTACTCGTGATTCCGCCCGTGCCGAGGGAGGAAGGCAACATCTCTACCCTCCACCTCGCCCAATGTGATCGGAGCGCTCGGGACTCCGTAGGGCGTATCGAGCACGATCTCCTCGGCGTCGTCGGCGAAGAACGAATAGAAGCCGCTGCCGCCGATGACGGCGATCTCGGCCCGTCCCTGCGCGTCCTTGTTCATCTGTTCATCCTCCATCACCGTCGGTCGATATGCTGATCGGAAGTCGTGTTCGTCTCGAGGTCCGCAGGGAGAAAACACTATCCGTTACTGGAGAGAAGC
The DNA here is from genome assembly GCF_002259335.1 of Rhodococcus sp. 14-2483-1-1. Taxonomy (NCBI): domain Bacteria; kingdom Bacillati; phylum Actinomycetota; class Actinomycetes; order Mycobacteriales; family Nocardiaceae; genus Rhodococcus; species Rhodococcus sp. 14-2483-1-1. The sequence goes on along the minus strand of NZ_NPFX01000007.1, from coordinate 152,193 downwards.
CGTCGCCGGTGCGCTCGCCGTCGCGCTCGTCGTGGTCGCGTTCATCGTGCCGTATCTGGGAAACGAACTCGTCACGCCCATCATCAACAGAACCCCTCAGCAGGTGCGCGATTTCGCAGACGCGGCACCGCTGTTCGGATTCCGTGAGATTCACTTCGGGTGGGGAACTCCGTTCGCCGTACTCATCGCCGTGGCCACCGTGCTGTGGGGGCCTACGGTGGCCCGCCGGTTGTCCTGGACGCGCTTGCTGTTCGTCGTCTGGGGCGCGTCCGCAGCATGGACGATGTCGTTGGCGATGGTCGATGGGTGGAGGCGCGGCTTCGTCGACCGGCTGGCGTCGACGGACGAGTACTTGCACGAGGTGCCGGGGATCACCGACATTCCCGCAACTCTGCGCGGGTTCTCCGAGAGAATCCTGGATTACCAGGCGGATTCGTGGACCACGCATGTCTCGGGACATCCGCCGGGCGCGTTGTTGACGTTCGTCTGGCTGGACCGCCTCGGCCTCGGCGGCGGTGCGTGGGCGGCGACGCTCTGCGTGTCGGTCGGGACGAGTGCCGCAGTGGCTGTCGTCCTCACGCTGCGGGTGTTGGGCGACGAGAAGATGGCCAGGCGCGCAGCGCCGTTCGTGGCCGTCGCGCCGGCCGCGATCTGGATCGCCGTGTCGGCGGATGCGTTCTATGCCGGGGTCGCCGCGTGGGGTATCGCGCTGCTGGCGATCTCCACGAAGCGGTACCTGTGGCCCGCGTCGATCGGTGCGGGAGTGCTGCTCGGTTTCGGTATCTATCTGAACTACGGGCTGGTGCTGATGGGCTTGCCCGCGGTGGCGGTACTGATTGCCGGTCGAAAGATTCTCCCGTTCGTGGGCGCGGTCATCGGAGCGCTGATCGTCGCGGGAATCTTCACGGCGTACGGATTCTGGTGGTACGACGGTTACGAGTTGGTGCAAGAACGTTACTACCAGGGCATCGCCAAGGATCGCCCGTTCGAGTACTGGGGTTGGGCCAACTTCGCGGCGCTGTTCTGTGCGCTGGGTGTTGCTGTGCCAGCGGCATTCCCGCGAATTCTCACGCGAGTGCAGCCGATCAACCTGCTGGTGATCGGCGGCGTGGCGGCGGTGGTCATGGCAGATCTGAGTCAGTTGAGCAAGGCCGAGACCGAGCGAATCTGGTTGCCGTTCGCGATGTGGATGCTCATTGCGCCCGCGGTGTTGCCGATGCGCACGCACCGATTCTGGTTGGCACTGCAGGTGATCGGCGCATTGGCGGTCAATCATCTGCTGTTCACGAATTGGTGAGCGGTGCAGGCGTCATCTGGGCGAACCAGCGCCCGTCGATCGGTGCGACGTCGATCATTCGAAGGCCTGCTGCCCGAGCGAGATCCGCGGTGGCGTCGGCGCTGACACTCGACCACGCGAACCAATCTCCGACCATGGTGTCGGTTTCCCAGCGCACGGTGCGGTGCCGCACTCCGTAGTTGCTCGGCGCATCCACCTCGGCGATGACGGCTCCGTGCGGTGCCAGTAGGTCGGCAGCGCGGCGCAGCAGCCGAACCGGATCGCCGCCGATGCCGATGTTTCCGTCAGCAAGCAGCACGCAGGACCACTCGCCGGTGTCGGGCAGTGGCTCGAAGATGTCCTTCAGGACGGCGTTTCCGCCGCGGCCGATGGTCAGGTCGACGGCTGCCTTCGAGGTATCGACGCCGAGTGCCGACACTCCCCGTCGAGCAAGTGCTTCGGTGAGGCGCCCGGGCCCGCAGCCGAGGTCGAGGGTGGGGCCGGTACATCGACTGATCATCGCGTGGTCCGCACGGCGATCCTCCACGGACGAGGCATCCCCGCCCATCCAGCGGGCAGTGGGTAGACGTTCTCGTGAGCCGTCGGAATCGCCTATCCAACAGGGCAATCCGGCTGCTGCGCGGTGGAAGAGTGTATCGGCGGTGACGCTCATGCTCGGCTCCGTACGAGGATCAATCGAATGAAGTAAGCGGCTGCGCTCACGGTGAACAACGCGGCGGTGAGCGCGAGCCAACGACCGAGGAAGGGCTCTTGCGTCAAACCGGTTGCGGCCCGGTACGACTCCGCACCCTGGGTGAGTATCCCGGGAAAGAACATGAGAAACGTCAATCCGGCTCCGAGAGCGGGAACGCGAACGTAGTTGACCGGAGACAACGTCCAGGGGCGCTGTGTCGATCCGGTGAGAAGTCGGTCGGCGAGCGAGTAGAGCGGATACAGCACGGCGTCGTGCAGCAGGACCGAACCGAAGAACCACACGATGATGGACTTCCACCACACGTCGTTGTTCCACAATGTTTCCGGTCCGGCAATCGCGATGACGTAACCGACGAGGGCGAACGAAAGCAGCAGACCGACTGCGTGCAGTGGGTGCCCACCGTAGATCTTCGTGAACGCTCTCATCCGAGGCTCCTGACCTTGCTATGCAAAAAGACCCGTGCGCGAGAGCCACCGTCTGTCACGGTGTGCTCTCGCGCACGGGGTCAGGCAATGGTTATGCGGCGGTCTTGACCGTGATGGTCGCAACGCCCACGAGCAGGCCCGGGGTCACAGCATCGGTGTTGAAGGTGCTGTTGAGCAGTCCGGCAGCGGTCTCCGAGATCTTCACCTGGGTGCCCTGCAGGATTGCGGTGTTGTCGGGTCCGGTCGCCAGCGGCTGCAGGGTGCGGCCGTCGAGATCGAACAGCACGGCGTCCGCAGCAGCCTCTTCGCCGTTGACGGTGACGTCACCGGTGAGAAGTGAAGTGCCCGGGTCGATGTCGAAGTTGGTGAGCTCGACGACGGTTTCGCCGGCGGTCAGCGACAGGCCGCTGCCGTCGTGCATGATCTCGCCCTGGACGTAGGGATCCACGGTGCCGGGCTCCCAGTACTTGACGTCTCCGCCGGTGATCGGGAAGCGGATGGAACCGTCTGCGAGAGTGGCGGTTCCGACTACGCCGGGCGTCAGGCCCAGGGTGGTCAGTGCGCCCAGGAAGCCGGGATCGAGTGCAACCGCGGTGTCGACGCCGTTGCTGAGGTCGGCGACCTCGGCAGCGGGCTCGGGGGTGCTCTCGGTGGTTTCCATGGCCGATGCGGCCGAGGACGTGGCTGCATCGACTGTGCTGGAAGCGTCGTCGCTGGAGCATGCGGCAAGCGGGACGATCGTCATTGCACCGATTGCGGTGGCGGCCAAAGCTTTACGAACAGTGAACATGTCGGTCAACCTTCCGTGCTCGTCTCTCGAGCGTTGTGGGTCATTCGGCGCTGCTTGCCGAGCGGATGGGTTACATCTCGATCCCTGCTGGGAGCGTGACAACCTGTTACCCGACAAACCGGACCGTCAAACCGGAAAGATTCCTGATGTTCGGTGCAGACTCAGCGAAGTATCAAATCCGCTGCCCGTTCTCCGATCACCACCGACGGCGCATGGGTGTGTCCGCGAATGATGCTCGGCATGATCGACGCATCGGCCACGCGAAGGCGGTCGACTCCCCTTACCCGGAGCTCGGAATCGACGACGCTGTCGGCGTCGTTACCCATCCGGGCGGTGCCCACGGGGTGGTACAGAGTGTGCGCATTCTGCTCGAGGGCTTCGGTGAGCAGGTCCGCCGGGGAGATGTTCGACGCCACCCTGGGGCGGAGGATGTCGCCGAGCTCGCCCTTCAGCGAGGGGGTTTCCGAAATCGCGACGCAGGCCCGTAGCCCTTCGATCATGGCGCGGCGGTCGAGTCCGCCGGGGTCGCTGAGATAGCGCGGCTCCACGATGGGCTTCGCCAAGGGGTCGGCAGAGCGCAGGGTGATCTCGCCGTGGCTCTCGGGTTTGACGAGTACCGCGCCGATGACGGCGGCGTGTGAGTCCTGGCCGACGAGTCCCTCGTCGAAGAACGGTGCCGGTCCGAAGATGAGTTCGACGTCGGGCAGGGCAAGGTCTTCTCGGCTCTTGATGAATCCGTACGCCTCTGCGACGTTGGAGGTGAGCATGCCGCGTCGGCGCGTGAGGTAGTTGACCAGCTCGGGGATCTTCTCGGCATGGAAGAGGGAGTCTCGTTCGGTTTTCCAGCCGATGAGGGCGGCCAGGTGGTCGAGGAGATTCTGTCCGACGCCCGGTGAGTGATGCTGAACGGTGATGCCGTGCGATTTCAGTTGTTCCTGGTCGCCGATGCCCGAGAGCATGAGCAGCTGTGGGGTGTTGATCGCGCCACCGGAGAGGATCACTTCCTTGTGTGCGCGCACGGTGTGTGTCTCGCCGCCGGAGATGTATTCGACGCCCACGGCCGCAGTGCCCTCGAACAGCACGCGAGTGGCGTGTGCCTCGGTGAGGATGGTGAGGTTCTTGCGCTTCTTCGCCGGTCGCAGGTATCCATCCGCGGTGCTCCACCGTGCTCCGCGCTTCTGGTTGACCATCGTGCGGGTGAAGCCCCTGGGCTCGGGCAGGTTGGCGGTTTCCAGCGGATAGCCCGCTTCTTCGACGCCGTCGAGGAACGACGACGTCAGGTCGCGAGGGCTGCGCTGGTGCGAGACGATGAGTGGGCCGTCGGTGCCCGCGTCGAGTGCTGTTGTCCCCTCGATGTTCTCGATCTTGCGGAAGTATCCGACGAGGTTACGGAACGACCAGGAGTCGTCGGAGACTGCCGCCCACTCGTCGTAGTCGGCGGCGAATCCGCGCACCCACATCATGGCGTTCATCGACGACGAGCCACCGAGCATCTTGCCGCGCGGCCAGTAGATGCTGCGATCTCGGAGCTCCGGCTGCGGTTCGGTCAGGTAATCCCAATCGACCTCGCTACGAAAGAGTTTGGAGAACGCAGCCGGGATGTGGGCGAACTTGTTCTTGTCCTCGGGACCTGCTTCGAGCAGTATCACCTCGTTGCGAGGGTCGGCGCTGAGGCGATTGGCCACCACAGCGCCTGCGGAACCTGCGCCCACCACGATGTAGTCGGCAGTCTTGTGCTGTGAGCTCATCTTTGTCCTTGAAGTCGTGGCGGGCGCAGGGGTGTCAGCCGCGCAGGGCGGAGGCGAATATCGCGGGCAGTTTGGCCCAGGACGGTGCACCGGCGAATGCAGTGAGCAATTTGCCGGTCGATGCTGCGGTCTTGTTGGTGACGAACCACGGCGGCTTCGGGGAGATGGAGAGTTCCCCGTTGATCAGTGAACGCGACAGGGGACGGAAGGGGCCACGGACCACTGTTCTTTCGGCCCCGTCGATCAGCAATGCGTTGTGCACGATGCCGATTCCACTCTGCACGTCGTCGACGGTGTGACCTGGGTAGGCACCCCAGGTGGCCGATGCGGTGAGGAAACCGAGTGCTGTCCATGCGTTCACGGCGATGGTGCCGTACCGCAGTTCGGCGAGCATGGTGTCGAACTTCTCGCCGAGTCCCTTGATGGTGGCAGGGGAGCCGATGATGTTGATACCGAGGGTGCCGGTGAATTCCTCGTTCGCGGCCTGGACGGCCTTGGCTGCGAATGCTGCACCGCTGTAGGGCAATTCGATGACACCCATAACCGGAGCGAAGTATTCGGTTTGCAGCAGGGGTGCGTATTCACCGGGGTTCAGATCGGTGATGAGCACGCGGCCCCCACCGTCGCCGAGTCGTTCCGCGGCCGGGTAGGTGGCGGTGGCGTCGGACACCCTCTTGTCGCTGCCCGGGTAGTAGGGAGTGCGTGCCGGTGCGCGATCGAGTGCCGCGCGCAGAGCAGCGATGAATTCGTCGCGCTGCTTCCATTCGGAGGACAGCACGACGACCTGCGATGCGACACAGTTGTACCCACTGTTGTGCAGTCGTTGGGTGGCAACGTGTTCGGCCTGGAACAAGATGTCGGCGCGGCTCCACTCACCTGGCAGCACGATGGTGGGCGAGACGCCGCCGAGCTCGCTGGAGATGTCCTTGGTGAGAATCGGGTCGTTCGCGGCCTTGCGGGCGGCTCCGTCGTTGCCCGTGCCGAACACGATCGCGTCGTGGGTGAGGGAGCTTCCGGTCATGTGAACGTGGTCGACGAGATCGTGCCGAACCAGGTAGGTGCCCACATCGGCACCGCCGGTGAGCAGGCGAAGTGCGCCGATGTCGACGAGGGGTGCGAGCACCTTCTCGAACACCGGTAGCAGTGGATCCATGATGGGGTTCAGCTTGAGTGCGACCACCCGGTTGAACGCGAGCAGTTCGTACAGGGCGTCGAGCGGGGCGATCGAGGTGATGTTGCCTGCTCCGAGTACCACTCCGATGCCTGCGGTGTGCGCCGGGTCGAGTTGGGCGAGCCCCGCGGTGCGCTGTGCAGTCGCACGATCGATTCCGGGCTTCAGCCATACCTCGCCGGTGAACCCGTTGAGTAGCAGGCGGTCGAAGATGTTGAGCGGCAGCACCGACACCGTCGTCCGCCCGCCGGGCGCCGTCCCGAACTTCACGTCGGCCAGCGGACTGGTGCCCGCTTCCAGCGCCGTGAGCGTGTGGGAGAGGGCACCGAGCGCACCGAGGAAGGAGTAGGGGCCGGACAACCATTCCTCACCGACGAGGCTGGACGAGCTGTCGAGGCCCTTGATCGACGAGGCCGCGGTCACCCATTCCTGGGCGTGAGTGGAGGTCAGCTCGTGCATGCGTTCGAGCAGTGCCCGCCGATCGGCCAGGGTGAGTTGTCCCCAGTTCTTCTCACCCTGAGACAGATCGGTGAGAGCGGCATCGACGGCTGGGTGGGAGTCGGAGCCAGTGGTCGGGACGGGATGCAGGTACGGGGTGGCTTCGCTGGTCAACTTCTCGGCTCCAGATCGTTGTTCGGATACACGGCTTCGAGTGTGATTGTCGTCGCATTCGTGGCGCGGACGCTATGGGCCACCGCTGTCAATCGAGTCCCACCGTTTGTGCCGTCGCACAGTTCGGGTGTGGCGTGGCTTACATGGGTGCGGTTAGAGTTCTGTCATGACCGCGACCGAATTGGATCTGCATCCGTCACCGACCGATCTGGCCGCGACGATGCTCGACGGCGTCGACGATCTGGCGAGCGAACTGGTGCGTCGAATTCTCGGGGCCGAGCATGCATACCTCGAATCGACGCTGCTCACGCCCGAGCAGCTGCACGAGGCGGCGCGGAGCAATCTGGCGTCGATGCTGGGCAAGCTGTCCGGTCGCGCGCCCATGCAGCTCGAGTCGGCACAGGCCGCAGGCCGACTCAAGGCCGAGCAGGGGGTACCGCTGGCTGCACTGCTGCACGCGTTCCGGCTCGGCGGCAGGTTGGTCTGGGACGAGTTGATGCTGCGCTCGGACGGCCGGGCGAGTCACGCACTTCTCGACATGGCAGCACAGGTGTGGGCTCTGGTCGACGTGTATTCCGACGAGGCCGCGGAGGCCTATCGGCAGAGCGCAGACATGCGTGCCCGCGAGAGTGCCGAGGCCCGTGGCCGACTCATTCGGGTTCTCTTCGCCGATCACACGGCGAATCCGTCCGCGGCTGCCGACGCGCTGCGAGCATTTCGCATTCCCGACCACGGTTACTTCGTGGTGGTCTCGCAGGAGCCGCTGACCACGGCGGTGGGGGTCGACGGGTTGATCGCGCGACTTCGTTCGACGGGCACCGAGTCCGTGTGGGATGCGGAGGTGGACGGAAGCGTCGGGTTGATGTGCGCGGCAACCGAATCGGAGATCGACTCCGCGTTGGTGACGCTGAGTGAATTGTGCGCGGGGCGGGTAGGGGTGAGTTCGGTCTTTCGGTCCCCGTCGGGTATCGGTGACGCCGTGGTTCAAGCGCGGTTGGCGAGATCCTGTTGCACTGCCGAGTCGACGCCGATTCGATACGACTCGGTACCGGTGCCGCTGTTGTTGGTCCGCGATCCGAAGTCGGGTCGCATCGCCTCGCGTCAGATCCTCGGCGATCTACTGGCGTTGCCACGCGCCGAGCGGCAGAGCCTGCTGGCCACACTCGACGCGTGGTTCTCGTGCGGTGGATCCACCAAGGGTGCCGCCGAATCGCTGCACTATCACCGCAATACGGTGTTGTATCGGCTACGGCGAATTGCCGAGCTGACCGGCCGAGATTTTCGTGATCCCGTTCAGGCCGCAGAACTGTACGTCGGACTCAGAGCGCATCAACTGCTCACTTGAGACGTCAATTGCTGGCCAGGACGACGTCGAGGATTCCGGATCCCAGGGGCACCGGGACGCACGTCGGGGGGCGTGCGTTCGCTGGATCCAGTGCATTGAGCGCCAAGCGCAGTGCAGTGGGATCGTAGGTGAACGTGAAGTGCGCTACCTCGGTGTCGGGGCACACGTCCTGCACCACGATGTTCTGGGCTCCGGGATCCCGAAGTAGCGCATTGGTATACGGCTGAATCACTTCGTCGACTCTGGTTGCGATGGACGTGTACTCGACGCCGGGCACGGTGTCGCCGCCTGCATTGAGGCGATCGAGAAAGTCGGATCCGGCCATCAGTTGCGCCAGCCCGGGTCCGAATTCGCCTGCCACCAGACTGGTTGCACCGGGCACAGCCTGCACGACGGGGGTGGCTCCGTACATGGTGCCGCCGTAGGTCGGGGATGCAATTCCCACCCAGCGACGCACCATGGCGTTACCGCCGAGCCGATTGACGAAGTATCGTGCGACCGCAGCACCCTGTGAGTAACCGACCACATCGACCGCTGCAGCCCCGGTCGTGTCCAGGATGGACTGAGCCATCGATTTCAGTTGTGCCGCACTGTCTTCGATGGCACCGTAGCCGTTGCTCGTGCCGTCGGGAGATGCACCGTAGTTGATGGCGAACACGCAGAATCCGGCTGCTCGGAGTATCGGGGAGAAGGCGGCCCAGTCGGAGTACGCAGTGGAGTCGGTGCCGTGCACCAGGATGACGGGGTCGGGGTGCTCTGCGGTGGGTGTGCAGCTCATGTCGTTGGACCCGGGTGGGGCGGCGTCACGGTTGGTTGCCGCGTAGCGGATGGCGTCGGCGTGGTCGGGTTGCTCGGGCGCAGCCGCAATGGGCATCAGTGGAGTCGCTTGTGCGGTCGGTGCAGCGATGGCGACAGCAGCCGCGGCGATGACGAGGGTGATCAGACTCTGGCGTGGTCCGCGCATGTACAGACGGTATTCCTGAATTTGTGAGATGTCCCTATGACCAACGCGTTTGACCGGTAAAAGTCCTAAGAATTGTTCTGCTACAAAGAAGCGAGCGAAAAGAGGAGAGTTGATCGACGCACGACGAGGGGCCCAGCCGATGTGGCTGGGCTCCTCGATCGATCGGGCTTACCTGCAGGTCAGAGACGGCTCACGCGGAGCCAGTCGACGCTCATGGTCTGCGGGTACGGCGTGCTCGTGGGTGTCTTCCCGACCCAGTTGTTGCCCACTGCCACGTTGAGCAGGATGTAATGCGGCCAGGCACCCGAGAATGCCTTCCAGTTGCCGCCTTTCGCCTCGTACTGAGCCTTGGTCAGTGAATATCTCGCAACTCCGTCGACGAACCAGGTGATACTGGTCGGTAGCCAGTCGATTCGGTAGGTGTGAAAGCCGTTTCCGACGGGACCCATTCCTCCGCCTGCTTTCACGTCCTGGCTCGAATTCCTTTTCGAGGGACCATGCAAATTGAACGATGGCCCGTTCAATCCGGGAATTTCGACCGCGTCTATCTCGCCTTGACTGGGCCACGAATACTCACCGCCGGGCTGAAGTCCCAGTGTCCAGAATGCCGGCAACAAACCCTGTGCGCTCGGCATCTTGATCGACGCCTCGATGCGTACCGGTGGGGTTGCCGACTGCTTGCCCATGCTGACCACTCGAGCGCTGGTGAAGTTGTTCGGTGCCCCCTTGCCGTCCGGCGGGGTTTCGCGACGCGCGGTGATGTTCAGGGTTCCGTTGAACTGGTTCGCATTGTTCCAGGAGTTCGTATAGTACTGCTGCTCACCGGAACTCGCACCCCACCGGCCGGTTTGGAACCCCCATTTGGAGGGGTCCGGTCCGCCGTAGCCGTTGAATTGATCTTCCCACAGGAGGGTTCCTGCTCCGCCTTGGGTTCTCAGGGGCGCAGCGAGCGCGGGGGCCGCGGTGGCCGACGACACGGCAACGGCCAATGTCGTCAGGGTGACCGCAGCAAGGGTCGATAGTGAACGCATGAGGGGATTCCTGTCAGGTCAGATGTCGTGTGAAAGAAAGTCGACATTCGATTTCTAGCACGCCGATGAAGGCGGAAGAAGACTCTTTTGAAATGCAGGAATTCTTGCGAATACAATGAATGAATTCGCATACGCTATCGGTCTTTTGCGAGGGTACCGACCGATCGACCCGTTGGTCGGTTTGTTTCAGGAGTGAATGTAGTGACTCGGGATGGTCCGTGTGTTCAGGGTTGTTCGTGAGTCGGAGGTGAGGCCGAAGGGTCGGTCCGTGGAGCCGGTGACGGGAATCGAACCCGCCTCTCAACCTTGGGAAGGTCGCGTTCTACCAATGAACTACACCGGCGTGGCGTTGCGCTGTTCAGGTTAGCAGGGCACTCAGACGTCGATTCGCACACCGTGCAGCAGGATCAGGGCGTCTGCGGCGGCTACCGGTTTGGAGAACAGGTAGCCCTGCGCGCGAGTGCAGCCCAGTTCGATGAGGGTGTTTCTGGCGCTCTGCGTTTCGACGCCTTCGGCGATGATGCTGAGCCCGAACGCGTCGGCGAGTCCGATGATGGACTGGACGATGGCGAGGTCGCCGGTGGTTCCGTTGCCGAGCTCGGTGACGAAGGCGCGATCGATCTTGAGTGCGTCGACGGGCAGTTCCTTCAGGTGCGACAGTGAGCTGTATCCGGTACCGAAATCGTCGATCGCTATTTGCACGCCGAGTTCGCGAAGTTCGCGGAGCGTCACGCGTGTGCGTGAAAGATCCTGCACCACTGCCACTTCGGTGATCTCCAGGCAGAGGTTGGGGCCTGCTATCGAGAACTCTTCCAGTGCTCTGGCGACGGCGCCGACAAAACCGTTGGTGACGAGTTGGACCGGCGATATGTTCACGCGCATCGAGATGTCGAGCTCGGGGATGTCCCGCTGCCAGTCGGCCAGCGTGCGGCAGGCGTGTTCGAGAACCCAGCGACCGAGTTCTCCGGCGAGGTTCGTCTCCTCCGCGACCGGGATGAACGCGGACGGGGGTAGCAGTCCACGGGTGGGGTGCTGCCATCGAACCAATGCTTCGACTGCGGTGATCCGTCCCGAGACGAGGTCCACCTCGGGCTGAAAATGCAGGATCAACGAGTCGCCTGCGATGGCGTCGCGCAGGTGGATCTCGACGTCGTTGCGTAGTTCGGAATCGGCATGCATTTCGTCGGTGAACAGAGCGATGTCATGACCGCCTGCACGTTTGGCAACCAATGCTGCTCGATCTGCCTGTCGCAGCAGTGATTCCGCGGTGTGCCGGCCGGGTTGGCCGAAGGCGATGCCGATACTGGCGCTGCGGCTTATTCGTTCGACACCGAGGGTGACGGGTGCGTTCATGGCATCGGCGATGAGTTCGGCGTGGTGTGTCGCGACGCGGGCCGAGCACGGTCCGGCGAGTACGACGACGAACTCGTCGCCGCCCAGACGCGCGACGATGCCGGCCGAATCGCCGACGAAGCTCTGCAGTCGATTCGCGATGGTTTCGAGGAAGTGGTCTCCGGCGAGATGCCCGAGAAAGTCGTTCAGTGCTTTGAGTCGATCGAGGTCGATGTGCATCACCGCGACGGGACCGGGCATGGACGGGTCGAGTCGTTCGCGGAGGTGCTGTGCGAGGGCCGTGCGGTTCGGCAGTGAGGTCAAATGGTCGTGCAGGGCCGCGAATCGCAGTTGTTCCTCGGCGATCACTCGTGCTTGTAGTTGGGAGAGCAGCGCCGCAATTGCTTTGAGAGCGTTGAGTTCTATCTCGGACCAGGAGCGGTCGCCGATCTTGATCAGGCCGAGGATGCCGATGGTTCGTTCCGCGTGCAGCAGCGGCACCACGGCCATCGACGTCGCGGAGAATCCCGATCCCTGCTCGACGCGTCGGCGATAGCCATCCTGTTGCTGGCCCGGCCGAAACACTGCCGGTTCGGTCAGTGTTTCGGCCAGTGCGAACACCGAATCGGCGTCTTCGAATTTCACGACGGCCAGCGGATCCGGATCGGGCCTACTCAGTCGTCGGGGCCATTCCGCGCTGAGCACAGTGGCTCTCGCCTCGAAATCGTTGTGCCTGAGGAAACCGAAGTCGATGCCGAGGTGGTCCACGAGTCGCCGCAGCACGGATTCGTACGCCTCGTGCACCGTCGCCGCATCGACTCCCATGAGTTCGGTTGCGACGCCGGTGACGAGAACCTCGAGCGTCTGTGTGTGCGCCAGTGCCCCGCTCCCGCCTCTTCGCAGACACAGTGCAGGACTGTTCCTCCTGGTCTTTGCCGGACTCTACCCCGATCCGAGAGCCGAAACAGGCACTCTGCGACTGTATATCCTGCTTTTCGGGGCGCAACTGAGCCGCAACACCAGCGCTACCGATTCGATGTCGGTGATGTCGAGGAGTGTGCGAAACCTCGAGTTCAACTCCTGCAACGCTTCTCCGCGGTGCATCGACAGCTGCTGATGTTCTTCCGGGGTGCGTGCGTACAGGAACACGGGGGAAACCGGCTGTACGGCCAGACCGTGCAAATGCGCAGTTACCCAAACGTTCTCCGTTGCATATCCTCCCCGAATGTAATGGTCTGCGGTCGATCCGGGTACGACGATCACCACCAGCGCCGAGCTCGACAGCACCCGATCACGCATGTCGGAACCCAACGCCGCGCCGGCGTCCCAGGTGTCGACGAGCGCCATGACGTCCGGCCGCTTGACGATCTCGAGCTTGGACAGATCCGCGTCGTCGATCCCCAGGCTCGTTACCTCGATGCCTCGGTCCGGATCGGGATCTCCCGGCCATCTCAACTCGGAGAACATCTCTCGGTGCAGATGTGGTGTGAGATACCGAATACGGTCGGCGTCGGCGAGAATGTCCGCAGCCGCAGAAATGGATTCGCGTGCCGTCAGCAGCACGGCTCGCCCACCTTCCGCCGCGGCCGCAGCAACGACGTCTGCTGCAACGCTCGCGTCGAGAGGCTCGGCGGTGCCCAACTCCCGATCGGTGCATCGTCCGACAACGCCGTCGAGGAGGCGTCGATCGGTGATCGGTTCGGAGTCACGGTCACTCAACGAGATTTCGACTCCGTGGTCGGTGATGAGCTCACCGTCGAATCTGCCCTGAGCGGCGGCGGCCACGCGAGCGTTGAAGGCCGCGGCACCCACTGCTACACAGCTGCCGCGGAAAGCGATGTCGAGTGTCGAGGTGCGGGATCGGTCGATGCCTATCGTCACCGTGCGTCCGTCGGTCGACAGCGTCCACGGCTGACTGTTGCCGCCGGACGGTGCGCGTCGGGCAGCATCGAGAACGGCTTCGTCGGGATCGACGAAGCTCGTCGGCGAACCGTCTGCACCATCGGTCGGGGACAGTTCCTCCGTCCGAGTCGGATGCGGAGAGGCGAGCGCATCGAGATGCGTGTCGAGGTCGATCCGGATTCGTCCGGACGGCAGGTGGGCTCCGGTGCCGAAGCGTCGAACAGCGGCCGCGACGGTGGCACCACCGAGCTGGACGTCGCCGCCCAGCTGTGGCCACGTCTCGATCGTCTCGCTCACCTCCACCATCGATGCGGCCATGCGCGCCGAGAGGAGCGCGGCGTCCAGCTGGTCGAGCACGATCGGAATCTTGTCCCGGGTGCCCAGGCCTCGCAGGCGCGTCGAGTCGATCTCTCCGAGTACGCCGTGGAACACCGGGCGCTCGGGTTCGAGGTCGAAGCGTTCGACGTCGAGCAACCCACGGTCGGATGTCTCCATCAACACCGGGATACGGCGCGATCTGGCTGCTTCGCGGGCGAGGACCTTGACGTCGAGTGAGTCGCATTCCTCGACGAGAAGGTCCAGTCCGTCGAAGAACCCGTCGATGGTGTCGTCCGTGATTCCGTCCTCGACTATTTCTATCCGTAGATACGGATCGATCTCCGCAATGCGTCTCGCCGCGACGACCGCTTTGTTGATACCGAGATCGAGGATGGATGCCGGAATTCTGTTGAGATTGGAGAGCTCGATGGCGTCGAAGTCTGCAAGGCGCAGCGTTCCGCAGATTCCTTCGAGTGCCAACGTGTGGGCAATGGCGTGCCCGACGCTGAGGCCGATAATTCCGATGGTGAGATCTCCCAATGAATTCTGTTCGGAACGGGTTATCTTGTTCCGGTTTCTGTCGAGTCTCAGGTGTCGAAATGCCGTGGGTCCGAGAACCGCGACCACCGTTTTTCTCCACGGGAAGTACACCCACCGGTCGTTCTCTTCGAGAAGGCTCTGCTCAGGGCTGGGAAGGAGAGTGCGCAAGCCGTTTCTCTGCGTCTCGCGCTCATCGAGAAATGTCAGGCTCGTATCCTGTTCGAGTTCCGCCAGGGCGGCGCGCTGTGCGGCATCCGTCTTGTCGAATATCACAGGCTGCCATACCTCGCTCATGATGCCACTGCTTCCGGGAGTCCGATGGACGGTCGACGGTGGGCGAGCAAGGTGACTGTGTTGCGGCGCATCCGCCGCCAGGTGGACAGTTCGGCGTCGAACGCGAGAGTTCGCCTGTCCCACCAGAACACCTCTGTTCGGTATCGCTCGTCGGGATAGGGGATGGGTTCGATCTGGGTGGCGATGATCGCGCCGGTGTCGAGCCATGCGCTGCGGACATGGGAGGCGGCGGTGGCCAGTGCGTACCGCGCGCCGAGCATCGCGGTGCTGTACGCGGGCGATTCCGCGATCACTGCCGTGATGGCGCGGCCGCGGTGTGCGTCCCGCGCGACCCATGCCGACTTGAGTTCGACCACCCCGTGCGCGATGCGCTCGTCGAGCATGGCGTGAACGCGGCGGCGCCCGGTGGGATGTCCCGCGAATTCGACGAGTGCGTGTGATTGATCCACCGAGGAATACGGGCCTTGCACGCGCACCCCGCCGACCATCACCTCGGCGTGATCGAGTGCTGCGAAGAACAGGGTGGTGGTGTCACCGTCTCGAATGGTCGACATTTCGAGCGCAGAAGCAACACCATGTCTCGTATAACTTTCTTCTGCGCCGTCGAGGAATTGTTCCCACAGCACCGGATTGTTTCCGGGTGTTGCGGCGACAATGCGGCATCGAGATCGATCGTCCTGGTACGACGGAACGTCGAATGGAATTCTCATTTCACTCTTCCTGATAGGAGTTGCCCGAGTGTGAAAGTTGGTGCCGCTCGATTGTCCGGATTTTCTTTTGCCTAGCTACTCGCCCTGACCGGGGCTCGGGTGTGTCGCCGGAGGCAGTAGTGGACCAGTAGCCTGCAGAGGTGCTGCTCTCCGACCGTGACATCCGTGCCGAAGTGACCCTTGGCAACCTGGCCATCGAGCCGTTCGACCCGTCGATGGTTCAGCCGTCGAGCGTCGATGTACGGCTCGACAAGCTGTTTCGTGTGTTCAACAACACGCGCTACACGCACATCGATCCGGCGTTGCAGCAGGACGAGTTGACGACGCTGGTCGAGCCCGAGGCCGGCGAACCCTTCGTTCTGCACCCGGGCGAGTTCGTGCTCGGCTCCACCTTGGAGCTGACGACGCTGCCGGATTATCTGGCCGGTCGACTCGAAGGCAAGAGCTCACTCGGACGGCTCGGTCTGCTCACTCATTCGACGGCAGGGTTCATCGACCCGGGCTTCAGCGGTCACATCACATTGGAGTTGTCCAACGTCGCCAATCTTCCGATCACGCTGTGGCCGGGAATGAAGATCGGGCAGCTGTGCCTCTTCCGGCTGTCGTCGCCCGCCGAGAACCCCTACGGCAGCGCCGCCGTCGGGTCGAAGTACCAGGGCCAGCGCGGTCCCACCCCGTCCAAGGCGTACCTGAACTTCAATCAGTCGAGCGTGGACTGACCCCCGAGTTTGTTTTCGGCCTTCGAAACATGACGAATGGCCGGTTGTAGCGGTACTCTGGTGACCTAACGTGGGTTGGGGCCTACCAGAACGAGGTTTCTTGTGTCCGCGGTTGTCGGTGCGTCTGTACTCGGTGCGTCACTGGGATCGAGCGGTGTTCGCAGCGTGATCAGCAACAACGCTCTCCCCGGTTCCGTCATGGAAGTACACGAACCAGTGGCGTCAGGGCCGGCGCCCAACGGTCTTGCACCCGATCCCTGGGATGCCGTCATCACCTCGGTGCACAATCTGGCAGCCGAGCATGCGTCCGCTGACTTCTACCCGGTTCTCGCGCTTCGCGAAAGCGACCCCAGAACGGCCTTCGACCAGGATTTCTCCGACGACGTTGTGCTCGTCTCTGAGCTCGGTGCCCAGCTGGGTGCGCTCCGGGAAACGGGTGTACTCGCCGGGGAGAGCTGCGTCGCGCTGTTCGACGTCGGTGCGTCCGGCACGTCGGTGTCCGTGGTGGATGTCCACAGCGGCCGGGTACTCGCCGCGTCTCGCACCGATGAATTGGGTGGTGATGCCTGCGATCGTGTCCTGTGCGATCACCTCATCGCCACGTTCGGGGCAGCGGAGGCACTGACGGTCGAGGCCCGGCGACGGCTCGTCCACGACGTCCGAGTCGGTAAACACCAACTGTCGCTCCTGCGCAGCGTCTCGGTTCTCGGACCTTTCGTCGGCGGTCGCGCGACATTGTGGCGCGGCACTCTCGACGAGCTCATCGGCGACTCGGTGCACCGAGCCGTCTCGATGGCAGTCGATGTGCTCGACGCCGTCGGTGCGCGGGGCATCCGCGTCGACGCCGTCGTCGCGGTGGGTGGCGGTGCCAACATGCAGATCGTTCGACAGGTCTTGTTCGACGCGGTCTCGATGCCGGTGTTCGTTCCCGAAGAACCGGAACTGTTGGCGGCCCGCGGTGCTGCAGGGATTGCTCGGACGGTAGGCGTTCGGCCTGCGCCGACGACGCACGACGCGATCACCGAGCAATTCGCGGCCGTCGATAGCGATTCCGCCGATCGTGAGGTGGCCGCAGTTGTCCCGGTGGGTGCGGTGGTCTCCAAACGCCCGCGGCACAGCGACACCTCCTCCAAGCGGATGACCAGAGCCAACAAGTCGCGGCATCTCGGACGCGCAGTCGCCGCACTGGTTGCGGTCTGTGCGGCCGGGACCGTCGTCGCCGCAGCAGCGCGGACCAATACCGACGATCCGGCACCGTCGGTCGGCAGCTCGCAGGATTCATCGCAGACGGTCCGCTCCCAGTCCGTGGAGCCTGCATCGGCCGGTTCCCCTGCAGATCCGGATCGGTCATCGGTGCCGCTCGCGACCACGACGACGTCGACATCCCCGTCCGGGGACACCTCCTCCCCGGCACCCACGACATCCTCGTCGGACGCATCCACGACCTCCGATGCGGCACGAGCAACCGCGCCGCGGCGAACAACGGCCTCAACCGGTGCGACTCCCGATGACGACGGGTCGACGGCTCCCGTCAGGCCCACGTCGGAGCAGTCGACGGCGGCTCCGACGACGACGGCTTCACAGCCCACGACCACACAGGCTCCGGCGACCACCAGCACGCGCCCGACGACCACCACCGCTCGTCCGACGACCACCACCCGCACGACTCGGACGTTCGATTTCCCGTTCCCGAAACTGGACATGCCGCGAGGCTGACGGGTCTGCGCTTTCCGCCGCCGTCGGACCCGGTACTCGAGGCAGGATGGTCGTATGGAGTCGATTCAGACCGAGCGCGAAGACAAGTTCGACGTCGACGCACATTTCGAGTTGCCCACTCTCGCTTCGCTGGTGCCCACCGATGGGGTCCTGGCGACGAGTGAGACCGATCTGATCAGCGAGTACTTCGACACTGCCGGGCACGATCTGTTGCAACGGGGAATCACGCTGCGGCGGCGCACCGGAGATTCGGACAACGGCTGGCACGCGAAGGTTCCAGCAGAGAAGGCGCGAACGGAGATTCGACTTCCTCTCGGCAGCAGTGCCGACGACGTGGTGCCCGACGAGTTGGCCGACGTTCTTCGCGGCGCCGTGATGGGCGGGCAGTTGTCCGCGGTCGCGACCTTGACGACGCGTCGGACGGTGCATTCGGTGTCCGACGCCGACGGATCGGTGGTTGCGGAGATCGCCGACGACGAGGTGTCGGTGGTCTTGATCGGCGGCGCGACGGGGCCGCGGTGGCGGGAGGTCGAGGTCGAACTCGGCCCGGCCGGTTCCGAGTCGTTTCTGAAGAAGGCCGGAAAGCTGCTGCGCGGTGCGGGTGCTCGCCCGTCGGCGCACCCGTCGAAGTTGGATCGGGCGCTGTCCGTGGTGCGCGAGGTGCCGGCCGACTCCGGAGTTCGGCTGCTGACGGACTACCTCGACGAGCAGGTGCAGGCAATCGTCGCGGGTGATGTGTATCTGCGTCGCGGGTTGGACCCGATCCATTCCACCCGGGTGGCAATCAGACGGTATCGCAGCACTCTTCGGGTGTTCGGGAGTGCGTTCGAGGACGAGGCCGCAGCTCATCTGGAGGCCGAACTATCCTGGTACGCAAGTCTTCTGGGTGAGGTACGAGACCGTCAGGTGCAGCGCGCCCGGTTCGCTGCGGCGCTGCGGGAACTGCCGTCCGAATGGGTGCTGGGGCCGGTGGCCTCGCGTATCGAGAACGATCTGTTGGCAGAGCAGATTCGGCATCGTGAAGCAGCGATGGCCGAACTCGACGGCGACCGCTATCGCGCGCTGCTGACGCAGTTGTCGGCATGGTCGCGCGGGCTGCCGATCGACGGAGAGGTCAGCGATCGCCTGCTGGTCAAGCTTGCACGCAAGGCCGGGAAGAAGGCGATCGATCGTACGAAGAGTGCGGTGCTCGGTACCGACGACGAGGCGTTGCACCGCGCTCGCAAGGCGTCGAAGCGAGCTCGGTATGCGGCCGAGTTGGTCGCGCCGGTGGTGGACAAGAAGGTCTCGAAAGCAAACATCAAGCGTTTCAAGATGATTCAGGAAGTGCTCGGCGAGCATCAGGATGCGGTGATCGCGGCGGGCATTCTGCGGACGCTGGGTGCGCGAGCCGGGACGACGGCAGGGGAGAACGGTTTCACGTTCGGTCTGCTCTTCGAGCGCGAGCGCCGCGCAGCAGAAGCGGCCCGAGACGAGGCGAGCAAGCTGGAGTTCTGATCGCCGCATAAAACAATTGAATTCCCCGTTTTGCGTTCCGAAGGGTACTCTGAGTCGGAATTGGATTCGGGGGAGTCGACGATCATGTCCATAGCGCTCGGCGTACACGTCGGTGTCGAAGAAGTGTCGGCTGTCCTGGTCGAGGCCGATCTGCCCGAACTCGGGCCTATTTCCACCCGCACTGTTTCTGTTGCCGCAGCTCCCGGCGGTGTCGGTGACGCCGTCACCACGATGCTCGGAATCATGAGGGTGCAGGCAGCCCAGAACGATCTGCACATCGTCGGTTCCGCGGTGGTCTGCGACAGCATCGCGCTCTGCGGAATCGTTCGCGCCGCCTTGGTCGCCCATGCTGTTCGCGACGTCGGGGTGGTGGATGCCGGAGATCCGCGGTTGGACGTCGAGGTTCCGTTCGCAGTCGCAGCCGCACTCTTCGGTACCGCGACCGGCCCTGCATCGTGGCGGAGCGAGCTGTCGGCTGACGAGCTCGACGCGGGCGAGGACGTCGGGGGTCCTTCCGGTGGTGATCGGACGGGCACCCCGCGCGGTGCTCGGCTGACGATGATCGGCTTGGGTATCGCAATACTGGCCGCGCTCAGCGGTGCGACGGTCTGGGCACTGGCGGCGACCGGCTCGGAGCAGAGTCCCGCGGTCGGTACAGCAGACGCCGTTGTCGTCGCCGAGACGCCGTCGTCGGCGACAGTGGTGGCCGGTACCACGGGCACACCTCTCGGTTCGTCGACACTTCCTTCCGTAGATGCGCAGGGCGTCGAGGCACCCCCGTTCGGGCCGGTGCCGGTCGGCGTGTGGAGCGAACCACCACCGGCGGCCCTTGTTCCGACTCCGGTAGCCGACGCGGCGTCGGGCACCGGCGGTTCGGGCGGCGGCGGACAGCCCGATCGAGCGATCGTCGGTGGAGGCGGCAACGCGTCCGACGCCCCCGACGGTGACGAGTCGGGCGGCGGGCGAACTCCGACCAAGGATCCGAAGCCACAGCCCGAGCCGGAACCGGAGCCCGAGCCCGAGGTTCCGGACACGGATCCGCCCACGACCACCGTGGAGGTTCCGGTGACAACCGAGCCCACGTCCACCCCGGAGGAGCCTTCCGCGGAACCGACGGTGGAACAGGTCGAGTGATCCGAAACGTGCTGTTCCCTTGTGAGCGAGCGGGTTTGATACTCGGACAAGTCCTTCTTATGACGGGTGTGTGAATTCCACTTCGACACCTGAACTTCTGCTCGAGCCTCGCTACCATCGGGTGATCGACCAGTAGACGGTGAGTATCCGATGACCGACAATGCCGCAGCAGAAGTGGTGACCCGCACGACGATCGACAGGGCAGTGGGTGTTCTCATCGCGCTGCGTGGCTGTAGTCCCGAGGATGCGTTCGCGGAGTTGGCGGCGCACAGCTTTCGTTTCGATGTGTCTCTGGTGCAGTCGGCCCGTTCCATCGTGGCCGCCGCCCGCGGTATGGACTCGGCCAACGGTGTCGCCTGCGCGGCCATGACGTCGGCGCAGGAAGACTGGGGACCGTTGTTGGCCGACCGCCGTGATCCCTTCGATCATGTCGCCTGACGCTGTCGAATTCCGCCCGGAGGCGTGAAAAATCGGACTAAACAAACCGAAAGTTCACATAGATCGCTGATTTGCTGTCCAGGGGGCGGTTCGAGGGCTACTATCGGCTGGTCGGAGTAGCTATTCGAGTCGAGGGAACATGAGAACAGTCCTTGGTGTCTCGGTGGGTTCTGCCACCGCCCGAGGGGTCGCCGTCGATGCGTTCGACGAATCCGTACGGTCGGCCCACATCGTGCACTCGTTCGATCCCGGCGACCATCTCCAGGTCGCCCTCGATCTGGTCGAGTCGATGTCGCGCGATCAGATGGTCGAGCGAGCAGACATCGTCTTGGCCGTCCCCGACGATCCCGGTGCCCGTGGCCGGACATCGGCGTACTCCACGTACGAGGCAGATCGTCTGCTGGTCGCGTCGGAACTCGGTGCTCAGCTGCGGTATCTGCGAGGTACGGGTCAGCTCGAGGGCGCACGTACCGTCGCGATCTGCGATATCGGGGCGTCCGGCACCACGGTGTCCATCGCAGACCCGGTTACCGGCACGGTGTTCAGGTCGGTGCGCACCACGTTGTTCGGTGGCATCGGGTGTGACGAGCAGATTTCGCGCTACCTGCTCTCGACGTACGGCGCAGACGAGTTGGCAACCGATCGCGCGCGAGCGGACTTGCTGGTCGCGATTCGTACGGCGCGGGAGCAACTGTCGAGGTTGCGGGTGGCAGAGGTTGTCGGACCGTTCGTGGGTGGACCGGTCCGATTGTGGCGCAACACCTTCGACGATGTACTCGAGCGCAGCATCGGTTCGCTCGAGGACTGGGTGGCCAGTGTCATCGTCGATGCGCCCTGTGCCGTGAATGCGTTGGTGATGGTCGGCGGCTGCGCCAACCTGCCGTCGCTTCGTCGGCTGTTTCGCCGCGATCTGATGTTGCCGGTCATCGCGCCCGCAAATCCCGAGTCACTTACTGCTCACGGCGCTGCGCTGATGGCCGTCGATGTCGTTGCGTCGCGTCAGCACCATCCGCGTGGGGCGATGAGCCGAGCCGGTGGGTTGTCTCAGCAGGGCGCCATGGTGGGCGTGGTGGGCTATCGCGACGCGCCGCGACACCGCTCTGCTTGAATGCCCCAGCCTGGCCAACCTGCGCCGTTGTTGGGTAGGTTGCTCGGGTAATGATGAACAGCAGGGGACGAGACGGTGGGACAACAGTGGCAGAGCAGGTAGCGGAGTCCGGCGCGGTAGCAGCCGACGAACAGGCATTCGACCCGGCGGAGCACGCGCGGAGCATGGTCGGTTATCACTACCGCACCGAGGACTACTACGAGGTGGGTCGCGAGAAGATTCGTGAGTACGCCCGCGCGGTCCAGGACTTCCACCCCGCACACTGGGACGGCGATGCCGCGGCCGCGCTGGGACACAGCGCTCTGGTTGCACCTCTGACGTTCATGTCCTTGGTCGGCACGCTCGCGCAGAAGAAGCTCCTCGAGTCCATCGCCGAGGGCTACGACCTGAGCCAGATTCTGCAGACCGACCAGGTGCTGGTCTTCCAGAAGCCCATCCTGGCCGGTGATCAGCTGACGTGCGACGTCTCGCTCGACTCGTTCAAGACGGTCATGGGCAGAGACATGATGGTCACCAAGAACGTCGTGTCCAACCAGAAGAACGAACTGGTGCAGACCACCTACACCACCCTGCTCGTCGGACGGTCCGGTGAAATCGACCCGGCCATCGCCGAAGCCGCCCGCAACCTGGTGATGTTCGGCGCATCGATGGACGCAGCAGTCGCCAACGCGAGCGAGCACGACACCCTGTCCACCCCGCAGGAGCACGAGCCGCTCATTGTCGAGGAGTACCGGGGACAGCCGACGCGGACGTTCGACGAGGTGAGCGTCGGCGACGAGTTGCCCACGCGCACTGTGCGATTGACTCGCGGAGATCTGGTGAACTACGCCGGCGTCGCGGGTGATGCGAATCCGATTCACTGGGACGAGAAGTTCGCCAAGATGATCGACCTCGAGAACGTCCTGGCGCACGGCATGCTCACGATGGGCGTCGGCGGTGGATACATCAGCGAGTGGCTCGGCGATCCGGGTGCCGTCAAGGATTACACCGTTCGCTTCACCACCCCGATCCCGGTGGACACGCACAAGCCGGCCGAAATCGTCTTCAGTGGCAAGATCAAGTCGAAGGACGAGGCGACTCGAACCGCTGTGGTGTCCATCGGTGCGACATTCGAGGGCAAGCGAATCTTCGGTCACCGCGCTACGGCAACGGTGCAATTGGGCTGAGTGCCTGCGGCAGTGGTGTGGTTGGGTGCCCCAGGCGGCACTTGACCGCACCGCTCGATGACGGTAGTGGCGGGCCACAAATACGTCCCTCGTCGGAATCCGCACCCCGCGGGGGAGGTGCGGATTCCAACGAGGGGCGTAGATGTGTGCCGGTCAGGGCCCTACGAAGATGCAGAAGGGGTGGCCGGCCGGATCGGCGTAGATTCGGATCGGCTCCTCCGGATCGTCGTGTAGATCCCGCAATAGTCGCGCGCCCAATTCCATTGCACGGGAGTGTTCTTCGTCGAGTTCCGCCACGGTGCTCACCATGAAATCGAGGTGCGCCATCTGCGGGTGTTCGCCGTCCGGCCATGTTGCTTCGGGAAGAGCATCGATCTGCTGGAACGCGATGCGCCACGAGCCGTCGGGTGCGTTGATGGCGAGCCAGTCCGGGTCGATCGTTTCGGCGTCGCCGGGGACGTACTCGAATCCCAGGAGTTGCCGATAGAACTCGGCGAGTTGGCGGGCGTCGGTGCAGTCGAGTACCACCTGGCGTACCGAAATGTTCATGATCCCCGCTTCTCCTTGGCGTGGTGTCGTGCCGCACGCGCGCGATTCCCGCATGCGCTGCAACACCATTGCTGATTGGGCCGATCCTGCAGAAACAGTTGACCGCATCGCGGAGCGTCGCACAAGGCCAATCGTGCGCGATCCGGCCCGTTGAGTAGATCGATGACGGCGGACGCCGCACGCGCGCACAGTGATTCGATCGGATCATCGGTTCCCACAACATCTCCGACGCCACCGCCGTCGCCGAGATCGAGCCGTCGGGTCACCGGATGGCGTCGGGCAATCTCATCGATGTGTTCGACGCTTTCCCGCGGAACATCCATGTTCGACGCCACCGCACGCAGTAGCGACAGCAGGTGATCGCGCGTCACCTTGAACGTGACTATGTCGGCACCGTCGGGGATGACCTCGGGCACTCGCGCGCCCTGCAGTTCGGCCCAGTCCTGGAGGTCGGCGACCGAGTCGATCAATTCGGCGTAAGCACCGCGCTGCAACTGCACGGTGTTGACCACGTCGAGTGCGAAGTGGTCGCCGAGCCAGTTCCAATCCATATCCTGACTCTAACGGTTTACGTATCGAAAAGCATCAGATACCGTCGAGGCAATGACGGATATCCGATGGTTACCGTTCCTCGGCGTGGTGCTCCTGGCCTACGCGATACCCGGTCCTGACTTCGCGGTGGTGGCCCGAGCGGCGGCGAGCAGCCGCGCCGCGGGGTGGCGAGCGGGCCTCGGCGCGCAGACCGGATTGTGCGTGCACATGGTTGCAGCGGTGGTGGGGCTGTCGCTGCTCATCTCTCGATCGCCGACCGCGCTGAACATCATTCAGATCCTCGGAGGTCTGTACCTGGTGTGGCTGGGCATCTCGGCACTGCGGCAGACTTCGTCGGAGGGGAGTGCGACGTCCGACGTGCGGTGGTTTCGTATGGGACTGGTGACGAACTTGCTCAATCCCAAAGCCGTGCTGTTCTTCGTCGCGCTTCTGCCGCAGTTCGTCGATGCCGACGGAGCGCTTCCCCTGCAGATCGGTCTACTCGGAATCGTCGATGTGGCAATCGGATTGGCGGTCTGGGCAGTGGTCACCGCCGCTGTGGGCCGCCTGGCCAGCGGTTCGTCGAACTCGACGTCCTGGAGCCGTGTGGCCGGGGTGTTGTTCATCGGTATCGGAGTCGCACTCGCCGTCGAGGCGGTGTGAGAGCGGTTGCGACGCACTCGTTGCCGAGGAGTCTGTGCAGGTACCGTCAGGCGGTGGGTTTTGGTTATTCGAGGCAGAGGGGCTATGTCCTGGCGGCGTTGGCCGTCGCCGGCGCAGGTATCTTGGTCTTCTTCAGAAGCGCTGGCGAGCCGACGTTCCGTGGAGCGTCGTGGACGTACAGCCCAGACGGCGGCATCACTGATTTTGTCGCGTCGGACGACGCTCAGCCGTTCATGCCCGAGCCGGTACCGACCTCGACGACACGAGCGGTGGTTCGCGAATTCAACGGTGAGGAAGGCTGGGGTGTGCTCGACGCGCCCGAACTTCCTGGTGGCTGTTGGGTGTTCTACTCCAGCATCGAGGGATCGGGGTTTCGCATGCCGTACCCGGGTCAGCACGTGACGGTCGAGTACGTGGATTTGGTTGCAGAATACGGACCCGAGGCCGAGCAGGACTGGTACCGATACCGAGCGGAACGGGTGAAGCCGCTCTCATCATGATCGCCTGTAGCCGTCTGCGGCGCGCTGGCCAGCTGTGAAGACGGCACCGATCGCGATCGAGATGGTCAGGCATTCGATCAGGAAGACCGTGCTCGAATCGCGGAACAGTGGCGACCGAGACATCTGGGCGGCGATCGAGTCGGGATGAACCATGTCGACGCCGGCGCTCGCCGGCGGGTCGACTGTGGCGACTGTCCACACGGTGATCGCAAGCAGCACCGAGGTCGGCAACGGCCACCACGTGCAGCGGAAATTCGATTCATCGGTGTCGTTGTGGCCGAGCCGGTTTCGCGCCTCGGCGGCCGCAGCTGAGGCGCACAGTGTTACGGCGCTGATGATCAGTGAGGGGGCAAGCCAGTGTGGGCCTCTCTCCACGAACGCAATCGAGTAGCCGACGATGGTCACGCTTCCTGTTTCGCCGGGCAGGGCCGTCGCATCGAACGCTGAGAGAGGTGCGGCGAACTGCCACAGCAGTGAGAAGGCGACGGCCAGGGTCAGGCCGAGAGCTGCGCCGATCCACCGCGACATCACCACGGGCTCAGCGTATCCGTACTCGCAGCTCGTTCATCGGCACTTCGGAACCACGGTTGTCGGTGACGCGGACGCGCACGGGCTCGCCGTGTGAATCGACGACGTCGAGTGGTCCGTCGTCGTCTTGCAGGTATTGGTCGCCCCACTGCATCAATCCGAGTACGACGGGCAGCAGATCCTCGCCCATCCTCGTCAGAACGTATTCGTAACGCGTTCTGCCCTTGTCCGGTCGGTAGGGCTGTTTGACGAAGATCCCAACCTCCACCAGCTCTTTGAGGCGGGCCGCACTGCTGGCGTCGGTGATGCCGACGCGTCGGCTGAAGTCGTCGAAGCGGGTGGTTCCGTAGAAGGCCTCGCGCAGGATGAGCATGGTCGATCGCGTGCCGACCACAGACAAGGCGCGCGCAATGGAGCATCGGTCGCCGGCTGTCCAGGTCTCGAGGTCGGACAGCGGGCCGTCCATGTGGAGGGGCATGTCACGATCCTACTGACTTTACAAAACTAAAGCCAGCTCGTACCGTGGTGTCAGCGATCCGATAGGAACGGATCGATCGGACAAGGAGCCGTCATGAGAGACGCAGTCGTCGTCGAGGCAGTGAGAAGCCCGGTCGGGCGGGGCAAAACGAACGGCACGTTGCATCCCGAGCATCCAGTCGACCTGATGGCCCACAGCCTGCGGGAAGTAGTGCAGCGCAGCGGGATAGGCCCGAACCAGATCGACGACGTCATCGGCGGAGTTGTCACTGCGGTAGGGGATCAGGCGTCGAACATGACTCGGCGCGCGGCGCTGGCGGCGGGCTATCCCGAATCGGTGCCCGCAACCACCGTCGACCGGCAATGTGGAAGTAGCCAGCAGGCAATACATTTCGCCGCTCAGGGTGTCATCTCCGGTGCTTACGATCTGGCCGTGGCTACCGGTTCGGAGTCGATGAGCCGCATTCCGATGGGTTCGAACCTGGTCGGAACCGAAGATCCGGCAGGTGTCGGGTTCACCGAGAGGTATCCGGAAGGTCTGGTGCCGCAGGGAATCAGCGCCGAACTGATTGCGGCGAAGTGGGGTATCAGCCGCACCGAGATGGACGAGTTCGCCTTGTCGAGTCATGCGAAGGCTGCCGCAGCCACCGAAGAGGGACGTTTCAAGCGGGAGATCACCGCAATCCGTGGGCTCGACCGCGACGAGGGAATCCGCACCGGATCCACGCTGGAGACCCTAGCCGGACTGCGACCGGCCTACTACAGCGACGCCATGGCGCAGCGGTTCCCGGAAATCGGGTGGAACATCACCGCGGGCAACGCAAGTCAGGTCAACGACGGTAGTGCGGCGGTCATGATCACCACCAGCGAGAAGGCGAGGGAACTCGGCCTCACCCCGATGGCCAGGCTGCACAGCTTCGCGGTGGTCGGCGACGATCCGCTGATGATGCTCACCGCAGTCATCCCGGCGACGAAGAAGGTGCTCGCCAAAGCCGGGCTGACCATGAACGATATCGATCTGTTCGAGGTGAACGAGGCCTTCGCGTCCGTGGTGCTCGCATGGGCCAAGGAGACCGGCGCGGACCTGAACAAGGTCAACGTCAACGGCGGAGCCATCGCCATCGGTCATCCCCTCGGCGGCAGTGGTGCCCGCATCATGACGACTATGGTCCACGCACTCGCCGAGCGCGAGCAGCGATTCGGGTTGCAGGTGATGTGCGAGGCGGGTGGTCTCTCGAACGCCACCATCGTCGAGCGCCTGTAATGCCTACGGCAGTGGTGCGGTTGAGTCCCCTGGAGGGCACATAACCGCACCATTGCGGCGGAGCCGCACTCACTCCCAGCTGGAGACGACTTTGCGTGTCGGTCGTTCGTTGCTGTTGGAGAACAGGTGTGGGCTCTTGCTCTTGATGTATTCGACATCGGCGAACACGGCACGCAGATGCTCGCGCATCGACCGAGCGGCGGCCTCGAAGTCTCGTGCTTCGAGGCCGTCGACTATTGCGGTGTGTTGTTCGATCAGGTCGGGAATGGGCCGAGTGTCACGAAGCCCCAGTCGTCGTGCTCGGTCCAGATGAGCCTTCGCCGATTCGACGGATCGCCATGCGGCGGAATGTCCACCGGCCGCAAGAAGTAACTGGTGGAATTGCTCGTCCAGCTCGAAGAACTGGTCCATGTCGATTCCGGGCTCGGCCTGCGCAGCGAGATTTGCCCGCAACGCGGCCAGATCGTCGTCCGACCGAGACGTGACCGCATCGCTGAGCGACGCGGTTTCTATTGCCTCCCGGACGAATTGGGCATCGGCAACGCGCTCGGTGTCGACGCGTGAGACGAATGTACCGAGTTGCGGAAAGACCTGAACCAGGCCCTCTTCGGCCAGCAGGATCAAGCTCTCACGGACGGGTGTGCGGCTCACGGACATTTGCTCGGCGAGTTCGTTCTCCGACAGCGGGCTACCCGGGGGGAGCGTCAAGGACACGATGCGTAGGCGTAATTCTCTGTACGCCCGCTCTCGTGCGGTGACTTTCCTGCTGCTCTGTGTGCTCACCGGTCAAGACTAACGCGGGGTGCCGGGTGACCCGCAGTGCCGAACCCTTGACGGAGTGCCCTCGGTCACTAGTATGGTAGTACTGATATTCAAGGCACTACGGCGGAGGCTCTACAGCGATGGCAGTGATCAGCGGCAACGACGAGGCGGCCGTTCTGCACGGTCCACGTGACCTGAGGATCGAGAAGATCGACCGTATGCAGGTCGGCGACGGCCAGGTCAGGGTGGAGGTACACGGCGTGAGCCTGTGTGGCTCGGACCTGCACTACTACGCAGACGGCCGCAACGGCTCCAACTCGCTGACGCAGCCCACCGTATTGGGGCACGAGGGATTCGGGGTCATCACCGAGGTCGGCGCGGGCGTGTCTCAGGGCCGAATCGGCCAGCGAGTGGCAATCGAGCCCGCGGTTCCGAACGGCACCTCGTCGCTGAGCCTGAGCGGTCACTACAACGTCTGCCCCAGTGTCGTCTGCTTCGGATCCCCACCGAATCACGGACTGCTGCGGCAATCCGTTGTCCTGACAGCCGAATTCGCGCACCCACTCCCGGATTCGATCGACGACGGCGTCGCTGCGCTGATCGAGCCCTTGGCCGTCGCAGCGTGGGCCGCAGCCAGGGTCGGGTCGGTGTTGGGCGAGCGCATCGCGATCACCGGTGCCGGGCCCATCGGACTGCTGGTTCTGCAGACGGTCATTGCCCTGGGCGCATCGGAGACGACCATCACCGACGTCGCACCCGCGCGGCTCGAGGTCGCGGCAGCGCTCGGTGCCACCACGACGTTGCGCTCGGGCGAAGATGCACTGCCCGAGGGCACCTTCGACATCGCGTTCGACTGCTCGGGCCACCCCGGAGCCATTGCCGATGCAGCACGCTCCCTCGGCCCGGCAGGCATCCTGGCGCTCGTCGGCGTGCCGGGACGCGCGGTCGCCGAATTCCCCATCGGAGCAGTGCAACGCTGGGAGCTCGATATCCGCGGGTGCTTCCGCTATGGCCCTTCGGCATTCGCCGACGCGATCGCACTCGCCGGATCGGCGCGAGTGGACCTCGCCGCGCTCGTCACATCGACGTACCCGTTGGCCGAATCGGCTGCAGCGCTCGAGGCCGCGCTCACCGACCCCACCCAGCTCAAGATCGTCATCGACACCACTTCGCAAGGACCGCAATGAAAATCATCGACGCCACCGTCATCGTGACGGCTCCGGGCCGCAACTACGTCACGCTCAAGATCACCACCGACGAGGGCATCGTCGGGTGGGGTGATGCGACTCTGAACGGACGCGAGCTCGCGGTGGAGTCGTACCTGAAGGACCACATTGCGCCGCTCCTGATCGGACGCGATCCCCACCGGATCGAAGACATCTGGCAGTACCTGTACAAGGGTGCCTACTGGCGGCGTGGTCCGGTGACGATGACAGCCATCGCAGCGGTCGACGTCGCACTGTGGGACATCAAGGGCAAGGCCGCCGATATGCCGGTCTACCAGCTCCTCGGCGGTGCTGCACGAGACGGGATCATGGTCTACGGGCACGCCAGCGGCGGTAGCATCGACGAGATGCTCGACGACGTCCAAGCGCATCTCGACAAGGGCTACAAAGCAATTCGTGCCCAGTCGGCCATTCCCGGCCTGAAGAAGACCTACGGAATTCCGGTCGACGGCTTCTACGAACCCGCATCCGGCGCTGCGCCGCAGGAGGACTCGTGGGATACCGCCCCGTACATGCGGTTCGCACCGCAGATGCTCGGTGCCGTGCGTGAACGTCACGGGTTCGACTTCCACCTGCTCCACGACGTACATCACCGTCTGAGCCCGATCGAAGCGGGACGACTCGGGCGGGACCTCGAAGAGATGCGCATGTTCTGGATCGAAGATCCCACCCCCGCCGAGGATCAGAGCGCCTTCGCCGTCATTCGTCAGCACACCACCACCCCGATTGCCGTCGGCGAGATCTTCAACTCGATCTGGGACTGCCAGAATCTGATCACCAACCGGTGGATCGACTACATCCGCACGTCGGTCTCGCACGCCGGCGGTATCACCCATCTGCGCAGAATCTTCTCGCTGGCCGATCTGTACGGCGTTCGATCGGGATCTCATGGTGCGGGCGATCTTTCGCCGGTTTCCCTCGCTGCCGCGTTGCACGTGGATCTGTCGATTCCCAACTTCGGAGTGCAGGAGTACATGGGGCACGTCGACCCGACGGGCGATGTGTTCCAGACGAGCTACACCTTCACCGACGGCTTCATGCATCCGGGAAACCAGCCGGGTATCGGCGTCGAGGTGAACGAAGAGGCCGCCGCGAAGTACCCGTACAACCCCAAGTATCTGCCCGTCAATCGCCGTCTCGACGGCAGTATGCACGATTGGTGAAGCGCCACATGGCCACAACTCAGTTCGATGTAGTCCTGCTCGGCGAGCCGCTCGTCGAGGTTTCGACCACCGAGGCCTTTCGGCACGGAGCAGACGGTGTGCTCGGAGTATCGGGCGATGTCGTCAACGCAGGTGCCGCCGCTGCTGCTGCAGGGGCTTCGGTAGCCCTCGTCGCGCGGGTATCCGACGACGAGCTCGGCGACGCTGTCTGTCGGCGGATTCGTGAGCTCGGCATCGACGACACCTTCGTTCGGCGAGTCCCCGGCCAGCAGGGTGTCTACTTCCTGCACATCGATCCGGAGGGTAATCGCCAGTTCTCCTATGCCCGAGCCGGTTCGGTGGGCAGCCAGCTCGATGTGGCGGACCTGCCCGTGGGCGTGATCGAGAATGCGGGTGCCGTCCTGGGCGGCGGAATCGCTGCGGCACTGTCGCCGACCCTCGCCCGCACGATGCTGCACGTGGCGCAGCATTCGGGCAGATTTGTCTACGACCCCAACTTCCGCCCCAGGTTGACGACGGCCGATCAGGCGCGCGACTTCCTGCAGAACATCGCCGCCTACTGCGAGGTGATGGTGCCGTCGGCACCGAGCGAGATCGAATTGCTGCTCGGCACAGACGATCCGGCGAGTGCTGCGGCGTCCCTGATGGGCTGGGGTGCACGCTCTGTGGTGGTCACCCAGGGTTCCGAAGGGTCCAGCATCTTCACCGAGGAGGGACGGTCCCATCAGCCGGTGATTCCTGCCCGCCAAGTGATCGATCAGACCGGTGCCGGTGACGTGTTCGCCGGCACCCTGACGGCGCGTCTCGCTCTCGGCGACGATCTTCGCGAGGCCGCGGCCATGGCTGCAGCAGCGGCATCGCTGAGCGTCGGCGGACGCGGCGGCACCGGTCTCATTGCACCGCTCGACGAGATCCGCCGCCACGGTGAGCGATACCGCACCGAGCGAGTAGCGACATGACGGCGTCCACCCGGTTGTCCGACGCGACCGCCGCGGTCGCCCGTCCCACCTCCAGTGGAATCGTGCATCTCGGCGTCGGAGCGTTCCACCGGGCGCATCAGGCAGCGTTCACCTACGAGGCCGCACTGTTGACCGGGGAAACGAACTGGGGCATCACAGGTTTCACTCAGCGAAGCAATACGGTGGTGGAGCAGCTCGCCCCGCAGGACGGGTTGTTCACCCTGGTGCAGAAGGGGATCGAGGAGACTACGGCGACCGTTGTCGGCTCGATGCTCGACGTACGGAACGCAGCCGCGAACCCCGACGCGGTTGTCGAGGCCATCGCCGATCCGGCAACACACATCGTCACTCTGACGGTCACCGAGAAGGGATATCGGCTCGACCCTGCCTCGGGCCGACTGCGTCTGGACGATCCGGAGATCGTGGCTGATCTGAGCGGCAGGCCGCCGCGCACGGTGGTCGGGCAGTTGGTTTCGGGGTTGGATCGGCGCATGGCAGGCGATTCGCCTCTGACAGTCCTGTGCTGCGACAACCTGCCGTCGAACGGTCGAATTCTGTCCGAGCTGGTCCACGCTTTCGTCGCTGCCCGTGACCGCGACCATGGCCTGGCCGAATGGATTACGCGTCGAGTCACGTTCCCCAGCAGCATGGTCGATCGAATCGTGCCCGCTACCACTGACGACGACAGGGCGGACAACGAGCGAAGAACCGGCCTACGCGACGACGCTCTGGTGGTGTGCGAGCCGTTTCGGCAGTGGGTGATCGAGGACGATTTCGCAGGTCCGCGTCCAGCGTGGGAGCGAGTCGGCGTGCAGTTCGTCGAGGACGTGGAGCCCTGGGAGACGATGAAGCTGCGCGTGCTCAATGCCACCCATTCGGTGCTGGCGTACCTGGGAATCCTCCGTGGGCACAGCACCATCGCCGAGGCGGTCGGGGATCCGGTGCTCGACGAGATCTGCCGGACCATGGTTCTTCGAGACGTCGCACCGACGATGGTCGGCGGAATGGACGCTGTCGGGTACGGCGACGAGGTTCGTGTGCGATTCGCCAACCCGGCGCTGAAACACACCACCCGGCAGGTGGCGATGGACGGATCACAGAAGCTCGGTCCGCGCCTGTTGGGGACTGTGCGTGATGCAACGTCCGCCGGTGGCTCGACGGGCATGCTCGCTCTCGCCGTCGGGGCCTGGTGCGCTTTCGTGCTGGAGGAAGCGAAAGCCGGACGTGTGCTGGATGATCCGTTGTCGACACAGCTGTCCCGTGCCGGATCGGCGTCGGACCTGCTCGGTATCGACTCCATCTTCGGGCCCGATCTCGGGGCCACTTCACCGTTCGGCACGCAGGTCGTTGCGTGGACCGACTTCCTACGGACCGACTCGCCGAGCAAGTGGAAACGAGTGTTGACATGACCTCCGAACACGAAGAATTGCTCGAAAACCTAACTGCCCGTGATGTATTGCGCGTAAGCCCTGTTATTCCGGTTGTCGTCATCGATCGGGTCGAGGATGCGGTTCCGCTGGCTCGGGCTCTGTATGCCGGCGGTATCGGCATCATCGAGATGACGCTGCGTTCGGAGGCCGCTCTCGGTGCCATCGCAGCAATCGCTGCGAACGTGCCGGAAGTAGTCATCGGGGCGGGAACGGTGCTGACCCGCGAGGACGCGCTGAGATCGGTGGATGCCGGCTCGCGATTCCTGGTCTCGCCCGGATCCCCGAGGGGGCTGCTCGACGCGGCCCGCGCGCTGCCGGTTCCGCTTCTGGCGGGAGTGTCGACGGCGACCGAAGCGATGACGGTTGCCGAGGGCGGATCGACCGAGATGAAGTTCTTTCCGGCCGAGTCGTCGGGAGGGGCATCGGCGCTGGGGGCTCTGGCGGGTCCTTTGCCTCACTTGACGTTCTGCCCCACCGGTGGCATCACTCCGCAGAACGCCGTCGACTACTTGGCGCTGCCCAACGTGGTGTGCGTCGGCGGTAGCTGGCTCACGCCGTGCTCGCTCGTGCAGGCGGGGGACTGGGCCTCGATCGAGGAACTGGCTCGTTCTGCGAGTGCGCTGTCCAGCGCCTAGTTCGGTTCGCGAAGGGTCATTGACGGATTGGTATAACAGTGCTTGTATATCACTGTGGCGAGCGCCACCAACCTCCCTCGATGAGGCACCGGTCTCACGTAGGCCCGCGGCGAACTCGCATCATGAACTCATCGATCATCACCAGCAATGGAGCTTCGGATGTCACAGGACACCAACGAATCGACGGACGATCGCGGTAACACCGCCGTCCCGACTCGCAGCACGAAAGACCTCACCAAGGCGGCGATGTCCGGTTGGCTGGGTACGGCAATGGAGTTCATGGACTTCCAGCTGTATTCGCTCGCCGCCGCGATCGTCTTCAATCGCATCTTCTTCCCCGACGTCAGCCCGGCGATCGGATTGATCGCCGCCATGGCCACGTACGGCGTCGGCTATGTCGCGCGCCTGGTCGGTGCCATCTACTTCGGCCGGATGGGCGATCGAATCGGTCGAAAGAAGGTCCTGTTCATCACCATCGCGATGATGGGTGCCTCCACCACCCTCATCGGTGCGCTCCCGACGTACGACGCGATCGGCATCATGGCCCCGATCCTGCTCGTCGCCCTTCGCCTCATCCAGGGATTCGGCGCCGGAGCCGAAATCGCCGGTGCCACGGTCATGTTGGTCGAGTACGCACCGGACAAGCGTCGAGGCCTCATCGCCTCACTCGTCTCCCTGGGCACCAACTCCGGAACCCTTGCTGCGTCCGCCATCTGGGCCTTGCTGCTCGCTGTACTGTCCGAGGATCAGTTGCTCAGCTGGGGCTGGCGCGTACCGTTCCTCGCGAGCTTCTTCCTGATGATCTTCGCGGTGTGGTTGCGCTCCAACCTGAGGGAGAGCCCGGTCTTCGAGGAGCGTGCCGATGTGGTCGACGGTGTGGCCCTCTCACGCGACGAGATCGAGAAGACCGACGAGGAACTGAAGGTCAGCGTTCTCGAGTCCGGTCTCAAGCAAAAGAAGGGCCGCGCGTTCTTCATCGCGCTGGGTCTGCGGTTCGGTCAGGCCGGCAACTCCGGGCTGATCCAGACATTCCTGGTTGGTTACATCGCGTCGACGCTGCTGATCGATCGTTCCATTGCCACCAGTGCAATCGTCTACGGTTCCCTCATCGGCTTCGCCACCATTCCGATCGTCGGCATCCTGGGCGACCGATTCGGTCGTCGTCCGATCTATATGGTGCTCAGCGCGCTGACGATGATTCTGGCTTTCCCACTGATGCTGATGGTCACGAGCGGCAACACAGTGGCCCTCGTCGTCGCAATGGTGCTGGCCCTCAATCTTGGTGTGCTCGGCCTGTTCTCACTCGAGAGCGTGACGATGGCGGAACTGTTCGGTGCGCGAACCCGCTTCACGCAACTCGCACTGGCCAAGGAAATCGGCGGCATCCTCGCCACCGCGATCGGACCGTTGCTCGCCGCCAGCCTCACCGCATGGACGGGTAGCTGGTGGCCCATCGCGGCGATGCTCGTGATCTACTCCGCGATCACCCTGGTCTCGTCCTACCTGGCACCGGAAACCAAGGGCCGCGATCTCGTCAGACTGAACGACGCAGCCTGAGTGCCTACGGCAGTGGCGTGGTTATGTGCCCCAGACGGCGCTCAACCGCACCACTGCCGTAGGCATTAGTGCATCGCCGCGTTGTGGAACTCGGTCTCCGCGGCGAGCATGCCGGCGAACCACTCGTCCAGCGTTGCGTCGTCCACACCGTCCATGGCGTCGACCTCGCGGGCCAATGCGTCCACCTGCGCCACGAAGGCGGGTCGGGTGTGCATCTCGATCCACTCCTGTAGTGCCGGTTCGCGATCGACCGACGCATCCAATGCTGCGCGACACCAGGACAGGTACAGGGTCTCGGCGGCGAACATCGCGACCAGAGCCGCAGACCGTCCGTCTCGACGGACGAGTCCCAGTGCGTAGTTGGACAGTACGGACGAGCTCTCGATCAACTCGCGCACGTCGCCGTCGTACGGAAACTGCTCGCGTAACCCGGCAAAGTACTCACGCTGTTCACCGACGAGGTTGGACAGTGACATCACGTGATCGGTTGCGTCGTCCAAGGACTCGGACTCTGCAACCACGAGGCCCAGGATGCGTACGGCCGTGAGCACGAACGCTTCCTCGATCACCAGGTAACGCCGAAAGTCGTCGTCGCGCAGTGTGCCGCCGATCGAGTCGGTAATGAAACTGGCCTGCTGCGCGGCAACGAGGTTGCGATGTTGCCGCGCAGTCAGTTCGGTGGATCGACTCATTCTTCGGACAGCCAGGTGATCAGGCCGTCGAACAGATCGGTGTATCCGAGCCATTGCTCGCAGAATTCCGGCGGTGCCCAGTGCGGCGAGCAGTCGGAGGTGAAGACCGCCGAGCGGCCTTTACCGTAGGTGCCCGCAGCGACGAGCGGATCGCCGTTGATGGTGGCGGGTACGGCAACTCCGTCCTTGGCGATCACGCGGTTGTAGCCGAGTAGAGCCGGCCACTCGGTACCGCTGGCGCTCACGGTGGGGTGCGTGCCGTCGACAACCACGGGGATCATGCCGCCGGGCGTCTCCACGCGATCGTCTTCGGCGAGCATCGTCACCGGCAGCGCGTCTGCGAGTGCCGTCTGCCGAAACGCTGCTCGGGCCTGGAATCCGGAGAACGAGAGGTAGCCGCCGATCATCAGCAGCGCACCGCCGTCGTGCACCCAGTTCCGGAGCTCGACCAATCGATCCTCGCCCGCCTGAAACCGGTCGAAAACGCTCGGCGCGAGCTGAATCGAGTTGGCGCCGATGTCGGAGAGCACGATGACGTCGTAGGCGGACAGGGCGTCTGCGCTGCCGGGAAACTGGGTCGGCACCAGGTGCGCCGGCATGTGCACCACGTCGTGTCCGCGGGAGGTCAGGGCATCCTTGAGCGGTCCGACGCCTTCGACGTAGGAGTGCACAGTGAATTCG
Source organism: Rhodococcus sp. 14-2483-1-1 (assembly GCF_002259335.1). Taxonomy (NCBI): domain Bacteria; kingdom Bacillati; phylum Actinomycetota; class Actinomycetes; order Mycobacteriales; family Nocardiaceae; genus Rhodococcus; species Rhodococcus sp. 14-2483-1-1. Next base: position 115,625 of record NZ_NPFX01000007.1, on the reverse strand, counting down.
TCGACCCCTTTGACGTGGGTCGAGGTGGTCATCCAGCTTTCACCGGCGATCAGAACTTTCTTACCCATGGTGGTTCTCTATCCTTTTCCGGCGCTCTCGAAGAGCGACCTGGGGTTGTCTCGCATCAGCGAGGAAACGTGCTGTGGATCGATTCCGCTGCGCACGAGTCGGGCTGCGAAAGAGATTGGTACGTAGGCCAAACCGTTGCCCCCGAAGGCGCGGAGCATCGACTTGAGGAACAGGTCGTGACTGAGGAGAAGTTGCTGTCGGTACCCTCCGCCGATGAGACCGGCGACCGCGAAGGCGGTCTCGGCGGGTGACGGAGACTGCCCCTCGCCCGGGAACTCGAAGGGCATGCCGATCATGTCGAATTCGAGATACACCCCGCGATCGCCCAGAGCGCATTGGTAATCGGGATCGTTGCCCGACGGGTCCATGTGACAGAGCACCACAGCACTCGGGTCGACGCCCATCTCATCGATGACGATGTCGAGCACTTCGTGCCCGCGCCGCTGCCAGCCCGGAAGATGAACGAACAGTGGTACATCGACTTCTCGTTGGGCGACGCACGCTGCGCGCAGCGCTTTCTGTTCGTCGGCGGTGAACGACGGCGAGACGCCGATCTCGCCGATCACCCCGGGCCGCGGTCCGTCGTCCGCGGTGAACTCGGCAATGAGTCCCGACGCGAGCTGGTCGACGCCGAGCGACGCGACCTCGGCCGGGTGCGTGGCTTCGAGGTACCAGCCCGAGCCCATGACGACGCGGACACCCGATTCGCGGGAGTACTGTTCCAGAATCTCGGGCCGACGGCCGATTCCGGGCGGCGTCAGATCGACGACGGTCGTCCCACCGTGATCGGCAAAGGTTTTCAGGTCTGCCAATACGGCTGTCGCGTCGTCGATCCGACAGTTGTCGGCGCTGTGATAGGGATTGTCGTGCAGCAGCCATGCATCTCGAGCCGAGATCGGTCCGGAGAGAGCGTGTGCCACAGCGGGGTCGGGCGACTCCGAGTACGCCACGAAGGCGTCGTTGTGCAGGTGCTCGTGTGGCAGCACCAGCCCCAGTTCGCTGGAGTCGACCGGCCCCGTGACCGTCGTGACGATCACTGCTTGCCCGGAGCGCTCTGCAAGTGCTTGAACAGCGACGCCAGTGAATGCCCACGCATGTTGATCCAGATGGCGACGAGCAGAACGATTCCGGTGATGATCGGGGTGAGGAACGGGCTGACGCCCAGCAGGGTCAGGCCGTTGGCAATGATGCCGGTGAGGACCGCACCGATCACGGTGCCGACCACGGTGCCTCGTCCACCGAACAGATTGGTACCGCCGAGCACCACCGCGGTGATGACGGTCAGCTCGAAACCGTTGGCGGAGTTGGCCGATCCCGAGCCGAGCCGTGCAGCGATGAGTAGGCCGGCGATGCCGGCGGCCAGGCCGGTGAACACCAGCGTCATCATCAGCACGCGGCGAGTGTTGACGCCGGAGCGTCGAACGGACTCCACGTTGGAACCGATTCCGGTGACGTAGCGGCCGAAGCGGGTGCGGTTGAGGGCGATTGCGCCGATGATCACCACGGCCAACGCGATCCACGCACTTGCCGAGAATCCCAACCAGGACGCAGTACCGAGCTTCGCGAACGCGGTGCCCGGGGTGATGGGGACGGAGAACCCTTCGGTGCGGTAGAGCGCAATTCCGCGGATGATGGACAGCGTGGCGAGGGTGACGATGAATGGTGGAATGCCTTGGTAGGCAGCGAGCCAACCGTTGACCAGGCCCCAAGCCGCTCCCATCAGCGGGGCCGCGATGAACACCACCGAGGAGTCCACGCCTGCCTGAATGAGCTCTGCACTCATCGCGGCGACGAAGGCGACGGTTGCTCCCACCGAGAGGTCGATCTGGCCGGTGGTGATCACGAATGTCATGGCGACGGCGATGATCAGGACTGGTGCGATCTGCGTCGCGAGGTTGGAGATGTTGGTGAAGGTCAGGAACGAGGACGTGGTGACCGAGAAGACGATGGCCACCGCGACGGTGACAGCCAGCATGGCCAGTGTCGGCTTGTTGGTCTGTTGCCACAGTGATGGGCGCGCAGCGAGTTTGGCGACGCTGGGCTGCGCGTTCTTGTCGAGTGTGATCATGGTCGGCCTTCCGGCGAGGACGGTGAACGCTGGGGAACCGGAGTGCGTGTGATCAGTCCGACAAGCGATTCGATGTTGAGGTCACCGATCGGTACGTCGTCCACGCTCTGCCCCTCGTACATGACGGTGATGCGGTCGCACACCCGGAACAGATCCTGCAGCCGGTGTGTCACCAGGATGACTCCGACGCCCTGTGCCGCAACGTCGGTGATGAGTTTCAACACCGACTCCACCTCGGCGACGGCCAGTGCAGCCGTTGGCTCGTCGAGGATCAACACGTCGGGGCGGAACGACACGGCGCGGGCGATCGCGACGGTCTGCCGCTGCCCGCCCGAGAGCTGCCCGATCTCCTGGTACGTCGACTTCACTTTCACATGCAGGTCCGCCAGGATTTCGGCAGCGCGCTCGTGCATACCGTGCCGGTCCAGAAACGGTCCCTTGCGGGGTTCGCGCCCGAGGAACAGGTTGCTGGCGACGTCGAGGGTGTCGCACAGTGCCAGGTCCTGATAGACGATGCCGATCTTCTGCTGTTGTGCATCGAGTGGCGTCGAGAAGCGAACCGGTTCTCCGTTGACTCGCATCTCACCACCGTCGTGTTGAACGGCGCCGGCTAGGATTTTCATGAGCGTCGACTTGCCGGCACCGTTGTCTCCGACGACCCCGAGTACCTCGCCGCGCGCGAGCCGAAGATCGACTCCGCGAAGCGATTTCACCGGTCCGTACGATTTGGTGATTCCCGACAGTTCGATCAGTGGCGCAGTCGGATCTTGTTGTGCCATGGGCTACTTCTCCAGGTAGTACATGTAGTCGCCCACGTTGGCGGGGGTGACGATCTGCGTGGGAACCGGGATGTCCGCAGGTGCGGTGCGTCCGCAGCCGAGGTCGATGGCGGCATTCATTGCTTCGTAACCGAACTCGAAGGTGTTCTGCTGCACGACGCCTTCGAGCCAGCCGGCCTGCAGTGCCGACACTGCCTGATCCGACAGGTCCCAGCCGACGGCCTTGATCCGGTCCTGTGCGCTCTGGCTGTTCACTGCGGCAACCAGCCCGATGAGTGCCGGTTCACCGGTGGCATAGACGTACTCCATATCCGGGTTGCCGGTGAGCAGGTTCTCCGCGGCGGTCTGCGCGTTCTCCTGGATGTTGCGACCGTCGACAACGGTTCCGACGGTCATGCCTGCAGCGGAGACGGTGTCGGTGAATCCCTTCTGACGCTCGAGCTGAATGGTGCTGTTGAGCGCACCGACGATGCCGACGGTCCCGGTGTTGTTCGCGAGTTCGGTGAGGGTGTTGCCGATCTGAGCGCCACCCTCGGCGTTCGCGGTGCCGACCTGGGTGGAGACGCCAGGGGCGTCGACGGTGGCGTCGACGGCGACCACCGGGATACCTGCTGCGGCGGCCTTGGCGACGGATGGCTTGATGCCGTCGGTGTCGATGGCGTCGACGATGATGGCGTCGACACCGGAGGCGATGAGGTTGTCGAACGCGTTGGCCTGCGTGACGGAATCATCGTTTCCGCTGATGATCTGGAGATCGACCCCGGCTTCGTCGGCCACCTTCTGGGCGGCGTTGTTGATCTGGTTGAAGAACAGCGCCTGCAGGTTGATCGTGACCAGACCGACCTTCAGGCTGCCGTTCTTGCCGTCGCACGTGTCGGCGACTCGGGACGGATCCGGAATGGACGACGCGGCCGCGTCGGTGCCGCCCGATGTGTCGCTGGTGGAGGCGGAGTCACAGGATACGAGGGTGAGGGCAAGTGCCGCACCGAGAACGAGGGGAAGTGCGCGTTTGATCATCGGATCTCCTGAAGATCGACAGTAGCGAGGGTGGCGGTGAATTCGTTGAGTTCGGTGATGCTGGGGCATCCGCGTGGTCCGGCCGTCGCGCAGGCGAGAGCTGCCGACGCTCCGGCGAGTCGGGCTGCGCGAGCGGGAGGTTCGCCTGCGTCGACGAAGGCGATGTACGTACCGCAGAAGCAGTCTCCGGCGCCGACGGCATCGACGACGTCGACCGATACTGCGGGTTCGGTGATCGTCTCACCCGAGGGTGTCACCAGGGTCCATCCGTGTTCGCCGTCGGTGACGACGAGGTGGGTGTCGTGCTGGGCGGTCAGCATCGACCACCGTTCGGCATCGATGCCGAAGTTGTTCTGCCACAGACTGCGTCCGACGATGACGTGATCGGCGAGGGCAAAAGCGCGCAGTGCGGCGTCGAGATCGTCGCAGCCGTCGAGGTCGATGGCCAGGCTGACGTTGTCGGGTAGTTCGGGTGGGAGCATCTCTGCTCGGTAGCCGTCGACGAACAGTCGTCCGCCATCGATGGAGAGGGCGTCGAGGACGGTCGTCAGTCGGTGTGCGTCGTTGGCGTCGTCCTGGCTGATGATCGAACGGTCGCCTCCGTCGGCGATGAGAACGACTGCGGTGGAGAGGAATGCGTCACGCGGTGCCCAGCTGGTGTCGACTCCGTCGTGCTTGAGCCCGGCGAGAAACTCGGTGGATCGGGCGTCTGGGCCCACTGCGCCAGCGAAGGCTACGCGGGCACCCATACGGGCTGCGGCTACCGCGGCGTTCGCGTTCATGCCGCCGTCGATCGAGTCGATGGCCGTTGCCTGCACTCGCTCGCCCAGAACTGGAACATGCGGAACATGCACCGTCACATCGTTGTTGGCGTAGCCAAAGAAGACGATCATGGCTATTTGCCTGCCGCGCGGGCCACGGCGCGAACCTTCTCGCCTGCGACGCGTCCCCACCAGCGAGCGTTCTCCTTCACCGAGGAGGCGATGATGGCACCGTCGCATTCCTTCATGAGGTCGCCCACGTTGGCGGCGGTGATGCCGGAGCCGATGATGACCGGAAGCATCGTGTTGTTCTTGATCACCGAGACCTCGTCGACCGAGGCGGCATCTCCGGTTCGTGAGCCGGTGGCGATGAGGACGTCGGCGTCGAAGAACTCGGCGTCCTCGGTCTGCTCGGCGATGGTGCGGTCCGCGACGATGGCATGTGCGCCGTGCTTGACGTGCACGTCGGCGAAGATCTTGACCGGATCGGCACCGATGCGGTGACGGAAGCGGGTGGTCTTGGCGGCCTGGCCCTCGATGAATCCTTCGTTGGCGATGTAGGCGTTGGCCCACTGGTTGACGCGCACGAAGCTCGCGCCCGCTGCCCACGCTGCGGCCACGCCGCATTCGCCGGCATTGGACAGGATGCTCACGCCGACTCGGTTGCCGAAGTCGCCGACGACGGCGGCCGTGACCACGCCCATGCTGGCCGCGGTTTCGTAGCCATGTTCGCCCGGCTTGAGGAACGGTATGTCCCAATGGTTCTCGACGATGACACCGTCGAAGCCGTTGTCGATGTACGCGTGTGCCTCTGCCAGGGCGAATGCCGAGATCTCGGAGACGGGTTGACCCTTGTAATGCGGGCTGCCGGGTAGAGCGGGCAGGTGAATGGCACCGATGAGCGCTGGTGCCGAGGTGAAGATCTCGGCCAGAGCCGACGGCTTGGTCGGGAAGACTCCCAGCGATTGCTCGGGGTGCTGGTCCGACAGGGACGTACTCACGTAGGGAACTCCTCGGGTGATCGTCGGGCGAGGGCATGTAATCGATTACCTCGCATGTATGCACCGTAAAGGATCGACACCCATCCATGTCAAGGAATTCCGGAGTCGTTTATGTAAACGATTACCTCTACTGTGTAAACAGCAACGCAAGCGACTGCGCGGTTCGATAACCTCGGGTCCTCACGTGAGAGTAGGAGTTGGATGCGTAAAGCAACCATTCGCGACGTTGCCGAGCGCGCAGGTGTCTCGACGGCCACGGTGTCTCGAGCACTGTCGGGCTCACGTCCGGTCTCGGAGGAGATCGCTGCCACCATCCGGCAGGCGGCCGAGGATCTGGGATATTCGGGCAACATCATTGCCAGTTCGCTGCGCCGCAACAGAACGGACACGGTCGGCATGGTGGTGCCGAGCATTGCCAACCCCTTCTTCACCTCGCTCGTCGTCAACGTCGAGCACGTGCTGTCGCAGCGTGGCCTGCAACTCTTCCTGTGCGATTCCCGATCCGATCCGGAGGTCGAAGCGCAGAGGTTGCGCAGCTTGGTCTCGCGTCAGGTCGACGGCATCATCATCAGCCCGTGCCACGGGGAGCGGTCCGCAGAGGCCGTGCGCACCACGGCCCGCGCCATTCCTGTCGTTCAACTCGACCGCTTCGCGCTCGACACCCACACCGACTGGGTCGGCGTCGACGACGATGCTGCGCAGGCGCTGGTCATGGATCATCTTGCTGCGCTGGGTGTTCGGAGTGCAGCCTTCATCAGTTCCGAGCTGACCAACTCGTCGACCGAGCTGCGTCGGGCCGGCTTCTTCCGTCACGCGCAGAGAGTGGGAATCGAGACGCGAGAGGAGTGGACGCTGTTGGGCGACTACTCGATCGACTGGGGACGTGAGTCCTCGCGGTCGATGCTCGGAGCGTCTTCACGTCCCGACGCGGTGGTGTGTGCAGACGATCTGATTGCACTCGGCGTTCTGCAGAGTTGCCAGGCGCTGGGCTTGTCGGTTCCCGCTGATGTCATGGTGACCGGGTTCGACGACATACCGTTCTCGGCGTTGAGCAATCCGCCTCTGACGACCGTCCGGCAGCCGCAGGAACGCATCGCGGCGGAGGCCACTCGGCTGTTGGATCAGGCGATGAACAGCGACGAGACGGGTACTGCGCACATCGCTCTGCAGCCGGAGTTGGTGGTGCGTCAGTCGACGGTAGGCCAGGCGCGCGTCACTGCGGTGTAGGCGGTGATGGCGGCATCGAGTTCCTCGAGTGCGACGGTTTCGTCGGCGGCATGCATCAGGGCCGGCGTCCCCGGTCCCCACACCACGATCGGCGCACCGGGGGCCGCCGCGGCGATGATGGATGCGTCGGTGAAGTACGTGACCGGTTCTGGCGCAACGGAGTGCGGTAGCTCGTCGACCCAGCTGTTTCCACCCGCCGTCCTCACGCCGGGCAGGTCGATTCGCGCCTCGACGTGGTCGACCTCGGGTTGATCGCGCCACCACGACAGCAGTGTCGAGCCGTCACCGACGGTTCGATGATCGACGACGACGTGTGCGGTGTCGGGAACGATGTTGGGGGCCGATCCACCGTCGATCATCCCGACGTTGAACGTCTCTGCGCCCAGGAACGCATCCGTCGACAACGGGAGTTCGTCGCGAGCCCGTGCCAGGACGTCGACGAGCTTCATGATGGCGCTCTCGCCTCGCTGCGGTGTACTGCCATGTGCAGCAATACCTTTGGTTGTGACGTCGACCCACAAGGCACCGCGATGGCCCAGATGTACCTGATTTCCTGTTGCCTCGGGCACCACCACCGCACCCACCGAACATTCGGCCACGGCGTGACGAGCGGCAAGTGCGCCGAGCGATCCGATTTCCTCGTCGCTGGTGAGCAACAGCGCTGCGGGAACACCGTTTTCGAAGGCGTCGAGCACAGCGGCCGTAGCGGCCACGAGGCCTGCCTTCATGTCGGACGTACCTCGGCCCCGCAACACACCGTCTTCGACGTCTGCGGCGAACGGATCGAACTGCCAGTTCGAGAGATCGCCCGCCGGGACGGTATCGACGTGGCAGGCGAACATCAGCCTCGCCGCCGTTGGAGGCGCATCATTGGTGATCAACAGCCACGGGTGCGGGCCGTCGCGATGTCCCTCGACCGCGATGCCGGTTGTGTGTGCCGAGAGTACGGAGACGACGGCATCCATGGAGGAACGCTGCGGCACCGGGTCTCCGGACACGGTGCGTTGCGTGACCAGCTCGGCGAGCAGGCCTGCGGCAGTGGTGCGGTCAAATGCCATGGGAAGCAATCGACCGCATCACTGCGGCGGCAGCCGCATCGGGGGCCTGCGTCGGAATCCAATGCGAGATCCCGGGCAGCACTGTCAGCGTGTACGCCGCATCGACATACCTCTGGGTGGTGTCGACGGCAGCACGGCCGATGAAGGTGTCGCCGTCACTCCACACCATCGAGGTCGGCACGGTGATGCGCAGACGACCGATGCCCGGGTTCGAGAACGGCAGTCCGCGGTACCAGGTGACAGCGAAGGGCAGCGCGCCGTAGTCGACGATGTCCGTCTTCGTGCGTTCGAGGTCCTCTTCGGCCATGCCGCTTGCCCTGTACCACTTTTCGGCTCTCTCGCCGGGCCGCGTCATCCATTTCTCGGGCAGTATCGGCAACTGGAAGAACGCGAAGTACCAGGAGTGCAGTATTTGCTTCGAGTTGAAAAAGCCGGTCATGAACGCACCGGGGTGGGGAACCGAGAATGCCGTCAGCGACAACACCAGGTCGGGTCGTCGGCCTGCGGTGACCCATGCGATGTTCGCTCCCCAGTCGTGCCCCACCAGATGTACCGGAGTCCCGATCCTGTCGATGAGAGCGACGACGTCGCCCACCAATGCTCCGACACGATAGTCGCGACGCCGCGTCGGCCGGGCGCGCGGTGAGTATCCGCGCTGATCCGGTGCGACAGTCCGGAAACCGGCATCGTTCAGGATCGTCATCACTGCGGACCACGACGACGCTCGCTCGGGAAAGCCGTGCAATAGCAACACAACCGGGCCGTCCAGCGGTCCCTGATCGATGACGTCGAACACCAGACCGTCGTGGGTGTACTCGGTGATTCGCTCCACCGAGGAGCCGCTCGTCAGCATGTGCTGGGCACCGACTGGCCCGCGAACACGGCGGCCAGGAACTGCATGGCCGCTTCGTCGCTGACATCGTGGCCTTGCTCGGGCTGTTCCTGCGCTACGATTGAATCGCCTAGGGCACATGCTCTTTCGACGCCTTCGGCAGTCCACTGGGGTAACACGATATCGTCCTTTGCACCGTAGGCCACGAACATCGGCACCTCGCTCCTCACTTGCGGCAATGTATAACGTCCGACGACGTCGAGGAGCTTCTGCTCCGATTCTGCCGAGTCGGCGGCGAACTCGTCCGGCGCCATCGCCTGGACTGCCCGAGCCTTGCCTTCTGTGTCTCCGCCCTGGCAGGTGAGCAGCAGCTCGTTGTTGGCCTCGGCGACGCTGCCGCTGTAGTCCTTAGGATCGATGGCGGGGTCCACTTGCTGTGCGCCGTAGAGCAAGTACGGCAACAGTTCCTTCTGCGGTGTGGTGAGAGTTCCGTCCATACCGGATCGAACGAGAGGCGTCAGGTCGGTCGGTGGTGAGAGCGATACCGATCCGACGAGGTCGAGCCCCTGGCCGTACGAGGCAGCGAGTTCGTTTGCAGCCCATGCTGCTTGGCCACCCTGCGACAGGCCGACTGCGGCCCAGCGTGCGGACGTCTCGGGCAGCGCATTGTGGACTGCGCGGGCCGCGTCGATCATGTTGTTGCCGGTGGTTCGCGGTTCCAGGTACGGGTGCGTTCCACCGCCGGTGCCCAGTCCCTGGTAGTCGGGGAGCACGGTGACGTACCCGAGTGCGGTGAAATCCTGCACTGCGAATTGGTACCCGATCAGGTCGGGATACAGGGTGGGTCCGCAGTCGGCCTGTATGCCGGTGGTGCCGTGCCCGTAGACGACGATCGGCCAGCCGCCCTCGGGTGCGGTGCCTGCCGGAACGGCCGCTACACCGGATACCGCCGCCGGGGAACCGTCGACACCCGACGTCGACTCGTACACGAAGCGATACAGCGTTGCGCCTGTGTTCGAAAGTTCGGCGGATCGCTCACCGAAGTCCTCGTATTGGAGAACAGTGCCCGGCACGCCCGTCAGGTCGTACTGCGGGGCCTGGGCGGTGGTTGTCGTCAGTTCACCGAGCGTGGTGTCGGGATCGTTGGCGGGGCCACACCCCGCTGTCACTGCTACCGCGAGGCAGCAGACGACAGCGGACATCGAACGGGAGTAGGAGAGCACACGGCGTGTCTACCAGAAAGAAGCCGCGTTCGGCCGATGCCTGGGGTTTCACATCACCGCCCCTACCGAAATTCAGACAGAATTTCTGCCGAGGCTTGAAGTGGGGCGTAGCCGTTGAGTTGACGGCAACGACAAGGAACAGTCTTGTCGCGTATCGCCACGTCATGCCGACACAGTAGTGGGCTAGCCGGTTCCGAGGATTGTCTCGATTGCGTCGTCTACATCGAGGGTGGGATCCAGGACCGGGGCGGTGCGCAGGCACGCAACGATGAGGTGCACCAGCCAATCCACCATCTGCTCGATGTCGACGCTGACGTCCTCTTCGAGCCATCGGGCCGTCGCGCCGTCGATTGCCGCGACGATGCTGTGCCCGACGAGTCTGACGCTGGCGTTCTCCGCGTCGAATCCGAGTTGCGTGGCCGCTGCCGCCAGCACTGCGGTTCGGGCACTCTCGAAAACTTCCCATGCTTCGGGGTCGGCGCCTCTGCCGCCCAACACCATTCGTAATGCCAGCCCGCGGTGCAGGCTGAGATAGTTCAGGTGGCTGGTCAGGGCCGCCCGAATCTGGACGTCGGGTGTCGAATCGGGAATGTCTGCGAAGGCCTCCGACATGGCCGCGGCGGTGGCCCGCATCGCCTCGAGGTAGATGCCCCTCTTGTTACCGAAATAGTGGAACAGGAGGCCGTGGGCAACGTCGGCCGACTCGACGATGTCCGAGACGGCGACCTTGTCGTAGTCGGCCTCCGCGAACAGGCTCGCCGCTGCGTCGACGATTCGCTGCCGAGTTTCGGCAGCTCGGGCGGTGGCCCGGTTGACTCGGGCAACCGGCTTGGCGGAACGATCTGGCACCGAATGTCCAATCTGCCTGGGCCTGCCCGTCCGGCTGTCACCGAGGGCTCGGTACGAGCCTAGGGCGTCATCAGATGATCGGGGTGATGTGGTCGTGCAGATCGAAGCCGAGCAGCGCCTTGCCGTAGGTCTCGATCGACACTCGCGGCAGCATGACGGCATGGCGGGCACCGACACTCGAGTCACGCCAAATACGTTGCAGAGCATTCACTTCGGCGAAGGCTCCGGCGCCGGTGGCGTCGACGAGCATGTTCAGTGCCTCGTTGATGCTTCGTAGCGCAACGGCCGCGTCGCCGCGAACGCGGGCGCGGGAGAGCAGGTCCGGGTACTCACCGGCCTCGGCCCAACGCTTGACGTCTTCTGCTGCGCGGTAGGCGTGCAGGTGCGCAGTGTCGACTTTCAATGCGGCTTCGGCGAGCAGCATCTGGAAGGCCACCGAATCGGCCTGCCGGTCGAACACCGTGTAGGCCAAGGCCTTCTGTGACGCCTTCGTTCTGACGAGTTCGACTGCAGCACGTCCCATTCCGAGCTGCGGTCCGACGAGCACCATGACGAGCATGGGGCCGAAAGCCGAGCGAGCGAACGCGGAGTCGGTACGCTCCGCCACGTTGGCACCGCTGAACGCCGGAATCATCGAGAGCATGCGGTGTTCGGGGACGAATACGTCCTCTGCAACGACGGTGTTGCTGCCGGAAGCGCGCATGCCAGCTACGTACCAGGTGTCGTCGATGCGGTAGTCCGAGCGGGGCAGCAATGCCATGCCTTGGTCCAGCATGTCGCCGTCTTCGTCGTTGATGATGATTCCGCCGGTGAACCACTCCGAGTGCAGGCTGGCCGAGGCATAGGGCCAGGTGCCTGTGAGCTGATAGCCGCCCTCGACCTTGCGGGCAGTGCCGCCCGGGGTGACGACGCCGGCAATGACGGCGTCCGGTCCGTTCGCGTAGATCTCGGCCTGAGCCTGGTCACTGTAAAGGCCTGCAGCCCAGTTGTTCACGTTGGACAGGGTGGTGACCCAGGAGGCACCCGCGTCACCTTCGGCGATGATCGCCGAGACGTCGAGCATGGTGCGCAGATCGGTCTCGAGTCCGCCGAACTTCGCCGGTGCTGCAATCCGAAATGCGCCTGCGCGGCGGAGGGCATCGACGGTGTCCTCGGAGAGGCGTCGCGCCTTCTCGTTTTCGGCTGCTCCGGCCTTCAGGTCGGGTACGAGAGCTCGAAGATTGGCGATCACATCGGTGGCGGTTGCAACGGATAGCGCTTCGGTCGTCGTCATGGCTCGTCTTTCGTTCGGCCCCATGGCTGTGAGGCGTGTCTCATGAAGCTAAGCCCTATTTGACTTCAGGTCAATATTGACTTGCGATCAACAATGTGGCGTAGTTGTGAAACACCGTCTTCGAGCGAAGGAACCCGGATGCTGAACATCACCATGACGCAGGAACTGCCCGCCTCTCAGAACGAGGTGTGGGCAACTCTGTCCGACGTCAGCACCTTCGAGAAGTGGCATGCCCTGCACGAGGAGTGGGTGGAGACGCCCCCGAGGGACCTCGAAGTCGGGTCGACGATGGTCGAGAAGATCAAGATCGCGAGCATCACCGATACCATCGAGTTCCAGGTCGAAAGTCTGCGTGCACCGGAGGCGCTGGTCCTGGTGGGTGCCGGGTCCACTGGATCGAAGATCCGGCTCTCGATGAACTGCGCCGCTCGCGGAAGCGGCTCTGCCGTCACCCTGGAGCTGGAGGTGACCAGTCCGTTGTTGTTCGGAGTGGTGGGCAAGGCGCTGCAGGGAACGTTCAAGAAGAAGCTCACCGCCACCCTGAACGGACTCGCGGAGTACCTCGGGTGAAACGCCGATCGCCCCGCACTTGCGAGCGGGGCGATCGGACAGTTCGACTCGTCAGTCGAGAAGATCAGCAGCGTAACCCTTTTCGAGCCGACTCTTGACGTCGCCGAGGTAGCGGGCAGCATCGGCACCGTCGACGATGCGGTGGTCGTACGACAGCGAGAGGTACACGGTCGGAACCGCGGTGATGGTCAAGTTTCCTGTGGCGTCTCGGACGGGCACCACACGTTCGACGACCGAGCCGAAACCCAGGATCGCCGATTGCGGTTGATTGATGATGGGCGTGTCGAACAGTGCGCCGCGGCTTCCGGTGTTGGTGATGGTGAAGGTGCCCCCGGAGAGGTCGTCCGCGGTGACAGTGCCGCTGCGCACTTTCTCTGCAGCACTGGCGATTTCGGCCGCAAGGGCGGTGATCGAAAGCGCCTGCGCATTCCGGATGACCGGGACCATCAACCCCTTCGGGCCGTCGACGGCCATTCCGAGATGGCAGGCACCGTGATAGGTCACGGTGGTGACGTCGGCGTCGAGTGCGGAGTTGACGACGGGGTTGTCCGCCAACGACTCCACCGCGGCTGCTACGAAGAACGGCAGATACGACAGCTTGTGTCCGGTGCGGCTCAGAAACGCGTCCTTGTTCTCGCGGCGTACCCGCGCCATCGAGGACACCTCGGCTTCCACGACAGTCGTCAATTGAGCTGCGGTCTGCAGGGATCGAACCATCCGGGTTGCGATGGTCCGCCGGATGCGCGGCAGCTTTTCGACGCGGTCGGCCGCGGTCTTGGCAATGTTCTCACCGAGCGAGGGCATCGCAACAGTGGTGGTCGTGACTGTCGCTGTCATGGCTGCCTTCGCTGTCGGAATGGATCTGTCACTGACCTGTCACGTCGAGAGCTGCCCCGACGATGGAATCGGTGTCGATTCGGTGGTGCTTGTACACCTCGTCGAGTGAGCCCACCTGTCCGAAGTTGCTGACGCCCAACGACGTCGACGCAACCCGGTTGACGGTAGCGAGGAATGCGAGGGTGTGCGGATGTCCGTCGAGCACCGTCACCATCGGGGTCGCTCGCTCGGCGGGCAGCAGTTGATCGAGAATCCAGGATTCGCCGACGTGGTGTCCTTGCCTGGCCTGCAGCGCGCGGTAGAGCTCGCCCGGGCTGGTGATGCACAGAACGTCCGCGATGACGCCGATCTGCTCCAAACGCTCTGCGGCGTCCAGGGCTTCGGTCATCAACGCTCCCATCGCTGCGATGGTCACCGTCGCTCCGTCTCGGCGCACCAGTGGGTAACCGCCTGCAACGACCTGACGACGCCTGCGTTCCCGTGCAGCCGGATCGCTCGGGACGTCAGCCTTCGACTGGTCGACGGGACGTGTCGACAGACGCAGGTATGCCGAGGTTCCGTCGGGGCGTCCGAGTCGACCGATGCTCGCGAGCAGTGTCCATTCGACGTCGATGGCGAATGCGGGCTCGTAGGTGATGCAGCCGGGCTGTTCCAATCCGATGGACGGGGTCTTGATCGACTGGTGTGCACCACCTTCCGCGGCCAGGGTGACTCCCGACGGCGTTCCGACCAGAATCGATTGGCCACCCGCGTAGATGCCGTACGACCACGGCTCTAGTGCGCGCTCGACGAAGGGGTCGTACATGACGCCGATCGGGAACAGAGGCTCCCCCCAACGGCTCCACGTGGCACCGAGCTCGCCCATCAGGCCGACCAGGTTGGTCTCTGCGATACCGAGTTCCATGTGCTGACCGGACGGTCCTTCGCGCCAGTGCATGATCGTCTCGGCGTCGTCGCCGAACCAGTCGTGTCGATCCGACGACGACCACACGCCGACCTTGTTGACCCAACCGCCGAGGTTTGTGGTCGAACTGACGTCGGGGCTGACCGTGACGATGCGTCGAGCCGCGTCGGGAGCCTCCCGGGTCAGGTCGATCAGGGTGCGACCCAATGCGGCCTGCGTAGTGGCTGTGCCCTTGGGGGTGCGTCCGATGTCGGTGGGGACGGCAGGTGGCGTCGATGCCGGAATCGGTTCGCGGCGTATCCGTTCCGCGGTGGCAGCGCACAGCCGACCGGGTCCGCTGTCGGTGTCGAAGCGGCCCCAGGGCTGCTCGGGATCGGTGCCGAGGGTACGTGCGAGTTCGGCGTATTCCTCGACGGTCAACAGCGAGGAATGGTTCTGCGGATGTCCCTGAGTGGGCAGGCCGAATCCCTTGACCGTGTACGCGACGATCACGGTGGGCCGGGTGTCGTCGATGCGAGAGTAGGCGTCGCGCAACGCATCCAGATCGTGTCCGCCGAGGTTGCGAATCGACTCGGTCAGCAGTGTGTCGTCGAGATCGGCGATCAGGTCGGCAATGGCAGTGGCGTCGGGGCCGGATCCGGGAAGTCTGGTGCGCACCTCGTCGGCGGTGCAGCGCAGCAGGCGTTGGTATTCCGGATTCGGCATGTCCAGAATGCGCGTACGCAGCGCATCGCCGCCCGGCTTGGCGAACAGATCTTCGAGCAACCGGCCGAACTTGACGGTGATGACCTGCCAGCCTGCGGCGTCGAACATCTTCTCGAGGCGACGCGCAGCGATGTTGGGGACCACTCGGTCCAAGGACTGACGATTGAGGTCGACGATCCAGACGATCTCGCCGAGCTCGGCAATGCCCGGGTCGATGATTGCCTCCCAGACCGCGCCTTCGTCGAGTTCCGCATCGCCGACCAACGAGTACTGCCGTCCGCTGAAGCCGGGCGTCTTCGGTGTGGATTCCTCCGGGCCGAACCGGTCCTCGACGAAGCGTCGGGACATCGCTCCCCAGATCGGGGCCGTGGCACCGATGCCGACGGATCCGGTGGAGTAGTCGACGGTGTCCGGGTCCTTGGCCCGCGAGGGGTAGGACTGCAGACCGCCGTAGGCGCGGAGTGTCGTCAGGTACTTCTGGTCCAACTCACCCAGCAGGTAGTTGATGGCGTGCAGCACCGGCGAGGCATGAGGCTTGACCGACACGCGGTCGCCGGGTTGCAGCTGTTCGAACCACAGTGAGGTCATGATCGAGACCATCGACGCGCAGGACGCTTGGTGGCCGCCGACCTTGAGTCCGGTCGGGTTGGGCCGAATTCGGTTGGCATGGTGAATCATCGACGTCGACAACCACAGCACCCGCTGGGCGAGCTCGTGCAGGTCGTGGTGTTCACCGGTGGGCGAGCGGCGGTCGGCGGGACTGATGCTGGTCATGACAGGTGCTCCTGAATCGACGTCGAATGTGCCGGGGCAAGAAAAGGCGGAGCGGACGAAGGGGGCCGAGTGTGGTCCTGCGGTCCGGACGGGCGTTCGGGTTTCGAATCGCCGAGGGGATGCAACTGAGCTGCGATGACGGACAGTGGACCAGCCGCATCCCGTGTTGCGCAAGCAGTGCTTTGCAGACTGCGCAGGTTGCACGGTTTCGGACCGTTCAGGGCTGCGAAACTTGGTCGTCCTGACCTCTAGGTCGTCGGGTCGGGTCGGGACTGCGCCGCACCCACAACCGCCTCGAAAGTGTCCACCACGAGCGCGACGACGGCGTCGAGTTGGAGATCAGGGGTGTCGAAGTACGCGTCTGCGGTCCGATCGAGAAAGCCGGTCCAGCCCGAAATTGCGGCACTTTGCAACGGAGACAAGGGTTCCGGAAGTTCGGCGAGTGCTGCGACCTGCAGCGCACCCTCGGCCCGTGCTTCTCGGACGGCATGTTCGACGACGGAATCGCCCAATTCTCCCTCCCGAACCACACGGACGTACAGCGCGCGGTGGCGCTCGAGAAATTCGATGTGGCGTCGCACGAAACCCTCCATGCGTGCCCGTACGGACTCCTCGTCGGCGGCCGGCTCCTGGAAGTCCGACAACTTCGACAACACGTCGGCCAGTGCGGCCGCGACCAGGCCTTGTTTGTCGGTGAAGTAGTAGAACAGCAGCCCGTGGGCCACCCCAGCGCGACGCGATATGGCCGCTGCGCTGATGTCGGCGCTGTTGCCCTCGGCCAGTAGCTCGATCGCGGCGTCGATCAGGGCTTGACGACGGTCTTTGCGAGGGCGGGCACGGTGGGACCGCTCGGCTCCGGGAGGCGGGTTGGTCGACACCGATCCGACATTAGCGCACCATCCGCGGACCCTCCTGACCCTCGTTCAAATTCTTGACTGGCAGTCAAAGTGGACGTAGCGTCGGTCACACACAGGTGATTCGAAGAAAGGTCGTTCGATGAGTACGACGCAGGATGCAGGGAGTCGGAAAGCGCCGAGGGTGGCGCCCGATCTCATCGCCCACTGGGTGGTCAAGTCGGCTCGCACCGAGGAGATGGTGCGGTGGTACGGAGCGGTGTTCGGTGCCGAGATCGTTTATCAGGACGAGGGAATCACCTTCCTGACCTGGGACGACGAGTCGCACCGGTTGGCAATCATTGCGGTGCCGAAGCCCGTCCGGTTCCTGTTCCCATTCGCCAAGTTCAGGCGTAAGGCGTACGGCATCGACCACATCGCGCTGACGTTCATCTCGCTCGAACGACTGCTGGAGAATTACGTGCGGCTCAAGCGGCTGGGCATTCTGCCCGTCTGGTCGATCAATCACGGACCGACGATCTCGCTCTACTACGAGGATCCCGATGGAGTGCGCCTCGAGTTCCAGGTCGAGAACTTCGATGCCGAGAACACCGCGGCATTCTTCTTCACCGAGGAGTTCGCCCAGAACCCGATCGGCGTCAACATCGATCCCGACTACTTGCTCAGCCAGCTGCGCAACGGCGTGCCGCACGAAGAACTTCGCCGACGCGAGGCCGGAACTCGGCCCGGGCATCCGGTCGTCGCGAACAAGAAGACCATCACGCCGAAAACTCTGTGACCTGATCAGCTGCTGAACCAACAAGGGGGAGAAAGACTCACATGTCTGTCAACGTAGTCCGGACCATCGACGGCTGGTGGCGCCTCGATGGCGACCGTGCAATCCGTATCGAGACGACGGCCGAGACCACCCGCGAACTTCTCGCCGATCGCGACGCCATCACCGGCACATCGGGTGCGGGGTCGAGTGTCGACGAGCTCGAGCTCGTATCTCCGGTCACCACACCGTGCCGGGTGGTGGCGCAACTGCTCAATTATCGATCGCACGCGATCGATGCAGGCTCCGATCCGAACACGTTGCAGCCTACATTCTTTCGCAAGTCCTCGGCGTCGGTCAGTGGCCCGTTCGATCCCATCCGCCAGCCACCCGAGGTGGCGCTGCTGGACTACGAGATCGAACTCGGAATCGTCATCGGTGCCGAGATTCCCATCGGTACGACGGTTACCGACGAGAACCTCTCGGATTACGTAGCCGGTGTGATCGTGGCGAACGACGTGTCCGCGCGAGAGATCCAGTTGACGAAAGTCCAGGTGTACGAGAGCAAGTCGTATCCCACGTTCACCCCGCTCGGCCCCAGGTTGGTGCTGTTGGACAACGACGAGCTTCGTCGAATCCCCGAGCTGCACATGACGCTGGCGGTCAACGGCGAGACGCGCCAGGACCAGACGATCGGCAACGATCTCATCACTCCGCCGGCCGAGGCACTCACGCGGCTTGCGCGCTTCCAGAACATGACCGCCGGTGACGTACTCCTGACCGGAACACCGATCGGCACCGCCATTTCCGCGCCGCCCAAGGCCGTGCAGAAGATCGGTGAGTTGATTCCGCCGGCGCTGAAGTGGAAGTTCTTCTTCGCCCGGCAGGCGAAGAATCCGAAGTATCTCTCGGTCGACGATGTGATCACCGCCGGAATCAAGACCGCCGACGGAGTCATCGATCTGGGTGCGCAGGAGACGGTGGTCCGATGACCGTGCCGATCGTCGTGGTCGGGGCCGGACCGGCCGGCTGCACTGCCGCTTTGCTGTTGGCGCGCAGAGGGATTCGCAGTGTCGTGCTCGAGCGACGAGACGCGCCGCTCTTTCATCCCGCCGCGCACGTGATCAACGCCCGCACCCTCGAGATCTGGAACGAATACAGCCCCGAGCTGGCGCGATCGATCGCCGCGATGTCGCCGCCGCACGAGACCGTCAACCTCATCAGCTGGTACGGGGATCTCGCGGACGAGGCCATCGGGTCCATCGACCTACTCTCGGATCCCGAGCGCAAGGCAATCGTCGAGAGCCAGAGTCCGTTCCTGGTCTCGCACATCGGCCAGCATCTGCTGATGCCGGCACTGTGGGATGCGCTCGACGCCGAACCGCTGATCGAGTTTCGACGCGGATGCGCTGTCGAGTCCGTCGACACCGACTCGTCCGGTGCACGTGTGCGCGGGCGTTGCGCGAACGGAGCAGCCGAGATCGAGGCCGAGTACGTGCTGGCGTGCGACGGTGCGAACAGCGCGACACGAGACGGCACCGGTGTGGGCTTGACCGGACCGGTCCTTGCGAACATGGGTAGTGCCTTCTTCACCTCGAAGACACTCTTTCCCGATGACGCTCGGCCGCTGCTCAGTTGGATCTTCACGCCGGAGTTGTGCGGAGTGATGATCGCGCACGCCGACCATCGATACATCCTGATGACGGCGTACCTGCACCCCGAACAGAAGATCGCCAAGGACAGTCGAGCCTACTGGTCACGCACGCTGCCGAAGGTGTTGGGAAACCACGAGTTCGATCTGGAGTCGACCGGGACGTGGGTGATGACCTCACAGACCGCCGATGCGTTCCGTCGTGGCCGTCTGCTCCTGCTCGGCGATGCCGCGCACCGGTTTCCGCACACCGGTGGTTTCGGGTTGAACTCGGGTGTTCAGGATGCCCACAATCTGGCTTGGAAGCTCGACGCCGTTCTGTCCGGCAACGCGTCCCCGTCTTTGTTGGACACTTACGAGACCGAGCGCCGTCCGGTGGTGGAGAAGTTCGCCGAGCAGAGTGTGGCGAACCATTTCCGGATGGACGACATCGGAAAGAGGGTGGGCATCACCAACAAGATGTTGGCGAAAGCCACTCAGGTGATGGGGCGTCCGCCGCTGAACAAGGTCCCCGGGAAGTTGATCGCGCCACTGGCCGCCGCTGCGACACGGCGGCAGATGGCGCGCTCGCAGAAGGTCGATCCCGATGCACCCGGGTCCGCTCGGCTTCGTCGCGAGATCGCCGACGCGATCCCACTTCAGGTCGAGCATTTCGTGTCGATCGGCTTGCAGTTCGGCTACCTCTACGCCAGTCCGTTGATCGCACGGGATCCCTCGGTCGAACCCGCCGAAGACGTGGTCGATTATCTACCCACGACATACCCGGGGGCAAGACTCCCACACGCGGTGGTCTCGGTAGGCGGAGCGCAGGTGCCGGTGCACGAGACACTCGCCCCGAACAAGTTGTCGCTGTTCACCTTTGCCGGCGACAGTTGGGCAGGCGTGGTGTCGGAACTCGAGAATGTCGGGCCCGGCGTCGCTCTGATCTCTGCCGAAGTACCGGCAGGTGTCGATCGTGACGAGCTGATTCACCTGTACGAGGTGGGTGAGACCGGGGCGGTGCTCGTTCGCCCCGACGGCCATGTGGCATGGCGTACAACAGGTTCGGCCTCCGATAGCGGTTCCGAACTCGAGCGTTTCCTGACCTCGCAGTGGGGCCGCTACTTCACTGCCGCAGCCGTGCAATGACCCTTGGGCCGCTCGCGCGCCTAGGCGTCGACGGTCAACCCTTTGCTTTCGAGCACGGCACCGAGGTTGCTGACCTGGATCGGCGTCTCGCCGCGCTTGTATCGCTCGATGAACTCGGCTTCCGCGGCGTCCCGTGCGCGGCACGCGTCGATCGCCGAGCGAACCTCGTCGCGGCGCGTCAGCACCACCCCGTCGCAGTCACCCTTGATGACATCGCCGGGGTAGATCAGCTGACCACCGAAGACCAGCGGCTGATTGACCGGGCCGAGGGATTCCTTGACCGTGCCCTGGATGCACAGGTACTTGCTGAACACCGGAAATCCGAGTTCGCGGATCTCCCGCGAATCGCGGACTCCGCCGTCGGTGACGAGTGCGGTAATTCCTCGGGCTACACAGGCATTGGCGAGTACGTCGCCGAACTGTCCGGCGGGCTGATTGCCGGAAGAGACGATGAGGACATCTCCGGGTTGGGCGTAGCTGATGGCCACTTGCAGCATGATGTTGTCACGTGGATGGCAGACCACGGTGAAGGCGGACCCGCAGAACGACATGTCCCGATCGAGTGGCTTGATCGCGTCGTCGAGTGCACCGGAGCGACCCTGTGCCTCGTGGATGGTGGCGGCCGAGAACGTGCCGAGTTCGTCGATGAGCTGCCGATCGGCGCGATCGATCTTGGTGGTGACGTGAACCATGAGACTTCCTATCGAGTGAGGGCGGAGACCGCTGAAGAGATGGCCGCGGCTGCGGCACGGAGAGTGTCCTCGGACGTGGCGAACGAGACGCGGAAGTAGCCTTCCGCGCCGTAGGCCGAGCCCTGGATGGTTGCGACGGACGCATGATCGAGCAGATACAGCACGACGTCCTGATCGCTTCTCAGAACCGTGCCGTCGGGGGTGCGAGCACCGACGAGGTCCGCGCAACCGACGAACAGATAGAACGCGCCCTGCGGAAGAACAGGTTTCAGACCGTCGATCCGATCGAGCAACTCGAAGGTGACGTCGCGGCGATGACGGTAGCTGGCAACGGATTCGGTGACGAAACTCTGATCGCCGGCCAGTGCTTCGGCCGCGGCCGCCTGGCTGATCGACGAGGGGCAGGACGAGGACTGTGACTGCAGCTTGTTGATGGCACCGACCAACTCGGGATTCCCGACGCCGTAGCCCAGACGCCATCCGGTCATCGCGTAGGACTTCGAGACACCGTTCGTGAGAAACACTCGATCGCGCAGCTGCGGGGCGACGCCCAACAGATTCGGGACGGGTGCATCGAGATACGTGATCTCGTCGTAAATTTCGTCGGACAGCACATGGACCTGCGGATGCCGATCGAGTACCTCTGCCAGCCCGGCGAGCTGCTGGGCGGTGTAGATCGCCCCGGTCGGATTCGACGGGGTGTTCAGGATGACCCAGCGCGTGGCCGGGGTGATGGCGGCTTCCAGACGTTCCGGGGTGAGCAGGAACTGTTCGGACTCGGGGCAATCCACGACGACGGGTGTGCCGTCGTGGGCGGCGACCATGTCCGGGTAGGAGACCCAGTAGGGGGACGGCACGATGACCTCGACCCCGGCCTCGACGGTTGCCATGAGCGCCAGGAAGATCACCTGCTTGGCTCCGCCGCCGATCGTGATGCGGCTGGAGTCGTAGTCCAATCCCGTTTTGAGGTGCAGTCGCTTCGAGATCGCTTCTCGGAGGGAGGCGATTCCGTTGACGGGGGTGTACTTGGTCAAGCCGTCGTTCATGGCTGCGACGGCTGCACGTTTGATGTGCTCGGGTGTGTCGAAGTCGGGTTCGCCGACGGTCAGGTCGAGGATGGCGCGGCCCTGCGCTTTGAGTTCTCGGACACGTTGGGCAGCAGCAACACTGGGCGACTCACGCATGCGAGTGACGCGGGAGGCGAGGGTCTGGGAGGGCATGGCAATCTCCTGTGAAAGAGGCGAGGTCGAGTCAGAATTCGAGAAGTACTTTGCCGGATGCAGCCGAATCTTTGGCGACAGCAAAGGCTTTCAGGGCATCGTCGGCGGGATAGATGTGGGTGACGACGGCTCCTACATCGAGCGAGCCGTCGGCCAGTGCGCCGAGCACCTCGTCGATTTCACCGTTGAATCGGAAGGATCCGACCAACTCGAGTTCACGGGTGATCACCAGTGACAGGGGAGCCGGTTGCATCCCGGTGGGAAGCAGGCCGAGCATCACTATCCGGCCACCGCGAGTTGTGCCGCGGATGGCGGACTCCAGCCCGAATCGGTTGCCGGAGCACTCGATCACCACATCCGCGTCTACGGCGGCAATGGCGTCGGAGTCGGCCGCATCCAGGGTGGCGGTCGCTCCGAGCTCGGCGGCGATCCTGCGAGGAAACTCGTGTACGTCGACCGCGGTGATCGACGAAGCCCCCGCTCGAGTCAACACCGCGACCACCAGTGCGCCGATCGGTCCGCAGCCGATGACCAATGCGCTCCTGCCCGCCACCTCGCCGGCCCTGGCGACGGCATGCCAGGCCACCGCGGCGGGCTCCGCAACTGCGGCGGTGCGGAAGTCGAGGCCGATCGGAAGCGGTCGGAGCATGCGGGACGGAAGTACCGAGTACTTCGCGAACGCTCCCTCGGTGTGCGGAAAGTGTGCCGCGCTGCCCAGGTAGGTGCACCCGGGCGACAGGTTGGGGCGATCCTGCGGGTAACGGGATGCTCCCGGTGCCGGTGTGGCCGGGTGCACGGCGACGCGTGTGCCCGAGCTCGGGCCCGAGCCGTCTGTGGCGGCGGTGACCACGGTGCCGACGACCTCGTGCCCGAGCAACATCGGGGCCCGCAGAATCGACTCCCCGGCCGCGCCGTGGGTCCAGTAGTGCAGATCGGAACCACACACGCCACCGAACGCCACCTCGACGACGGCCTCGTGAGCTCGGGGCACGCGTACCGAAATTTGTTCGACACGTAGATCGTTCGCGGCGTGCGCCACTACACCCAGGGTCGTGACCGGGACGGTGGTCGAGTCAGTCATTGCGTCGAACGAAGTCGAGACCGCCGGGCACCTGGAATGTCGGCATTATTTCCATCAGGCCCATGTTGACGTGGCGGGGTGCGTCGATTGCGAACTCGATGGCGTCGGCGATGTCCTTGGTGGTGATGGACTCGAATCCCTCGTAGAAGGTGTCCCAGGCTTGTTGCATCGCCTCGGGTGTCCCGCCGAGGTTGCGTCCGAAGATCTCGGTCTCTACGCGTCCGGGGCAGATCTCCGTCACCCGAATCCTTTTGCCTTTGGTGTCGTTTCGCAGCTGCCGAGAAATTTGATGCACCGCTGCTTTGGTGGCGTGGTACGCGGTGTGCCCGTAGAAGTTGTACAGGCCTGCGATCGAGCTGATGTTGACGACGTGGCCCAGATCGCGCTCGACCATGCCGGGTAGGAGCAACCGGCACAGGTGCAACACCGCGCGCAGGTTCACGTCGACCATGGCGTCGATCGACTCTTCGGACGCGTCGAGAATGTTGCCGGTGGCCGAGACACCCGCGTTGTTGATCAGGATGTCGATCTCGAGGCCCGCGACGGCCTCGGCGAGGGCCGCGGTATCACTGATGTCGACGGCAAGGGGGATCATTCCGGTGCGGCCGGCGATGTCGTCGAGCTTGTCTTTGTTGCGTGCCACGCCGTAGACGGTCAGGCCGCGTTTGGTGAGCAGTTCGGTTGTGGTAGCACCCATTCCGGTGTTGGCTCCGGTGACGAGTGCGGTGTGGTAGTCGCTGAAAGTCATGCTGTGTCCTCAGAGAGTGTCGCGCAGTGGCTGGTGGGCGCGGTCGGTGATGGTGCTGACGGCGATGAGGGTGCCGAGGGCGGTGATCACCGCGTAGAACGCAGGAACGTAGATCCCGAAGTGCGGAATCAGCCAGGTCATCAGCAGCGGAGCAGTGCCGCCGAAGAGCGCCGACGAGATGTTGTAGCCGAGGCCGTATGCGGAGTAGCGAACTCGGGTGGGAAAGAGTTCGACGATCAGGATGTGGATGACGGCCGTATGGCCGGCGAAGATGACCGCCATGATGCAGGCTCCGAGGATGGCCAGCGGCAGGCTTCCTGTTGCGATCAAGGCGTAGCACGGGATGCCCGCTACTGCCATGGCCGCGGCAGCACCGGCGATGACTTTCTTCCTGCCGATTCGGTCGGACAGTGCGCCCATGAAGGGAATCGCGATGCAGATCGCGACCAGTGACACTGCGGTCACCAGGAGGGCAGTGCTGGTCGGGAATCCGATCTTGTCACCCTTGAGGAAGGTGGGCATGTACGAGAACAGGACGTAGTAGCCCGAACCGTTCATCAGAGGAATGAACAGAGCGAGGATCATGGCGCGGCGGTGTTCGGGTGACGAGAACGCTTCCTTGAGCGGGTTCCGAGACAGTCCGCCTTCGGCCTTGAGCTTCTCGAAGTTCGGAGTGTCGCTGATCGCCTTGCGGATGTACCAACCGATGACACCCATCGGGATTGCGACCAGGAACGGAACACGCCACGCCCAGCTTGCGATCCCACCGCCGTTGATGGCCGCTTCGTTGAGCCACGGCGACATCGCGAACGCCACCATGGTGCCGGTCAGAAGTGCCAGGAACGATGCGATCTGGGCGTAGCTGGTGATCTGGCCGCGCTTGTTCGCCGGGGCATGCTCGGCCAGGAATGTCATCGCACCCGCGGCCTCACCACCGACCGAAAAGCCTTGCAGGATGCGCAGGAAGATCAGCAGTGCCGGGGCTGCGATGCCGATGGCCTCGTAGGTGGGGAGCAGCCCGATGCCCGCGGTGGCGACCGAGATGAGCAGGATGACGAACACCAGCATCTTCTGCCTGCCGATGCGATCTCCCAGGATGCCGCAGACGACGGCACCGAGGGGGCGAACGAAGAACGAGATCGCGTAGCCGGCAAAGACCAGCATGAGTGCGTCGGAGGATTTGGATACGTCGAAGAAGACGATTGCGAGCGCGGTCGCCATGAAGGCGAAGATGCCGTTGTCGTAGAGCTCGACGAATATGCCGACGCAACCGGCGGCAACGACCTTTCGGATCTTCTGGGGGTCCGGAGGTGCGGGTGCGGTGTCGGTGTTGTCCGGGACTACTGAGTTGGTCATGCTGACTCCAGTGTGAGGGCAGTGCACGGGTCTTGGGAATGACTGATGTGATCGGGGATCGACAGAGCTTCGAACACGGTGCGAACTCGGCAGCGAAGTTGATCGAGACTGCGCTGCCGGGCTCGGTGGGCTTCGACTGCATCGGCGATGCCCACCCGGGTGAAGATGACCTTGTTGCCAGGGCGAGCCTGGCCGAGCCGGTCGAGGCCGAGCGTGGTGACGACGGCGAGGACCGGGTATCCGGCGGTCACTCCGCGCCCCCGGTGGAGGACGAGGAGTTCGTTACCGGCGGGTGCTTCGACGGCCCCGATGGGTACGCCGCGGGAGAGCATTTCCGACGCCGTGACGCGTTGCGGGAGAGGACGATCGATGCAGGGTGCGAGACGAAGGCCGATGTGATTGCTGGCGTTGCCGATCGTGAACTCCGTGGTGAACAATCGGTCGGCGGTGTCGCCGAAGTCCTCGATGTCGGGCCCGTCGGTGACCGGGATCGTCCAGGTATCGCCGAACTCCGGTTGCATCGCACCCAGCCGGAACAACGGAATGTCGAAGTGCGGGTGACGGATCGGCGTGCCGTCCACATCGATCTCGATGCGGTCGCCACCGGAGAGGGGACGTCCGAATCCGAGAACGGTATCGGGCGCGCAGCTGTTCTGTAGTCGGTCGGCGTGAACCGAGCCGTGCACCGCGATGTAGCTGCGGAGCCCACGGCGAATGTTCGTCACAGTGAGTGTGCTGCCTGCCGGCAACACCAGAGGTTCCCACTGCGGTACTGCCACACCGTCGACGCGGATGTCGGCCGGTGCACCGGTGACGGCGACGAGCATGTGGGTATCGGTGGCGGCCGCGAAGTCGAGTGCCGTCAGTTCGATCAGCGGTGCGTCGGGATCGCTTGCGACGAGGGTGTTGGCGGCTCGCGCGCTGTATTGATCGAGTGCGCCGCCGGTCATCTGTCCGATACGGCTGCCGCGGTGCCGGCCCAGATCTTGAAGGACCGACAGGCCCGGTGTGAGGACGGTGATCGTCCCACGTCGGGAGAGGCGTTCACAGTTCATGGTGATCGCCCCACTCGGCGGCGGAGATCGGAACGAACTGGAATGTGTCGCCCGGTGCGTAGGCAGAAATCGGATCGGATGCGATGTCCACCAACGTCACCGGCGTCCTGCCGAGGACCTGCCATCCGCCCGGTGCCGGTCGCGCGGAGACCACGGCCTGGTGCCCGGCTACGGCGACGGCTCCTGCCGGGACGCTGGAGCGCGGGCTGGCTCGGCGCGGAATGGGCAGTCCGAAGTCGGGCCCGTCGAGCATCGGTGCGCCCCCTGGGGATCCGTAGCAGCGCATGGTGAGTGGGCGGGCGCAGTGACGTGCGATCACGTCGGCTTCGCTCACGTCGAGCAGTGTTGCGACGACGGCCAGATCGGGTCCGTGTTCCCCGCCGTACACGACGGGAATCTCGAATCGGCGCGGCAGCCTCGCCGCACCGAACGTCTTGGTATCGAGCTCGGATACGGCTGCACGAATATCGTGGTGAGCCACTGTTGCGCAATCGAATTCGATGAGCACCGCGTCGTAAGTGGCGATTGTGCCCAGGACTCCTGTGATACCTGCGGCATCCACCGCGGCAGCGATGCGATGAACCTCGCGCCACCGCTCGTCCGGTGTGGCGGCGGCCGAGGTGATGCGCAATGCGGAGTCGCCGCAGTCGGCGATAGCTGGGGCGGTCATGCTGTTCGCCTCGCTTCGAGTACCTGGTTCAGCGGGGCGATGTCGACACCCGCAGCGAGGAGACCGGTACGAATCGCCACCGCAGCATCCACTGCGCTCGCGCTGTCACCGTGCAACAACACTGTGTCTGCCGAGATCGGAATCGGGGTGCCGTCGACCGCGTCGATGATGCCGGCGGTCACCATTCTGACTGTCCGCCGGACGAGTTCGTCGAGATCGTCGATGACTGCGCCGGTCTCGCTGCGAGGGACGAGTGTGCCATCGGGCCGACAGGCTCGGTCGGCTATGCCGACGATGCCCACCGCAATCCCTCTCGCTTTCGCCTCGTCGGCGAGGTGACCGTCCTGGGCCAGCACGACCAACGTGGGATCGAGCGAGGCCACGGCGTCGACTACCGCGGTCGCGTAGTCGCGGCGAGTAGCGACCAGGTTCCCGAGTCGTCCATGCGGAGCGACGTGCGCGACGGTGGTTCCGTGTGCCGAGGCGAAGGCTTGGAGAGCGCCGATCTGGTACAGCATGTCGGTGCGAACCTCGTCCGGCGTGAGGTCCATTGCTCTGCGGCCGAACCCGGCGAGATCGGGGAAGCTGGGGTGGGCACCGATTCCGATTCCGCGCTCGACACAGCGACGGACGGTGGTGTCCATCGTGCGGGGATCGCCTGCGTGGAATCCGCACGCGATATTGGCAGAGGTCAGCACATCGAGAAGCGCCTCGTCGTCACCCATTGTCCACGCGCCGAAGCTTTCGCCCAGGTCTGCGACGAGATCGATACTGATGGCCATTTCTGCGGTGCCTTTCGGAAGGTGAACCGGAAGCGTCGGAAGGTCGAACGCTCACTGTCGTGTTCGTGTTGTGGACGCTACGCAGGAACGACGATTCCGCGTTAATACCCGTTCGCAGTGATGTAATAGGAAAGGCATATGCTCTTTGACGTGGGGTTTCGTGGCCCGCGCCGGCCGCTGTGCCGCAAATCGGTACATTGCTGTCGTTCGTCTGAAACGGTGAGGAAACATGTTCGTGAATGCCGATGATCGAGACCGACGGGAGGTCCTGTAGCCCATGGATACCCGACGTCTGTTCTCGTTCGTTCGTATCGTCGATGCCGGCAGCATCACCCGCGCCGCGGACATTTTGCATATTGCGCAACCGGCATTGAGTCAGCAGATGACGGCGCTCGAATCGCATTTCGGCCAGCAGCTTCTGATCCGAAGCAAACAGGGTGTGGAGCCGACCGATGCCGGTCGCGCGCTCTATCGTCACGCGCAGGTGATTCTGCGTCAGGTCGAGAGCGCTCAAGCCGAAGTCAGCGTCGTGGGAAGGGAATTGGCAGGCGGGGTGTCCGTGGGGCTCGCGCCGTACAGCACGGTCACGGCCATAGCGCTGCCATTACTGACTGCGGTGCGGGCACGTTATCCGAGCATCCTGCTGCACATCAACGAGAACTTCGGTGGTGTGCTCAGCGAGGCGATGATGACGGGACGGATGGACATGGCGTTGCTCTACGACGCCGGTCCGATCAAAGGAGTGACGTTCGAGCGGTTGCTCACGGAGGAACTGATGGTGGTGGCACCGTCGGGCACCGGCTTGCCAGGGGAAACCGGAAGCGCAGTGTCACTGTTCGAGCTGGCAGATGTGCCGCTCCTGCTCCCCGGACGGATGCACACCATCCGCAAGATGGTGGAGTTGGCGTTCGAGACGACATTGACGCAGCCGAAGATCGTCGGCGAGGTCGAATCGGTGACGCTGATGGCGCAGGCGGTCCGAAGCGGTTTGGGCGCAACGATTCTGCCGTTGTCGGTGGCCCGCCGAATGATGAACGTACAAGGCCTGGAGCTTCGCCGTATCGAACCGTCGATCCAGGTTCAGGTATCGCTCGGCACACCGGCGAACCAACCGCTGTCGAAACCGGCAGAGGCTGTCCGGGAAGTACTACGAACAGTCCTCGCCGATTACGTCACTGTGCACTCCAAACCTGCTGACTGACTGTCAGTAGCCGCGAGAGAGATCGATCCGGGCAGCCAATTCTTCACCGGCTGTGAACTTCTCGACGTTCCGGCCGATGTGTTTCGCCAGCGCCGACGACAACCCCGATGCCGGGTTGGCGATGTGCGGGGTGATGATGGCGTTCGGCAAGGACCATAGAGGGTGTCCGTCCGGTAGTGGTTCAGGATCGGTGACGTCGAGTGCGAGACCGCCTATTCTGTTGTTCTGTAGTGCTTTTGTCGCTGCCTCGGTATCTATGAGTGACCCACGGGCGACGTTGACGATCCATGACTTCGGTCCGAGCTGGTCGAGCGCGGCGGCATCGACGAGGTGGGCGGTGGCACTGGTGGCCGGAGCCGCGATGACGACATGGTCTGCGCGAGTCCACACCTCGCCGGTTCGCTCGGCCGGTAGCGTGTCGACCGCACCGGCTACCGGAACTCCGGATCGTGTCACCGCAAGAACATCCGCGCCTGCCGCGTGCAGGAATGGGATGAGGGCACGGCCGATGCCGCCACAGCCGACGATCGCGACTGTTGCACCGTCCAGAGTGCCGACGAGCGGGTCGAATTCATCCTTACGCCAGGAGGTTGCGGCGAGCTGCGCCGGCAGGCCTCGAACTCCGGCCAACAGCAGCATGATCGTGTGCGAAGCCACCGTGCGCGCGTAGGCACCTGCGGCCGAGGTCCATACCCGACGGTCGTCCACGATTCCACTGTCGATCCAGGCCTCGACCCCAGCCGACGAAAGTTGCACCCAGCGAATCGAATCGGGAAGGCTCGAGGGAAAGTTGTCGGGTCCGGCCGTCCAGACCACGGCGTCGGCGGTCTCGATCGGACCGAGGATGCCGCCGGAGGAGGTAACCGCCTCGGCCACCGCGGCATTGCCCTGTGGCCCGAGATATATGCGGGGAGCTGTCATCGATTTCTCGTTTCTCTCAGACGACGGCGGTCATGCCGCCGTCGACGTACAGAATCTGTCCGTTGACGAAATCGGAGGCGCTCGAGGCGAGGAACAGCAACGAGCCCACCAGTTCTTCGGTACGGCCCCACCGTCCGGCGGGCGTCCGCTTCGCCAGCCATTGCGTGAAGTCGGGGTCGTCGACGAGAGCCTTGGTGAGTTCGGTGTCGAAGTAACCGGGTGCGAGTGCGTTGACCTGAAGACCGAATGGCGCTAGATCGGCGCACATTCCGCGGGTCAGCATCTTCAGGCCGCCCTTGCTCGCTGCGTACGGCGCGATTCCGGCTCGGCCCAGCTCGCTCTGGACGGAGCAGACATTGACGATCTTGCCGTGTCCGCGAGCAACCATGCCTCGGGCGAATTCGCGCCCGACATAGAAGGCGCTGGTGAGGTTGGTGTCGAGGACTCGACGGAAGTCGTCGTCGGCGAATTCGAGCAGAGGGGCACGATGTTGTACCCCGGTGTTGTTGACGACGATCTCGACGGGCCCGACCTCGTTCTCCATGGTCCGGGCGGCCCGCGCGACTGCAACCGAGTCGGTGACGTCGAATGCGTACGCGTGCACGGTTGCACCGGTGCGCTCAGCGAGTTGGGCGCGGGTGGCCTCGAGGGATTCGGCGTCTCGTCCGTTGAGGACGACTACCGCGCCCGCCTCGGCGAGCCCTGCGGACAGTGCCAGACCGATCCCACGGCTCGAGCCGGTGACGAGTGCGATCTTGCTGTTGACGTCGAACACGTTGTGGCCGGTCACGGGCATACCTTTCGTGGGAGTGCGAGCGCGTCGACGATTCGGCGAACGAGCTCGGTCGGAGGGGGACCCAGATCGATCGTCACGCCTGCTTCGTCGGCACCGAGGGGTTCCAGGCTCGACAGCTGAGAATCGAGAAGTTGGGACGGCATGAAGTGACCGGCGCGATCGCGAAGCCTGGCCGAAATCGTCTCGCGGGTGCCGCAGAGATGCACGAAGACCAGTGCGGGGACCGCGGATCGGAGCTGATCACGGTAGCTACGTCTGAGGGCGGAGCAGGCCAGTACCGTGCGACCGCCGAGCCGATCCTGATGCGAGACCCACTCACGCAGCACGTCGAGCCAAGGTGCACGATCAGCATCGTCGAGCGCCAACCCTCGTGTCATCTTGTCGATGTTGGCAGCGGGGTGGTGACTGTCGGCATCGGAGAAGATGGCCCCGATTTCTCTCGAAAGTAGTTGTGAAACAGTCGACTTACCGCACCCCGATACGCCCATCACCGCGATGTGTCGAACTGGATGGGCTGGCATCGAAGACCTTTCCGCTCACTCGCTCGGACGAGCGGCAGCACTGACGAATCTTCACCACCGAACCCCGTTTCACAACGGCTTGCGCTATACCGATTCGGTGTGACGTCATACATCCACCGACTGGTCGGTCGAGGCAACAGACAGAGCTCGAACTCGGTATGGATGCGAGTGCGCCCGGCTAGAGTGCGCGCATGCACAAAGTACCTCGCGCGATTCGGGCCATGGGGATCAATGCGGTCCGTCTCTACAACCGCCTCGAAGTGTCCGTCGCGCAACCGGTTCCCGATGAGCCGGTGTTGTTCGTGTGTAATCACGGGTTTGGCGGCGTGATCGATCTGAACGTGTTCGCGTTCGCGGCAGCGTACGACGATCTGGGCCTGTCGAGGGAAGTGATCGCGTTGACGCACCAGATCGCGTGGACACTGCGTGCAGGAAAGTTGCTCGAGCCCTTCGGCGCGCGGCCGGCCGCTCGAGAGAACGCTCTCGACGCATTCGAAGAGGGGCACAATGTCCTGGTCTTTCCGGGCGGTGACCTCGATGCGCTGAAGTCGTGGCGGCACCGAAACGAAATCGTCTTCGCCGGACGCAGTGGTTACGCGCGTCTCGCAATGGAAGCCGGGGTGCCGATAGTTCCGGTCGTGACCGCGGGCGCGGGTGAGTCACTCCTCGTCCTCAGCAGTGGACGTCGTATCGCCAAGGCGCTCCGATTGGACAAGACGGCATTTCGGGTCAAGACGCTGCCGCTGTCGGTATCCATTCCCTGGGGCGTGAATGTGGGGGTGGTCGGGTTGCTTCCGTATCTACCTCTACCGACGAAGCTTCAGACGTCGGTTCTGGCGCCGATGCGTCCCGAGCCCGACGAGTCCGCAGAGGATTTCGCGCACCGCGTGCACTCGGCGATGCAGGCAGAACTCGACGAATTGACGAAGGATCGCCTGCCGGTGATCGGCTGAGCTGTCAGCCGGGCCCTTCCCATCCGCAGGCGTCACAGGAGGCATAGATGCGGCTGGTGACCGGTCCTCGGAGCGGAGAGGATACGACGTTTTCGCCCAACGTGATTCGTTGGCATAGTGGGCACACGCCTCGGTATTCGAGGTTGAAGCTGTAGGTGAGCACTGGGGACTCGATCCTGTACGTCGAATGCCGCTGCCGCACGTGCGCCGGGCCAACAGCATGTGTCCTCGGTAGGAAGGTTTGCCGAGGTTCGAGTCGCCGTTACCCTGCGCCGTGTACGGAGGGTCGGCCATCGACTGCCGCTTCTTCGCGATCGACCTAGTCGACGTGTGACCGACAGTAGACTCCGAGCCCCTCGCTCGTCGATAGCAACGGAGTTCCGGTCGACGATGTTCGGCGCAGCGTGGACCGAGTTGGAGGAAAGGCCGTAGGGTCGGTGTCACGCCGCTCGTTCAGCGCACACAATGGTTCAGCGAAACCGAACCGACCTGCGCATCGTAGGTCGAGAAGGTCGAGTCTCATGACCGACACACCTATCCACGACGAACTGCAGAACTTTATGAAGATGAGCACGCGAGGTAGTGATCGTAAGGTCGAACGCGGAGCCTCACCGGTGCCTGTCGAGATGCCTGCACACGTCCCGGCGCGACACCATCGGGCCTGACGTCGTGGCCACCGCACGAGAGAAGCAGGACGAGGCCCTTGCCGACTATCGGCGAGCAAAGGATCGGGAGCACGTACTGGCCGATCTACGTGGACAGTCCGACACCGATGTCCCGTTGTCGGTCGACCTCGACGATGCCGAGTTGCGCAGTGCGATCGACGCGGACATATCGGCGCAAGAGGCCCTGAGCGTCGCGCTCAGGGCCGTGGACGACTGACTCTGGTCGGCTATGTGATCGGCTGGCCCGAGGGGTCGATCGCTGCGTGAACTCCGCCGCTGTACGACGTCGGAAGTTCTCGGCTGCAGAGGGTTTCGGCTTCGTCTGCAGAGATTCCGAGTGCCCGTAGAACGCGCTGTGTCGTGCCGTCCACGGTTGCCGCTTCGTCGCGTTCGGGTTGGGCGAGCAGCAGTCGACCCATCGACAGCAGAGAACCGGCCACGATGGCGAGTGCGACATCCGCGTCGTCCACATCGAATCGTCCTTGTGCGGCGGCTGATTCGATATCACGACGCGAACGCGGGGCCAGGCCCCCGGCTGCGGCGAATGCCGCGGCCTCGGAGTTGAGCAGGACACGACTCAGTTCCGGTTCGAGGCGGAAGAGCCGTCCGGACAATCGAAAGGACTGGGTGAACTTTTCGACCGGGTCGTCCAGGTCGACGGTGAGCGAGTCGAGATAGTCACCTGCCGATTCGAGGGCGGAGTCGATGGCCGCTTGCCACAGCTCTTCCTTGCTCTCGAAGTAGTTGTAGAACGATCCGTTGCTGACGTCGGCTGCCTGTGTGATCTCGAGGACCGGTGCGTTGGTGTTTCCGCTGGCGAGAAGCCCTTGAGCTGCGCGGACGAGCGCGGCTCTGGTGCGTGCCTTGCGGCGCTCGACGCGGTTGCCTTCGGTCACGGTCTGCTCCTGCTCTGCGGTGTGCGTGAGGGTAGCCTATCGCGTTCGAATCATGACGAATTCGTCAAAAAGCTTGACGGGCGGCTGTGTCATGGGTGACGATATCGTCAATAACCCGTTTGGGCAGCGCGAACTTACTCTTCCTGGCGAAGGACCCCATGACAACGAACGCAACGATCCCGGACTACCGCACCGACATCTACTCCACCGATGCGATCCTCGATCCGTACCCGCATTACGCGAGGCTCCGGGCGCTCGGCCCGGTGGTGTGGTTACCACGGCAGCAGGCGTTCGCCATCTCACGCTATGCAGAGTGCAAGGCAGTGCTGCTCGACGACGAGACCTTCATTTCGGGCGACGGAGTCGCACTCAATCCGGTTGCCAACAGGCTCGGACGCGGCACGACGCTCAACAGCGACGGTGAGGAGCACGCGACCAAGCGTGCGGTCCTCGCGCACCGCTTGACGCCGAAGGCCGTGCGAAAGATGTCGGCTGCAGTGGAGGAGAAGGCGGAGAGCATCGTCGATGCGGCTCTGAGCAAGACGTTCGTCGACGGTGTCGACGATCTCGCCACGGCGTTGCCGATGTCCGTCGTGCCCGACCTCGTGGGGTGGCCCGAAGACGGTCGCGAGGAGCTTCTCCGCTGGGCTGGAGCAACATTCGACTCGCTCGGGCCCGTCAATCGTCACTCCGTCACGGCCGTGAAGGCCGCCACCGAGATGCTCGCGTTTTCCAAGAAGGTGGTGCGGCAGAGATCGGTGCTCCCCGGGAGCATGGGCGACGACGTGCTGAAAGCCGCCGACGAGAACAGGATCGGCAAGTCCGCATGTCCGGCATTGATGATCGACTACCTCGGCCCATCGCTCGATACGACGATCGGAGCGATCTCCGGCGCACTCGCTCTGTTCGCTCGCCACCCCGAGCAGTGGCAGGCCATCCGACAGGACCCGGACCTGATCCCCAACGCCGTCAACGAGGTCGTCCGATACGAGTCACCCATCCGAGCGTTCTCACGTCGGGCCGTGCGCGACATCGAGATCGATGGATCGCGAATCCCGAAAGGTGCACGCGTGCTGGTCATCTACGCGTCGGCAAACCGGGACGAACGCGAGTGGGACAACCCCGATGCATTCGACGTCACCCGTGACGCCGCTCGGCAACTCGGATTCGGATCCGGAGTGCACGGGTGTGCAGGTCAGGGTCTGGCTCGGCTCGAGGCGCAGACCATGCTTCGGGTACTGGCGCGCAGGGTCGAACGATTCGTCCCCTCGGGAACACCGAAACGGGCCGTCAACAACGTCATTCACCGATACGAACGCCTGCCGCTGAAATTGGTGGCTGCAGAAGGGACACCGCAATGAGAATCGACGTCGACTGGGATCGGTGTGAAGGTCATGGAATCTGTGCCGATCAAGCTCCGAAGGTCTTCAGCCTCGATGACGAGGGCGAGCTTCATTATGCCTTCGACGACAACGACATTCCGGACGACCTTGCTTCCGGGGCACGTTCTGCGATCGGCGTCTGTCCGGTAGCGGCCCTCCGAGAGAGCAAGTGAGCACCGCTGAACGTCGGATCGTCATCGTCGGTGACTCCATCGCAGGCTGCACCGCGGCCCGTGAGCTCCGCGCGCGGGGTCACGATGGCGCGCTCACCATGATCGGTGCGGACCCCGACGGCTACTACGCCAGGCCGCCGTTGTCGAAGCACGTCCTCAAAGGTGATGTGGCCGAGGCCGAGACGTGGGATCTGTCCGATCTCGGTATCACCTCGATCGGCGATCGTGCTGTATCGGTCGACACCGATCGCCGCGCAGTGACAACGGCCGATGGCACCGACGTTCCCTATGACGCCCTCATCGTGGCGACAGGGGCGTCGGCCCGACGGATAGCCGATCCGCAGCAAGCGGGCGAGAACGTGTTGCGGACCTTCGCCGACGTCCGGGCGCTGCGTACGAAACTGGACACGGCTCGAACAGCAGTCGTCGTCGGGGCAGGCTTCCTCGGCTTGGAAGTTGCGAGTGCATGCATTGCTCGCGATATCGAGGTGACCGTCGTCGATGTCGATCCCCCGTTGCATCGGCTGCTGGGGCCCTACCTGTCCGACGCGATCACTGCCCGCGCCGAGGCGGCGTCGGTTCGGTTTGTCCGTGCCGACAGCCCGGTCTCGTTGGTGGGCAGCCCCGTCTGCGGGATCGAGTGCGCGGGTCGCACCCTCGAGGCGGATGTGGTGGTCACCTGCGCAGGCGATGTGCCCGAGGCCGGTTGGC
This sequence comes from Rhodococcus sp. 14-2483-1-1, assembly GCF_002259335.1. Lineage (NCBI taxonomy): Bacteria > Bacillati > Actinomycetota > Actinomycetes > Mycobacteriales > Nocardiaceae > Rhodococcus > Rhodococcus sp. 14-2483-1-1. The sequence continues at coordinate 79,468 of NZ_NPFX01000007.1, read as the reverse complement.
TGACTGGCGCCGGTATCGCTGATGCTCGGGGTGTCGCTGTCGACGAATGCTGCGCCACAGCACTTCCCGACGTGTTCGCGGCAGGCGACGTTGCTTACTCCCGAACTGGGTCCGGTCGGTCCCCGTTCTGGTCCAACGCCGTCGCGCAGGGCAAAGTGGCGGCTGCGTCCGTGCTCGGCCTCGACCCGGCGTGTGCACCCAGCGACGACTACTTCTGGACCGAGATCCTCGGGCTGTCCATCAAAGTTGTGGGCCCCCTTCCGCTCGACGGAGAACCGACCGTTCTCGAAGGGTCCGTGGACGAGGGATCGGCCCTTCTGCAATGGAGTCATGACGACGGCCGTACCACCATCGTGGCCTTCGGCATCAAGAAACCCGTCGGCCTGCTCCGGCGGCTGGCCCGCGAGAACACTCACTCCACTACCTGAGGAACGCATTCATGGCTACTGGCTCCACACTCGTACGACGCCTTCCCGAGATCGTCGGGTTGGGCCGCGCCGCAATCGGCGTCGCCCACATGATCGCCCCCACGCGGGCCAACGAACTCCTCGCCGGTCCCGACGCCGCAGTGGCGACCACGCGAGCTGCCGCACGCACCTTCGGGATTCGAGAGATCTATATCGGTGGTGGGCTGTACGCCGCCACGAAGTACGCACCGAAGTTGGTGCGCCCCCTGCTGCGTGCCGGGGTGGCCGTCGACGTATGGGACACCGGTGCATTCGCCTTGACCGCGTACCTTCCGCGCCGCACCCGAGTGGCTGGCTGCGCCATTGCGGGAGGCTTCGTGGTGGCGGGGGTACTGGCCGAGTTGCAGTTGAACCGATAGCTGCCGAGGATCGATCCCACCGAACACCGAAGGACTTGTCGATGTCATCCGATGGAACTTCCGATGTGCAGAAGTGCCCGGTCGCTTCCGGGTCCGGCCGCTCCCGCCCGGAGGATCGACCGAGGGCCCGCCTCGGTCGTCGGCGAACACCCACCGGCCTCCCGGTCTACACCGAGGACTTGTACTCGGTCTCGGCGATCGAGGACCCCTATCCCCATTACCGGGCAATGCGCGAACTCGGTCCGGTGGTGTGGCTGGAGAAGCAACGAATGTATGCCCTACCCCGTTACGCCGAGGTCAAGCAGGTGTTGGCGGACGATGCGACATACCGCTCGTCGGGCAGCGTCGCGATGAATCCCGTTGCTCGCAGGGTCGGCAACCGCAGTTTCTTGATGTCCGACGACGATGCGCACGTCGCACAGAGGAAGGTGGCTGCGCATCGACTCACTCCGCGGGCGTTGCGTCCGATGCGTGCGGACGTGGATGCGTTCGCCGACAAGGTCGTTCGCGCCGCGGTGGCCGACCGCTACGTCGATGGCGTCGAGGACATCGCGATGAAGTTGCCGATGACGGTGGTGCCGGACCTGATCGGCTGGCCGCAGCGTGGCAGGAAAGAGCTCGTGAAATGGGCCGGGGCCATCTTCGACATGCTCGGCCCGCTCAACGGTGTCTCGGTGAGGTCCACTGTTGCCAGCCTGCGGATGCTGTATTTCGTGCACAGCCTCGCCCGTAGACGTGACGTGGTTCCGGGAAGCATTGCCGAGGAGATGATCGAGCACATCGATGCGGGTCGCCTTCGCGCGGCCGATCTGCCTGCCTTCCTGATGGACTATCTGGGGCCGTCGATCGACACCACGGTGAGCGGGATCGCCGCAGCTCTGTGGCTGTTCGCCGAGAACCCGGATCAATGGGAGCTGCTGCGGCGAGACCCGGATGCACTGTTGCCCAACGCGATCAACGAGGTGATCAGAATCGAGTCTCCGTTGCGGGCGTTCGCCCGACGCGCCGAGACCGATTCGATCATCGGGGGTGTCCCGGTGCCTGTGGGGTCGCAATTACTCGTGATGTACGCATCGGCGAATCGAGACGAGCTGGTGTGGGACGAACCCGATCGGTTCGACATCACCCGCGATGCCTCCGCGCACGTCGGCTTCGGATACGGCGTCCACGGCTGCGCCGGCCAGGGGCTGTCTCGAATGGAGACCGAAGCGATACTGCGTGCTCTGCTGCGCCACGTAGATCGGATCGAATCGGCAGGAACACCCCGGATCGCCGTGAACAACGTTATCCACAGATTCTCGGCACTTCCCCTACGCCTCGTGCCCATCTCGAATTGAGAATACGCCGACGGCGAGATGTCGGAACGACTGTCAGAACACCATGGAGCGTCCGGGTAGCCCGGACACTCCTTCTCTGGCGAACGCGGCCCATGTCCGCCGTACTTTGGCGGCCAAGGCATCCGGCGGAGCATGGCCGGCCAACATCGGTGCGTCCCACCACGCGTCACCGAACAGCAACGGCAAATCGATGCTGTGGCACGCTCCCAACGGTGCGCCCTTCGGTGCCCAGTCGATTCGGTACGACGCGACCTGACCACCGGCGCGGTGCCACATCTTCACCATGCCGTCGACGCCGAACAACAGGTTCGTGACGAGACGGACGACCGGAGCGGTCAGTACCGAACTGACGATACCGAACCTATTCAGCCACAACATGTTCGATACGACGTCCACGAACGGTGAAGCATCGTCTCTGGTGTGACCGATCAGAAGTTCGACGCCAGGGGCAGTTCTGCGTAGGGCGGCGTCGGGGTCATCGGCCAGGGGCTCGAGGTGAGCAACCGGCCCGAACGGCATTCCGCCTGCGGCACCGAACCTGCGCACGGCACGCGTCACGGCACGCTCTGCATCGAGCACATCCGACGCGGGCGCGGTGGCCGGGTCGGTACGAAAGTGCGCTGCGAAAGCCTTTCGGGCTGTGTCGTACAGAGCCGAACGGCCCGAACGTAACCCGAGAGGCGCGCTCTGCACGATTGCCCTCGAGAACAACCCTGCGGCCGACTCGCACGCCATCAGCGCGAGGACGGCATCGCCGCCCGCAGACTGCCCGAACAACGTCACGTTGTGCGGGTCACCGCCGAATCGAGCGATGTTGGTCGACACCCAGCGCAGTGCTGCGATCTGATCCTGCACACCGATGTTGCTGTCCCCTGAGCCTTTCGGGGTCAGGTAACCGAATCCACCGAGCCGGAAGGTGACACTGACCACCACGACACCCTCCCGAACGAGGTGGTCGGCGTCGTATCTCTCGGCTTCCCCGCCGCCGGAGACGTAGCCGCCGCCGTGCAGCCACACCATCACCGGAAGTCCCTCCGCCTCAGAGGGAGCGGTCACCGACAACACGAGGCAGTCCTCGCTCTGTTCGAGTCCGTCGACCATCGGGCCCGTGACATTGTCGAGCCGGGAGGGCATTTGGATGCACACCGGGCCGCGTCGGGTGGCGTCGCGCGTCGTCCCCGGGGTGTCGAGCGGTTCGGGTCTACGAAATCGCGTGGCGGTGGCATAGGGGATTCCCCGTGCGTGGATCAACCCGTCGGCTTCGACCGCTTCGAGGTCTCCGCTGGTGGTGCCGGTGATGATGCGCAGCGTCGCCCCGGGTGTCGTCTTCTCGCTCACGTGTGAACCCCCATTCGATGAACAGGTGCGAGCTTATCGTCTCCGCCCCGTCATCGGATGAGGCCGCAACGCTCGAATACCGTCATAATCGGACCGTGCGGTCCAAGCAGAAGATTCTCGATGCCACCCTCGGGTTGATCGCCGAGAGCGGCTTCGAGGGTGTCACGATCGCGGCTGCGGCGCGTGCTGCGGGTGTCACGCGGCAGACGGTGTATTCGATCTTCACCACTCGTGAGGACATGGTCTCCGAGGCGATGGTGGGACTGATCGTCGACGTGTTGGGAGGTATCAGGGATAAGGCCGATCAGGCCGAGACTCCGACGGAATTCATCGTCGAGACCGTGGTCGCTGCGCGCAATCTCATTCGGCGCGAACCTGTTCTGAACTCGTTGTTGCGCTCGGGCAACGCGAACCCACTGTTCGACGCGGACATGATGGATCGCGCGCAGCCGGTGGTTCGCCAGTTTCTCGACGGGTACATCGCACGCAATCCGGGCTTCGATTCCACGCAGTTCCACGGCATCGACGGCGTCATCGTGCGGGTGGGGCTGTCGGTGATCCTGTTCGACGACCCGTCCATTCACGACGACGACGGTTTGCGGCGCTACCTCGAACGGTGGTTGATTCCGGTCCTGCCCTTTGCTTAGCATCGAAAACTTGACACCCAAGCCTCACTCTGTCTAGTTTGGCTCCGCACGTACATGTGACCCGAGTCTCGATGCGTGCACGTCAGCGAGCGTGGGGGGAACGTGTCGAATCTGAACCGTCGGTCATTTCTGGGCGCTACTGCGGTTGCCGGTCTGGCTGTAGTGGCGGGGACCGGCGTAGCCCATGCGGGCACCCGCGCCAGGACCCGGATTCCGCTCACCCGCGAGGACCATCGCGTAATCGTCATCGGATCGGGGTTCGGGGGCGGTGTCGCCGCGTTGCGCCTGGCCGAGGCCGGTGTTCCCGTTCTGGTCCTCGAGCGCGGAAGGCGTTGGCCCACAGGGCCGAATGCCGATACCTTCCCCAACGCGACCGCGCCGGACAAGCGGATGCTGTGGTATGGCTCGAGCCCCAATCTATTCGGTAGGCCGGTTCCGTTCGATCCGTACGTTGGCTTGCTCGAGGCAGTCTCCGGCGAGAACATGACTGCGCTGTGCGCTGCCGGAGTGGGCGGCGGGTCCCTGATCTACCAGGGAATGACGTTGCAGCCCTCGCAGGCCGTGTTCGAGACTCACTTTCCGGTCGACCTCGACTGGGCCACGTTGAACGCGGTCCACTACCCCCGCGTCGCGCGGATGCTGCAGCTCGAGCAAGCTCCGGACGAGTTGATCGCCACGCCCAATTACCAAGCGGCACGGGTGTTCGCAGACAGTGCGCGTCGGGCAGGTCTGCCGGTGTCGAAGATTCCGATGCCGATCGACTGGAACTACGCCCTCGACGAAACACGTGGGGTGATGAAGCCGTCGTACACCAACGGTGCAGGCGCGTTCGGAGTGAACAACGGAGGCAAGCACTCGGTCGACGTCACCTACATTGCAGCTGCAGAGGCGACGGGTCTGGCCACCGTGGCGACGCAACACAACGTCACGCATATCGAGCGTGCTGCCGATGGTCGCTGGGCCGTCCATGTCGACCGAATCGATTCCGACGGAACGGTGTTGGAGAACAAGATCCTCACCACCGGCGCGTTGATCATGGCCGCCGGCAGCCTGAACACCACCAAGCTACTGGTCCGTGCCGGGGCCACCGGATCCATTCCCGATCTACCGGACAAACTCGGGCAGGGCTGGGGAACCAACGCAGATCGCATCTACGTGTGGTCGAGCATCGAGCAGCAGTTCGGTACGCCGCAGGGTGGTCCGGTGGTGTTCGGCAGCTTGAACTGGGACGACCCGCGCACAGCTCACACGGTCATTCAGGCATCCATTCCGCCGTTGGGCGTGGATGCCCACAGCACGATGCTCGTCGGCTACGGAGTCAGTGACGGTCGCGGACACTTCGCCTACGATTCCGCACGCGACCGAGCCCAGCTGTACTGGCCGGCCAACGGCGACTCCATCATTCAGTACGGCTCCATCGATCCGACGGTACGTCGCATCGCCGGTTCGGGCAGCATCCTCACCGATACCAATGCGTTGTTCCCGTCCACCTGGCATGCGTTGGGCGGGGCGAACATGGGTCCGGTGTGCGATCTCGACGGCCGCGTACAGGGCCAGCGCGGACTGTACGTTCTGGACGGTGCGTTGATGCCCGGCAACACCGCGGCTTGCAACCCGTCCATGACGATCGCGGCACTGGCAGAGCGGGCACTGGACAACATCGTCGCCCGCGACCTCGGCGCATTTATCTGACCCCTCGGTAGAAAGAGTCCAATGCATCTGTATCGCACCATGATCGGCGTAATCGCAACTGCTGTGCTTGCGTCCTCGGTAACCGTACTCGGGGCCTCTGCGGCGCAGGCCGACGTCGTCGACGATTTCTACGTCCCTCCTGCCCAGCTCGCCGACAGCCCCGGATCCGTCGTTCGGACGCAACCGATGTCGTTGTTCGCTGCACTGCCGGGTACGGACGGCTCGTATCCGGCCCAGGCGCAACGGGTGTTGTACACCTCTCGAACACAGGACGATGCGCCGGTGGCAGTGTCGGGCACATTCATCGAGACCGAGGTGCCGTGGCGAGGTGCGGGCCCACGACCGACCATCGTCGTCGCCCCTGGAACCGTGGGGCAGGGCGATCAGTGCGCGCCGTCGAGAGCATTTCCCACCTCGATCAACGCTGTGGCGCAACCATTGTCGATCTCGTTCAATCAGGAACTGCTCTCGTCGACGCTGTGGGGGTCCATGGGGGCGAACGTGTTCGTCACCGATTACATCGGGCTGGGGACGCCCGGCCTGCACACCTACGTGAACAGAGCGGAGGAGGCGCACGCGGTTCTCGACGGTGCCCGCGCGGCAACAGAATTGGCCGGCGACGCGAATGCACCGATCGGCATCTGGGGTTACTCGCAGGGCGGGGGAGCTGCTGCCGCCGCTGCAGAACTCGCCGGCGAGTACGCGCCCGAGCTGAACGTGAAGGGAACGTGGGCCGGGGCTCCGACGGCTGATCTGCTCGAGGTGTTGAAGACCGTCGACGGGACGCTGATCGGCGGTGTGATCGGATATGCCCTCAACGGCTTCGTCGAGCGAGATTCGAGTCTGCTGCCACTCATCGACGAGCGACTCACCGATCATGGCAAAGCGGTGCTCGATGACCTGTCCACGGAGTGCATCGGCGACACGATTCTGAAATACCCTTTCCTGAAGACAGAATCGCTGACCGTCGACGGTAGATCGATGCTCGAGAACCTGGGCACCATTCCTGAGGCCGGTCGAATCCTGGACGAGCAGCGTATCGGCCGCAGTACACCGAACGCACCGGTGATGATCACCAGCGGACTCAACGACGACACGGTGCCGTACGGCCAGGCCCGGCAGTTGGCAAAGGATTGGTGCGGGCGAGGTGCCGCGGTCGAGTTTCGCACGAATACCTTGCCGCCGATTCTGCAGGGTGCTGTGTTGCCGAACCACTTCGGACCGCAGTTGATCGACGGTTACGGCGGAGAGGCTGCCACGTTCTTGATGGACCGGTTCGCCGACATTCCCGTATCCGCATGCACTCTGGACTGATCGCGGTGGTTGCTCAGCGGTGTTCGGTGATTCCCGTGTGGACCCGTGTCGTCGACTAGAGGTGCCTCGACACCGCTGCACTCGACGCTGTTGCGTGCGCGGCGTCGGGTCGAGGCCGTGATCGCAAGCGGTGGCCCGAACGTCGTGTTCCAACCGATCGTCCGCGCGTGTGACGGATCCGTCGAGGGATACGAGGCCCTGTCCCGCTTTCCGGCCGGCGGCGGTGACACCGCAGCGTGGTTTGCCGATGCCGCGCACTGTGGGCTGGGGCCTGCTCTCGACAGATCGGCGGCTGTCCGGGCCTTGGACGAGTCCGCTCGTCTACCCTGCGACTCCTTCGTTGCTGTGAATCTCAGCGCTGCAACGCTACTGGTCGATACGCCGCTGATCGAACTGCTGCTCGACGCCGCTCGTCGACGACCTCTGGTCGTCGAGATAACGGAGCATGCCGCGCTCGACGACGAGGATGCGGTGGTGGCTGTACTGGGCGATCTCAGACGCGGCGGGGTGGCCGTGGCGGTCGACGATGTGGGATCGGCGTACGCGGGTATGCGTCACCTCGTTCTGCTGGAACCGGAGATCGTCAAACTCGATGCCTTCGTCGTCCACGAGATGAGGGCGAACCGGGCGAAGCTGGCATTGGCCGAACTCGTGCTCGAGTTCGCGCGCAAGACCGACGCGCGATGTGTGTTCGAGGGTGTCGAGACCGACGACGATCTCGAGGCCGCGATGTCGGTCGGGGCGGATCTGCTGCAGGGCTACCGAATCGGTCGCCCTGCAGCGGTGGATCTGCTCGTCTGAGGCGGTGTTCAGTGGCTGCGGGCCGAGAAGCTCTCTCGTTTCGACGCCTCACGTGCCACTACTTCCTCGGCAGCGACGATGACGACGTCCACATCGGAGCTCTTCACGACGACCACGCCGTCGGCGTCGGCGACGATGACGTCACCGGGAGATACGACGACGCCTCCGAGCGCCACCGGCTCGTTGAGCCGGCCCGGCCCGTTCTTGTACGGTCCTGCCGGGGTGACACTGCGGGCGAACACGGGCAGGCCCAACTCGGCCAATGCGTCGGCGTCGCGTATGGCACCGTCGATGACGAACCCCGCAATGCCCAGTGATTTGGCGCGGATCCCGATGAGATCACCGATGAGGGCGCGGGTGTCGTCGCCCGAGCCGTTGACCACGATGACGTCACCGGGGCGGGCGTCGTCGAGAGCTTTGTGAATGTAGAGGTTGTCGCCTGACCGGGTCCAGACGGTGTAGGCCCGGCCGGTCACTGCTGCTCCGGCCCAAATCGGTCGGAGACCGGCGATGATCCCGAAACGCTCCTGGGCATCGCCTACGTTGGCTGCGGGCACTCGAGAGAAGCGTTCGATCATGTCGTCGGATACGGCAGTGGCGGAATAGGTTTCGGTACTCATGAGATCAATGCCTTTCGGGTGACTTATTGCTGGTCGGCGAGCAGTTCGGCGATGATCGGCTCGATCTCGGTTTCACGCTGTTCCCACAGGGTTTCGACGTCGGCCCCGGAGACCCAATCGGGTTGTGTCGCTGCGCCGGTCAGCTTCTCGGCCACGGTCGGGTCGGCCAGCGCGGTCTCGAGGGCGTTCTGCAGCGTGGTCATAGTCGCGTCCGGGGTGCCTGCGGGGGCGCTGATGGCGAAGTTGTTGGTCATGAACGGGGCGTCGTATCCCTCGCTCGCCAACGTCGGGACGTCGGGGATGAGCTTGTTCCGTTCCTCGGTGAGAACCGAGAGGATGTTCACCTCACCCGAGGCGAACTGGCCGTAGAAGCTGGACACTCCGCCGAGGGCGAAGTCGGTTTCGCCGGAGACCAGTGCCGAGATCTTGTCTGCACCACTGTTGTAGTGAACGATGTTGAAGTCCAGGCCCAGAGTGTCTTCGAGGGTGCGCAGGTTGACGTGGTCGTCGCCCGCACGGGAATCGGTGCCTACCGTGATGGTGCCCGGGTTGGCCTTCACTGCATCGAACAGTTCGCCGATGTTCGCGTAGGGGCTGGACTTGTTGACCCCGATCACGATGCCGTTGGACGCGAACGACCCGATGGGCGAAAAGCTTTCACGATCGAAGCCGGCCTTCTTGCTCGGGTCCAGGTATCGCCCGAGGATCGACGGGATGTTGGTGAAGCCGATGGTCTCGCCGTCCGGCTCGGCGTTTGCCAGGTAGTTCAGTCCGACGACCTGGCTGCCGCCTTCTTTGTTGACCACTTTGACCGGGACTCCCAGCTCGGCTTCCATGGCCGGTGCCATGATGCGGGCCAGGATGTCGTTGCCTGCGCCTGCGGCGGACGGGACGACCCATTCGACAGTGGCACCGTCACGTGGGAACGGTGCTCCTGAATCGGTTGTGCCCCCGCTGCAACCGGCAATGAGTGCGGCGGTGGAGATGGCCGCGACGAGGATGGGCAGTTTTCTCATGAGACGGGCTCCTTGATGGGGTGGTTCGCGGTGGCGCGGCGGGAGAGGATGCGAGCCAGGACGGGGCGCAGCATTCCGAACAGAACGGCTGCGATGAAGACGAGCAGAAGAACCTTGTTGATGGGGCCTTCGACGAAGACTCCGTAGTCACCGCGGGACAGTGACAGTGAGCGTTGAAAGTTCTCTTCCAGCAATGGTCCGAGGATCAGCGCGAGGACGAGGGGTGTGAGCGGAATCTTGGTGAGGTGGAACAGGTATCCGATGACGCCTGCACCGAGCATGATGAAGATGTCGAAGACGCTGCCGTTGATGCTGTAGACGCCCAGGAACATGAAGGCCAGGATCATCGCCATCAGGTAGTGGAACGGAATCTTCAGTACCGCGATCCACAGACGAACCAGTGGCACGTTGAGGATCAGCAGAATGATGTTGCCGACGAGGAAGCTGGCGATGATGGTCCAGGCGACCTCGGGGTTGTCGCGGAACAACAGTGGGCCGGGGATCAGACCGTTGATGGTGAAGGCGCTGGCCATGATGGCGACGGTGGCGGAGGTAGGGATACCGAGGGTGAACAGTGGAATCATCGACGACAGCGCGAGCGCGTTGTTGGCCGATTCCGGTCCGGCGACACCCTCGACGGCGCCCTTGCCGAATTGCCCAGGACGTTTGGTGAGCTTCTTCTCCATCGCGTAGGACGCCAATGAGGTTGCGGCACCCGGAGATCCGGGAAGCAGGCCCATGAAGAAGCCGATGACCGATCCGCGCATCGTCGGGCCTGCAGACCTGGTGATGTCGGTCTTGGTGGGCAGCAGCTTGCCGACGGCGAGTGGTCGTCGGCCGGCACCTCCCGCCGAGCGGGCCTGGATGAGGATTTCGGTGAGGCCGAAGCAGCCCATCACGACGGCCACGAGTGCGACGCCGTCGAACAGTTCCGGCATGCCGAACGTGAATCGCTGGACGCCTTGGCCGGAATCGATGCCCACCGACGCGATCGCCAGGCCGAGTCCCACGCTGATCAGTGCCTTCGCGGGGTTGTTGCCCGAGAAGCTGGTGATCAGGGCCATGCCGAGCAGTGCGACCAGAAACAGTTCCGGAGCGCCGAATTCGAGTGCGAATCGGCTGAACGGGGCGACGACGACGAATCCGATGACGCCGACCAGTCCGCCGACGAACGACGCGAGTGCAGCGACGACGAGAGCGGGTCCGCCGCGTCCACTCTTGGCCATCTCGTAGCCGTCGAGCGTGGTGGCGATGGACGACGCCTCACCCGGAATGCGCAGCAGCACAGCGGTGACGGTGCCGCCGAACGCTGCGCCGTACAGGATGGCGGCGAGCATGATCAGCGCTGTGGTGGCGTCGAGTCCGAAGGTGATCGGGATCAGCAGTGATACCGCGGCGGCGGGGCCGAACCCGGGGAGGACACCGACGAGCATGCCGAGCACGCAGCCGAGGAGTGCGAACAGCAGATGCGTCGGAGTCAGGACGTTGACGAAGCCTGCCATCAGATCGGGAAATCCCATGACTCACAACCCCCAATCAGCGAGGAACGGAATGGAGGAAGCCGGCAGTGCCGTGCCGAGCCAGACGTCGAACACCAGCCGGGTGGCCAAGGTGGTGGCCACTGCGACGCCGACGGCGACCACCGGGGTGCGCTTGCCGACGAACGTCAACACGACGGCGAGCATCAGCGCCATGGACAGTGTGTAGCCGAGTGTGGGCAGCACCAGTGCGGCTCCGGCGATCGCGGCAACGACCACTCCGATTCTGACCCAACCTGCGCGGTCGGGCAGTTCGGCCTCGTCGGCGTCCTCCTCGTTGTCACTGGAGAGGAACGCGACGGCTGCGGAGGTAGCGGGCTCGAGTTCGGGATCCGGTTCGGGCGCGCTCGTCCGCGGTGCTCGGACGAGCTGGATTGCCCACATCGCACCGCCGAGGATCATGCCGAGGCCGCCCACCAAAGGCAGGAAGCCTGCCCCGACGCCGGGGTCGGCCGTGACGCCGTACCCGGTTGCCATGGTGACCGTCGCCAGGCCGACGACGAGGGTCGCGCCGAGCACGATCCATTCGATCGTGTGTTGTGTGCCGAGCAGTACCTTCACGGCCTGCCGCCTTTCTGACATATGTTCGGATGCGGCCTGAGAAGGTCGGCCGGATTGCTGTGCTGTGGATCACTTGCAATCTTGCACAGGTTTACAGGATTGTGGTTGAGTGTGTCAACAGACACAGTGGAAAGTGGAGGGTATGAGCTTCCGAACAGTGGTGGCGAGCAGCGGAAAGTCGCTGAGCGCGTCCGAAAAACGTGTCATTGCGGTGCTTCTCGGCGAGCCGGAGCCGTCGAGTCTGCGAGCGGCTCCCGTCGCGGCCCGCGCGCAAACTCACGAGTCGACCGTCGTGCGGTTGGCGCAGAAGCTCGGATACAGCGGCTTCCCGGACTTGCGCGCAGATCTCGAACGCGACAACCCCGAACCCGTGACCGCATCGGCTCTGATGCGCAGCGATACCGGTCACGAACTGGCTGTCTTCGCGCGCGACGAGGCCCGTGCACTGGAGCGGTTGTCGAGCTTCATCCCGCAGGAGCAGCTGGTGGACGTGGCGACCTCCATTCATCGGGCGCGGGTGGTCTACCTGTTCTCCAAGGCCGACGAACGCCCGGCCCTGGATATGCTGGCCCGTCGTCTCCGCCGACTCGGTCTTGTCGTCGTCGAGCTCGGTCTCGGGGGAAAGGACCTCGCCGAGCGGTTCGTCAGCTTCACCGAGGACTCCATCCTTATTGCATTTGCGCTGCGCGAGGCGCCGTCTCAGCTGCCTGCTCTGGTCCGTGAAGCGGAACGACGCGGCGGCACGTCGATTCTGATCAGCGATGCGCCGGGTTATCACTTCAGGCCCGCGCCGACGCATCTCCTCGTCGCGCAACGCGGAGACGATTCCGAGTACAACACTCTCATCATTCCCATTGCCATTGCTTACGCACTGCAGTTGGCAATCTTCCACCTCGATCCCGATCGGTACGGGGCGGTGCGCGACGACATCAACGACGTATCGAGGTTGGTCGGAGGAACCGACGAAATTCCCTTGCGCTGATGGCTTCTCGTGATTCCATTGCTCTGACCGTTCAGGCGACGACTGCGCAGGCCGGGTGGGTCGGGGTGCGGTTGATGATCGGTTATCGGGCGATCGCCGAGGGTGCCGACACTCGAACGCTTGCGGTGATCGCGGCACTGTTCGCTGCGCCCGCAGTATTGGCGGCTCTGCCGATCGGACGCATCGCCGACAGGTTCGGCGGTCCGGTGGTGATCGTATCGGGAATCGTTCTGTGCTCGATCGCAACCGGTGTACTCGTTGCGTTTTCGGCAATGTGGGCCTTGCTCGCGTGCACGGCCGCGTTCGGTCTGGGCAATCTGCTCATCATGATCGGGCAGCAGGCGTTCGTCGCACACGTCCACGTCGACGGCAAGAACGAAAGTGCCTTCGGCGCATTGACTGCCGCCGCGTCGATGGGTCAGTTGGTCGGTCCGCTCGCGGTGACGGCCGTCGCGTCGAGATTCGGCGGCGCGAGCGTCGAGAGTCCGAACACGACGGCAGGCATCCTCACTGCCGGTGCGTTCACCGCGGTAGCTCTCCCCACCGCACTGTTCTTGATGCTCGGCCGCAACCACATTCGCGCGCAGCAACCTGCCGAGGGGGAAGCATCGGGGTTGAAATTGCTGAAGCTGCCGGGCATGTGGCAGTCGTTGACGGTCAGCGGCGCAGTGCTGGTGACGGTCGATCTGCTCTACGCCTTCGTGCCGGCGTGGGCCGTCGAGCGTGGGGTGTCGGTGACGACGGTGGGGTGGCTGCTGGCGTTGCGTGCCGGTGTGTCGGTGGTCAGCCGAGTAGGCCTCGGCAGACTCGATGCGAAGTTCGGTCGCACTGTGCTGCTCAATGTTTCGCTGGCGGCGGGCGCGATCGCTCTCGCAGTGCTGCCGTTCGTGCAGGCAGTCGGAGCCATCGGAGTCATGATCGCACTCGGAATCGCGTTGGGTATTCCGCAGCCACTGACCATGTCGTGGGTGGTGTCGATCGTCCCGAAATCCACGCAGGGGGAGGCTTTGGGACTGCGGATGTCGGCCAACAGATCGGCACAGATTCTCATCCCACTGACGGTCGGTGCCATCGCCGGGCCGTTCGGGGTGACGGGCATTCTGGTCGGTAATGCACTGGTGCTCGGGGGATCCATCGTCGCGGCCTCGCACCCGAGGAGTCGGCCGTGACTCAACCGGCGCGGGTCAGCATCTTCACGTGCGAGATCCCGGCTTCCAGGTAGTCCTCCCCCACCCGAACGAATCCGAAGCGCCCATACCACTTTTCGAGATGTGCTTGCGCGGAGATCTCGACCACCCCGGGGTATGCCTTCAGTGCCGCCTCGACGAGTTCGCCGGCATAGCCGCGGCCACGCCCCTCGACCGCGGTCGCGACGCGGCCGATGTGGACCGTGTCCTCGACGAGGACGCGGAGGGTAGCCAAGACCTCTCCGTGTTCGTCCTGTATCCAGAACAACTCCGTTGTCGCCAGTAGGTCTGCGCCGTCGAGTTCGACCTCATCGACGATCTTCTGCTCGTGCACGAACACTGCAACGCGAAGCGCCATGATTCGGTACAGCGTGCTCGGCTCTACGCCGGCAAGCGGAGCATGGTGGAGGGAAGGCATTGGTACGTTTCGTCAGTGTTGATCTCGATCGTCACACCGCAAGCGGCACAACGGTTCCCGGTGCGGCGTCGTTGTATCGCGCCGTGATCTTGTTCAGTTCCAGCTGGTAGTAGAGGCTCTGCAAGCCGAACACGAACGTGAGTAGAAGCCCGACGATCGAGCTGCACGTCGGCTGGAGGCCGGCCGCACGTTGGGCGTCGGCGATGCGGTTTCCGGTGTTGTAGTAGCTGATCAGCGGCGCGATGATCGTCCAGCCGAGCAGCAGTAGAACCAGCAGTGGCCCGGCGACGGGTGCGTTGACCTTCAGACGGTCGAAGTCTGCCATCTCGCGGTGAATGAGGTAGTACCAGACGAAGTGGTAGATGCCGAGAGTGATGAGCGGCAACAGGATCCAGACGACAACGGGATTGCGCCGCTTCATCGCGCTTCCTTGGGTAACCGGACCGGTCATGATGCTCCCCAACTTTGTCGAACGGCCTGCTCGTGGACCGGACAATTCTCGCACGTCGAGCGGTATTATGGGCTCCACGCGGCATCGGCCCACACCGAATGTCAGCGCGGTGGGACCAACAAGTGAACTCTCTCGACCAGGCTCAACGCAGTGCCAGCGTCCGCGCCCTCGAATACTGCTCTGTGTATCCCTCGCATCGCACCGGTGATCAGGTGGGCGGCAGCGACGATGTCTGTGTCGCGGTCGATTTGACCGGCCTCTGCGGCGGCACTCAGTAGCTGGGCGATCGCGTCGACGAAACTGTCGTGCCAGCGTTCTGCCGAGCCCTCGGATCTCGGTACTCCGAGATTGCGGAACAGCACATGGGTACGCGGGGTGTCGTAGATGCTCGCGGCCGCGATGCGAAGAAATGTCTGCAATTGCTCGAGTGGGGTGTCCGGCCACGTGGTCGCAACCGACCTGTCGTGAATACGGTCTATCAGCACGCTAGCGGCGTCGTCGACTGCGGCTTGGAAGAGCTCACGTTTGGTGGGGAAGTGGTGATATGCGGTTCTCGGTGCGAGACCGCAGCGAGCAGCGACGGTTTCGATCGTGATGTCTGCGTAGTCGTCGTGACGCAGCAGTTCCTGGGTGGCCTCGACCAGTCTGGCCGGTGCGGGCCCTGGATCGTCGGTGGGCGACGACCCGGCCCAGCGATAGAGCGTAGTGGTGTGGATGCCCAGCGACGTCGCTACGGCCGCTGGGGTTTCGGCACCACCGAAGGCGCGCGCTACCGCTGCCTGCCGATCGGCGAGTGTGAATCTGGAGACCCTGGCCATGTTCGTGACACTACATTTCGGTGGGAAAGTCGGGAAAATGTCGCGTTCGGAGTCGAACTAGCGAAGCATGCGATCGAGGGCGGGCAAGAGAATCCGCGCGGGGACGAGACCCGCCGCGATGGCTTGAACGGTGTTTCGCCGGCCCGAGATCACCTGCGGTCGAGATCTTTTCGCATCGAGTGCGCGCATTGCAGTGGCCACGACCTCGTTCGGTGTTTGGTAGGTACCGGTCGCTGCGGCGGAGTTTCCGATGACATCGAAGAATTCGGTGCGGGTCGGGCCAGGGTTGAGTGCGAACACTCTGACTCCGTTCTGTGCCGATTCGTACCACAGGGACTGACTGAAGCTCAGGACGAAGGCTTTGGCGGCCGCGTACACAGCGAGCGACGGTACGGGCTGGAAAGCAGTCGTGCTGGCCACGTTGACGATGTTCCCGTCCCTGCGGTCGATCATGTCCGGGAGGAACGCCGAGCAGATGTCCACGACAGCGCGGATGTCGACGGCGACAAGACGTTCGAAGTCATCGGCATTGCCGTCTGCGAAGGGTCCCTGTACGGCGAACCCCGCATTGTTGACGACGAGATCGATCTGCTCGGGCACCAATTCACGCAAGAGGCGGCCACTCGATTTTTCCGACAGGTCCCAGGCCACTGTGCGGCAATGGATTCCGTATGCCTGCTCGAGCTCCTTTGCCAGAGCGGTCAGTCGGTCTTCTCGCCGTGCGACGAGTACGAGATCGGACCCTCGTGCGGCCAGCGCCCGGGCGAACTCGGCACCGATTCCGGAACTCGCGCCGGTGACCAACGACCGGCCGGGACGGTAGTGAGGGCCTCGGCGGATCATCGATCCGACCGCCCGAGCTCGGCGGCCGAGCGTCGTGCGAACTGTTCGTACGACGTGGGCGCGTGGCCGAGCAGCGTCGGGAGAACTTTCAGGTCTCCTGCCGGTAGGCCGTGGCCGTCGTAGTGGGTCATCATCGTGCGGTATGCCGTGCGTGCGTCGGCGGGCCAGTTCTTCATGTCACGCGGATTGGACGCTGCCTGGGCACCACGAACGAGGTGGCCGACAGACTTCAGTTTCGTCGAGAGCAACGCGTGTCCGACGACCGAGGCGAGCGCAGGCAGCACCGTCAGTGAGTTCGTCAGCGACGACGGCGGGATCCGAATGGCAGTTACCTTGTGGCCGAGCACATCGGACCAGATCTCTGCCATCTCGTGACGCGTGAGCTCGACGGTGGACAGGTCGTAGACGCGACCCGTGTGCGGCGATGGGTCTATCAGGATGTTCGCGGCCGCTTCGGCGACGTCGGCTACATCGACAACGCCCATGACGCTGTCCGGTGACACCGGGTAGGGCATCACTCCGGCCTGCAGAAATTCCCACACTTCCAAGTAGTTCTGCATGTAGTGCGACGGCCTGAGCACCGTAGTGGGAATTCCACTGTCTCGCAGCATCCCTTCGGCGATGTCCTTTTGGTGATGGTGCGTCAGTTGATGCAGGTTCGGGTGGATTACGGAATGGAAAACTATGTGCTTCAACCCGCTTGCCGGTCCCACTGCAATCAGGTGATCGATGATCGGCTTTTCGTCGATGATCTGCGTCGGTGCAGCGTGGTAAAGGATGTCGGTCCCCGCCAGGGCGGTATGGAGCGTGTCCTGAGACCGGAGGTCACCGACGACGACCTCGGTCGCTCCGTCCTTGCGGGTGGTCTCCGCTTGCGCTGTGTTCTTGACTACCGCCCGAACCGGCACTTTCTGCGTGGCGAGCTGTCGAACGAGCAAGCGGCCGACACCACCCGCGGCACTGGTCACTGTGATCATGGGGCCTCCTCGACGTTGAGCTCGGCGGACGCTGAGCGTGACGCAAATATTGCATAGCGAGTGCACATAACGCAAGGAATCTACGCCGATGGCACTGAACCTGCGTAAGGGAATTCCGCGGAGCAGAACTGAAAAATCCGGTGCAGCTCACCGCGCTCAGCGCGGTCAGCTACACCGGATTCTGTGTGTAATCCAGCGTGCAGGCCCTACTCGGTCGTCGTGTGTGTCGACTCCGGTGCGCGCTCGGCCGGCCGCGGTTCGATCGATCGCCGGGACCAGTAGCTGGCGAGAAGTGATCCGGACACGTTGTGCCACACCGAGAAGATGGCTGCAGGCAGAGCTGCTGCGGGACTGAAATGCACCGATGCCAATGCCGCCGCCAACCCTGAGTTCTGCATTCCCACTTCGATACTGATGGCACGCCGGCTGGCGACATCGAGTCCGCACGCCTTGCCGATGCCGTAGCCGACGGCGAGTCCGAGCGAATTGTGCAGCACGACGGCCACGACGATGAGGGCACCGATCGAGAGCAGCGTCGGCGCGCTGGCGGCCACGACGAGGACGACGACGGCGGTGATTCCGGCGACCGAGATCAGGGGCAAGGCATCGAGCATGCGGTCGATGATCTTCGGAAACAGCAGGCGCAGTACAACTCCGAGTACGACGGGTACCAGAACTATTTGCAGGATCGATACGAACAGTCCACCTGCGTCGACCGGCAGATACTCACCGGCGAGCCACAGCACCAGCAGAGGCGTGAGTATCGGTGCGAGCAAGGTCGACACCGAGGTCATCGCCACCGACAGTGCGGTGTCACCTTTGGCCAGGTAGACCATCACATTGGACGCGGTACCGCCCGGGGCAGATCCGACCAACACCATTCCGGCAGTGAGCGCAGCGGAGAGCCCGAGCACGTTGGCAATGCCCAGTCCGAGTAGGGGCATCGCGATGAACTGCGCGGCAACGCCGAGTAGCAGTGCCCATGGTCGACGGGCCACTACGGCAAAGTCGGAGAGCCGCAACGTCATTCCCATGCCGAGCATGATGACCGACAACAACCACGGAACTGCCGGTGTGCCGCCACTGAACGTGTCGGGGGTGATCAGGGCCAGAGCGCCCGCCGCAACGACGATCAGGGCAAACCATTTGCCGGTGAATTCGCTGACGGTCTTCAGCTTGGGCATGTGGAGACTCCAAAGGTGGTCGGGCACGGCGTCGCGAAGTCTAGCCCTGCCGCCGAGCTCACTGTTCCGGGTTGTGTTCCTCCCGCAGCCGGCGGCCCTGCTCGACGGCCTGCGCATCCTTCTCGTCGTTCTTGTCCGACACGCGGGTGTCCCGGGGCGGCAGTTGCAATCGCTTCTCGGCGACGATGCCTGCTTGGAGTTGACGACCACGTTCGAGTTCGGAGTCCAGCTCGGCTCCGAACAGCAAGGCCAAGTTGGTGATCCAGAGCCACAACAGGAACACGATGGCTCCAGCGAGTGAGCCGTAGGTCTTGTTGTAGCTGGAGAAGTTCGCGACGTAGAAACCGAACGCGACGGTGGCCAGAATCCACACGATGATGCCGACGGCGGCACCGGAACTGATCCATTTGAACTTGGGCTGCTGCACATTCGGTGTTGCGTAGTACAGAATCGCGACGGCGAGCACTACAACGATCAGCACCAGCGGCCAGCGCGCGATGTTCCAGATCGTCAATGCGGTATCGCCGAGTCCGACGGCGTCGCCCACTGCTTTCGCCACGGGCCCACTGATCGCCAGCATGACGGCGGCGAGTGCGATGAGTACGAGAGCGACGAGCGTGACCAGGAGCATCACCGGACGCAGCTTCCAGATGGGCCTGCCCTCGTCCACCTCGTACATGCGGTTCATCGCGCGGCCGAATGCGCCGACGTAGCCGGACGCAGACCACAGCGCACCGGCGATACCGATGATCAACGCGACGCCCGCGGTAGGTGCCTGGACGAGCTGTTCGATGGGCTCACGCAGGGTGTCGACCGCCGATTGGGGTCCGAGATCGCCGACGATCTGCAGTACTCCGTCGACTGTGGCCTGCCCTTGACCGAATACGCCCAGCAACGACACGATGGCCAGAATCGCGGGGAAGAGCGAGAGCACGGCGTAGTAGGTCAGCGCGGCTGCGAGGTCGGTGCACTGGTCTCGGGAGAACTCACGTGCGGTCTTCTTCAGTACGTAGATCCACGACGGCTTGGTCAGATCCGCCGGTGAATCCGCCTTACGGGGATCGTCGGGATCTGCTTCGGTGGGTGCGGGTTCGGTAGCGTGTTCGGCCATCCAGGGCGCATACCCGGGCAATTCCGATGAAAACAAAGGTCTTTGGCGGAGGTCGGTCGTCAACGCACTTTCGACCCCGTGCCAGGTGTAGATTCGCGCCATGGCATGTCGAATCAGTGAACTCGTGCTCGAATGTCGCGATCCCGAGGCCTTGGCCACGTTCTGGTGTGAGGTGTTGGACTTCGTCGTATTGGACCGGGAGGACGACGGTTCCGTGGAGATCGGTGCGCGCGACGGGTTCGGAGGGTCGCAGCCGACCATCATCCTCAGTCGCAACGAGAATCCCGAAAAGTCGAAGCCTCGCTTGCACATCGACGTGAGCGCAACCGACCGGGAACAGGACGCCGAACTCGAGCGACTTCTTACCCTCGGCGCACGACGAGTGCAGATCGGTCAGACCGGCCAGGAGTCGTGGCACGTTCTCGCCGATCCTGAAGGTAATGAATTCTGTTTGCTGCGAACAAGACTCAACCCTGTGTGAAGAGTCTTCAGGGAATGCAGAGGGATCCGATATCGGCCACCACGGTGTTGTCGTGCGGATCTATCCATCGCGGGCCGTTCGAGTGGGCGGACGGCTTCAGTAAGTGCTTGCCGTGGCTCGGCCACTGTACGAATTCGTACCCGGCCAACTCCGTTTGTACTGTCTCTGCCACCCATACGGCCGCGTCGGGATAGGTCGAATCCATCGACATGCCGTCGCCTCGGCCAAAACCTCCCATGCCCTCGGCTCCGGCCCACCCGATGATCACGCAGTATTGGGGCGTGATCTCGAACTCCCATACGAGTGGGCGCATGTTCACTTCACGCCCGAATCGAAGGCACTCGAGGTCACGTGCAACGGCGTCGAGTGCGCTTGTCCACGCAACGGGTGGCTCGAACGGGGGATTGCCTTCAGGGACAATCGTGTCCGCGTACAAGGGTAATCGCCACACCAAGCTGTTGCTCCGCACGTAGTCCCATCCCGGATACACCTTGTTCCTCCCTCCGCCTCGGCCTGTTACGTCGACGGGTTCATCGAGTCCGACAAGTCCAGCAGGTGCGTGCGTGTGAGGGCGTGAGCTCGTTGTGAATCGCGTTCCGCGATTGCCTCGACGACGTCTGCGTGCGTGTCGTGGTCTGCATCGTCGCCGAAGGATCCGGCGATTCGCAACATGTCGATCATGGCGTCGCAAAGACGTGGTGCCATGGAGTCGAAGAGTTCGAGCAGAATGTCGTTGTGTGACGCGACCACGATGGAGCGGTGAAAAGCCATGTCCGCGTTCACCAAATCGACTGCGTCGCTACGAGTCGTATTGCGCGTTTCGAGTGAGCTGCGAATGGTGTCGAGATCGGTGGGGGTGCGTCTGGTTGCGGAGAGGGCGGCGGCCTCACCTTCGATCGCGAGGCGGGCTTCGAGGACTGCGGTGATGTGAACCCGCTGTAGAACTCGGTCCCATTCCGTACGTGCCTCGTCGAGTGATTCGACGAAGACTCCGGAGCCCTGCCTGGTGACGAGAATTCCGCGCCCCGCCAGTTGCCTGATGGCCTCGCGCATCGTCGATCGACCGACGTCGAACATGGGGGCAAGGGTGGTTTCACCTGGCAGTTTGGTGCCGACCGGCCACTCGCCGGACTGAATTCGGGCAAGCAGCAGTTCGGCGGCCTGATCGGCCAAGGATGTTCGGCGTATCGCACTCACACCGGAACCCTACTCCTCAGCTTGTCTGAGGAGTGGTGCTACATTGCTCGCATGCGCACATTCACGGGCCTTCTCCTTATCGGCCACGACGGGGAATAGCCAGGACCGGCAACCCCGTCGTGGAGCCCGATGCCTGCCGGTTCGCCTCACCGTCCGATCAGAACAGGTACCTCCACCATGTCTGCATTTCCCACCCTGTCCACTCCCGCTGGTCCCGTCCCCTCCGATGCGCCCACATGGAATCGGCAGCGGCACTCCCAGATGCCGTCACATCGTTACCGTGACGTCTACTCGAAGGTCGACATCCCGCTGACGGAACGTCGCTGGCCGGACCGACGGCTGACCGAGGCACCGCTGTGGGTGCCTGTCGATCTCCGCGACGGTAACCAAGCCCTTCCCGAGCCGATGGATCCTGTTCGTAAGAAGCAGTTCTTCGAGTTGATGGTTGCCATGGGCTACAAGGAAATCGAAGTCGGCTATCCGTCGGCGTCGCAGACCGATTTCGATTTCGTGCGACTGCTTGCCCACACCGATCTCGCACCCGACGACGTGACCGTGGTGGTCTTCACCCCGGCTCGACGTGACCTGATCGAGCGAACAGTGGAATCGATTCGCGGCATCACCAACGACGTCGTGATCCACATGTACACCGCCACCGCTCCGACGTGGCGTGAGGTAGTACTCGGCCGTGAGGCCAACGAGCTTCGCTCACTGATACTTTCGGGTGCGGCCGACGTCCTCGAACTTGCCGGCGACCTGCCCAACGTGCGGTTCGAATTCTCACCCGAGGTCTTCAATCTCACCGAACCCGACTATGTACTCGACGTCTGCGATGCCGTCACGACTCTGTGGGACGCGACGCAGCAGCGGCCGGTCATCCTGAATCTGCCTGCCACCGTGGAAGTGGCGACACCGAATGTCTATGCAGACCAGATCGAGTACATGAACGACAACCTTGCGCGCCGCGACAGCGTGATCCTCTCGGTGCATCCGCACAACGACCGCGGCACGGGAATTGCCTGTGCGGAGCTGGCAGTCCTGGCCGGTGCGCAACGGGTGGAGGGTTGTGTGTTCGGCAACGGTGAACGCACCGGAAACGTCGATATCGCCACTCTCGCACTCAATTTGCATGCACAGGGTATCGATCCCATGATCGACTTCTCCGACATCGACCAGATTCGCCGCACCGTCGAATACTGCAACCAGCTCGAGATCCATCCTCGGCATCCGTATGTGGGCGATCTGGTGCACACCGCCTTCAGTGGTACGCACCAGGACGCCATCAAGAAGGGTTTCTCCGAGCACCGCACGCGGGCGCTGAGCGAAGGTCGCTCCGAGGGCGAGATCGAATGGCGGGTGCCGTATCTGCCGATCGACCCCAACGACATCGGTCGCTCGTACGACGCTGTCATTCGAGTGAATTCGCAATCGGGCAAGGGAGGAATCGCCTATCTTCTGGAAACCGGCTACGGCATCGAACTCCCGCGTCGCCTTCAGATCGACCTCGCCCGGCACGTGCAGGCCCGCACCGATTCGATCGGTACCGAACTGTCGGCCGAGCAGCTCTGGGACATCTTCAGGGCGGAGTACATCGATATCGACGACGCGGATGTGACGCTGATCGGCTTCGACTCTCACGAAAACAACGGTTCCGCCGACACCTGCGTCACACTGAAGATCGATGGCACGTCCTTCAGCATGTCACACGGGGGAGTGGGCCCGGTCGAGGCACTCGTCGAAGCATTGGCCGCCCACGGCCGTCATGTGGAGATTCTCGGCCTGACCCAGACCAGTGTGCGAGCCGGCAACGACAGTGATGCCGTCACGATGCTCGAATATCGCACTGCCGCAGGCTCCGAGTGGGCGGCAGGGATCGATCGCTCCGTCCTGTCTGCCACCCTCGACGCGGTTGTTCGAGCCGCCAATGCGGTGACCTAGCTGTCGGGAGTCGAAAGCGATTGGGCGAACATCAGAAGAATGTCGCTCGGCCCGCGGAGGTAGGTGAGCTTGTAGACGCCCTCGTAATCGGCCACGCCTCGCAGGGGAAAGTAACCGTGGCGGGCTGCGATCGCCAGAGCGGCGTCGATGTCGTCGACCGAGAAGGCGATGCGATGCATGCCGATTTCGTTGGGCAGCGTCGGCGTCGTCTCGATGGCGTCGGGGTGGATGTACTCGAACAGCTCGATACGCCCGAGGCCGTCCGGGGTTTGCAACACTGCGATCTTGGCGTGGTTGCCGTCGAGACCGACGGCGGTGTCTGCCCACTCACCTTTGACCGTGTCGCGGCCGAGGACCGTGAGGCCGAGCTCGGTGAAGAAGTCGATCGTGGCTTCGATGTCGCGGACGGCGATGCCGACGTTTTCGAGCTTGATGCTCATACGGTGAGTGTCGCATAGTGCTTTCTCGGATAGAACAAGACCGAGCGGCCTCGTTCTGGCAGGATCACATCTACGCCGGGGTGCGGCGGCCACGACCGAAGGACGACCAACACATGACGTCACCGTGAACAAGCTCTCGACGGTGGCGCTGCTGATCCTGTTGGGTGCAGCCGGGACGTTCAACGGAGTGTCGTTGACCTCGGATCCCACCGGGCGGTCATTGGGCTTGAATGTCGGGATGCTCCCGTCGTGGCATACCTGGGATTACCGCATATCCGGGTTGTTCGTGTTGTTCTTTCTCGGACTCGGACCGTTGATCTGTGTGGCCGCCGTGCTCGTCGACGCCTCCGAAGCTGCGGTGTTTGTCGCGTGCGAAGGGTTGGTGACCATCGGCTGGGTGGTGTGGCAGATCGTCGTACTCGACATCGATGCTCCCCGCGCTCAAGTTCCCCTCACCCTGTTAGGAGTCGCGTTGATCGTCCTCGCGCTCGGCCAATTTCGTGCGCGTGCTCGCGAACGCAGCCGGCAATAGAGTCAGAGGCCGACAGCGCCGAGCAGGGCTTCGCCTGGATCGACGACAGCAACGACGGCCGCGACGAACAGCAGCGCCATCGCTATCGTCATCACTGCACCCAGTGATCCGACGACGACGAACATTCGACGGTGAGCACCGTCCGCCGATCTGTAGCGTCGGAAGGCGATCACGGTTCCGGTAGCGACTATTGCGATCACCACGGCGGTAGCGACGATCACCGCCCAGTTGTAGTGCTCGACCTGTGTGAGCAGCTCGAGCAGAGGCGGCCGGGAGTCTCCGCTCTGCACCCCGTTCTCGATCAGAGACTGCGCTGTCTGCCCGTCCGCATTGTCAGCGGAGAGCATCGGAAGCAGTGCTACCACGGGTGCGACCGTCGACTGGATGTTGAGCACGGCCACGAACACCGAAAACAGTGACAGCACAGTCGTAGTGGCCGCAGCAACCGCGTAACCGACGCCGGCTGTCAGAGATCGCCGCCACAGAGTCGCCGCGAGCAGACCCAGAACCACGGTCAGCAGCACCGAGATGACGATCTTGATCGCGTGCCACTCGAACCAGTAGTCCACCATCTCCGCCAAGCCGGGAGGGTATGTGCGGACGCCGCTGCCCCAGTATTCGACCAGGCCGCGGCCGAGCAGCTCACTCATGACTGATTGATCCTGAAACTGCGGATAGCGTCCGCGCAGCAACGCGGCTGGGCCGAGCACGAACGCGGCCACCAACGCCGCCCCGCCGCATGCCAATGCAACGATCGGCCAGTGGTTTCGGGTGACGGACACACTCATCGGACGACTCACGGGAGAGAGTCAATCACCGGGTACTCGAGAGCGCATCCATCTGAAGTACTACATCGCGGACGAGCCGCACCAGACGCTCAGGAGTCGACGTCCGGCCGCTGGATGCGCCGGACCCTTGCAACAGTCACCCCAGCCAGGATCACCCCGGCAACAGTGAGGAAATCGGATTCGGTCAACCCCCTGTCTGCGTCGACCACGTACAACACTGCACCTTCGATGGGCCCGTTGAAGAACAGCCACAGAATGGAGGCAACAACCAGCGAGATCGCTCCGGGCCACGAAGGCTTGGCGAGACACCATGCGGCCGACGCGAACACTGCGTTCATCAGAACGAGGGCGTGGAAGGGATCGGTAGTCGGCACCGGTACATCATGACCGAAGGTCGAGGAGGGTGCGTTACACCCTTCTTCCGGAGAGATGATCGGCTATAGCGTCGCCGGCATGGCATCTACTGCAGACTCGACAAGTCCGGTAAATCTCGACTCCGCGCAAGACCGCGCCCTCGAAGTCCGGGCACTCTACGAAATTCTCGAACAGCGCTTCAACGGCAAGGTGTGGTCGATGCACGAACTGATGCTCGGATTCACCAACGACGTCGGCACCATCGGTCGGCTGATACTCGCACACGACGGCACCTGGGATATCGACGGTGACGTCGACGACCAACTGAAACACAAACTCGCCGAGTGCCTGTGGTGGATCTTCGTCCTCTCCGACCGACTCGATATCGACATGACGCAAGCCTTCGCGTCGACCATGGACAGCATCGATGCTGGGCTGCAGACAACGATCTCGGCTACTGCCGTCTGAATTCTCGAGATCTGTTCGTTCCCGCCCCGTCGGGATGGGGCTATTCCCGTCAGGTCAGGTGGTCGAATTCGCCACTGACCCATCGGATGTGGCGTCGTGCCGAATTCCTGAACACGGTGTGGGCGTCACGTTCGATGGCGTCGCCGCCGAGTGTGTAGAGCCGATCGAAGTCGAGGGCTTCGAGGTCGTCGACGAGCCGCTGCACGGTGCCGGCAGACAGTGGCACGTGCCGCGGATAGTTGCGTTGGAAGGAGAGCCACTCGGGGTCGAGACTACCGGCCACGGTATCTCCGACCAGCAGACTACCTCCGGTGGTGAGAGCGACTGCGCTCGAGGGCATGTGGCCACCGAGCCGAATGATGCGGACACCGGGTAGGGGTTGTACCTCACCGTCCCAGGTTTCGATGACATCGTCGGTGCGAGGCAGCCACTGTTTGCCCTGCTCGTTGACCAACACCTGTGCCCGCCCGAACGCGTGACTCCAACTCACCTGAGCCGCAAACATATGTGGATGACTGGTGGCGATGACGGCCACGCCGCCGAGCCCCGACACCAGGGTCTCGATTTCGTCATCGATATACGCAGGCGGATCCCACAACAGGTTGCCCTGCGGAGTCGTCACCAGGAACGACCACTGCCCGATGCCGAGGCGGGGCGCGCGCCGAAAGCTGTGCACACCCTGCCCATGATCGCGATAGTCGAGGGTGTGTGGTTGCTCCGCTAGGTCGTCGAATGTCAGCCATCGGCGGGTGTGCGGACCCAGATCGCCGAGTTCCTCATCGGACACCGGCCCGAGATTCAGGACGCAGCCGTCCAAGGGTGGCGCATCCGGTGATGCGGGGTGTTCGAGTCCGCAGCCGCTGCAGATCCATGTCTTCGCCATGCGGTCGAGGCTAGACCCCGCAGCGTCTGCGTCAATTACTGTGCTGTTGAACATAATTCGGGTGTACTCTCTTACCGTTGCTTGTCCGAATGGTCGTCGAAGAACCGTGGGGTTGCGGCTTCGGCGGGGGCCCGAGGGTCAGATCATGTAGCCGCCCGCGAGTTCGATCGATTGCGCGTTGATCCACCGACTGTCGTCCGAGAGCAGGCCGGCAATTGCTACGGCCACGTCCTCGGGTTCGCCGACGCGCCCCAGAGCGGTCTGCGACGCCAGTAAGGTCTCGAACTCGTCGTTCAAGCCGCCGCCGAGTTCTGTTCGGATCGGTCCCGGTGCAACGGAATTGGCCCGGATACGCCGGGGCCCGAGCTCCTTGGCGAGATACCGCGTCAATACTTCCAGGCCGCCTTTGAAACTGGCGTACGGCGCGACCCCGGCGGTGGCCACCCTCGACGTGGCACTGACCAGATTGACGATGTGACCGCCGTCGGCAATGAGAGGCAGGAGTGTCTGGGTGAGGAAGAACGGGCCGCGGAGATGAACCTTGAACAGGTCGTCGAATTGCTGCTCGGTCACGGTTCCGATCGGATGGTAGAGACCGTAGCCGGCGTTGTTGACCAGGTAGTCGAACGTCGTGCGGTCCCAGGTGGTCTGCAATGCGGTGTGCAGGGAGTCGTGGAAGGCGGAGAATGTTGCGCTGTCGGTGACGTCGAGTTTCATTGCCACCGCAGTTCCCCCGGTTTCGGTGATGCGGGCGACGACGGCCTCCGCGGCGGCCGGATTGTTGTTGTAGGTCAGAACCACACCGAGCCCTCGGCGTGCGCATTCGAGTGCGGTTGCCGCTCCGATTCCGCGGCTACCTCCGGTGATCAAGACGATATTCATGGCGCTCCTTCGATCGGGTCGGCGTTCGTCCGCCGTCACCACGAAGTCAACGTGGCACCTGCCATGGCAGGAAGGGTGTGCCGAGCAGGGAGTACTGCACCCTTCCTGATCCCGTGCATTCGACCCACACTGAGCGCATGACAACTGCAACGACCATGCCCCAGGCGCAGATAGACGAATGGGTGCAGGCCTACCTGCACGCATGGACGACCAACGATCCGAACGACATTGCGGCACTGTTCACCGAGACGGCCGAGTATCACGAAAAGCCCTACGAGACAGCTTGGATCGGGCGCGACGCCATCGTCACCGGATGGCGCAGTCGGTGGCAGTGGCAGAGCGGTGGTTGGACCTTCGAGTGGGCCACTTCCTCGATTGCCGGCAATTGCGCGACCATCACCGGCGTCGGCCACTACGCCGAACTCGGCGATTTCGACAACACATGGACGGTGACCTTCGACGGCGGCCTGTGCAGCCGATTCGACATGATCAACACCGAACGCGTCCAATGACTCCGGCCCGACGGCGCGGTCGCGTAGGCAGTAGCGTCGAGTGATGACAGAGGACAACCGCTTGGGCGATTACCTTCGTGCGCAGCGTGCCCGGGTCACCCCGGCCGAGGTCGGGCTCCCCGACGTCGGCGCACGGCGGGTTGCGGGGCTTCGACGCGAAGAAGTCGCCGTGCTGGCGGGGGTCAGCGTCGACTACTACGCCCGCCTCGAACAAGGCCGCGAACGGACCCCGTCGGCCCAGGTGATGAACACGATCTGCGCGGCGCTGATGCTCGGCGCAGACGGTCGCGCCCATGCCTACCGCCTCGCCAGGTTGACGTCCTCGGCGGCATTCGTCGTCGACGAGGCGGTGAGTACCGACCTGCAACAGATGATGGACAATGTTTCCAATGCTGCTGCATACGTTGTCAATTCGGGCTTCCGGGTGTTGTCGTCGAACAGGATTGCCACCGCGCTCATCGGTGCCGATCAGTACGACCGGCCTGTCGAATATCTCTTCCTCGACCCAGCAGCACGGCTCTACTACCTCGACTGGATTGTGATCGCACGAGCGACGATCAGCGGCCTACGATTCTCGGCGGGTTTCACCCCCACGCACCCCGAGGTCGCACCGCTGGTCGAATTTCTTCGACGCCGAAGTCCGGAATTCTCGACACTGTGGGACGCCCACGAGGTCGCCGGTCTGGGCATCACGAAGAAAAGAATCGAACACCCCGAGGTCGGCCGACTGGATCTGACGTACCAAACGTTCGAGGTTCGAGACGCTCCTGGACAACAACTGATCGTCGCCACCGCGCCGGTCGGGTCACCGAGCGCGGATGCGCTCTCCCTCCTCGGCAGTCTCGACGCCACCCGTCACCGCTGACCTCACGTGAGGTGCACGAGCGGCTGAGGTGAGTCTGCCGATCCCTGGGATCGCATTTGACCTGTCCCCTGGGGGCCGGGTTTACGGTACGGGGATGGAAGAGCTGCTACGAGCGGGAGAAGTGACCGCCGAGACGGGTGCCTCATCGAAGGCGTTGCGTGGTTACGAGGCATTGGAACTCGTCGTCCCAACACGCGCCGCGAACGGCTACCGCATGTACGACCGCCACCAGGTCCAGGTCGTCGCGCAGATCCACCGACTCAACGCACTCGGAATTCCACTGGCAGAGATGGCACCGTTCGTCGACTGCCTCAACGCCGGCGGCCCGCACGCAGACGCCTGCCCCGCTTCACTGTCCGGGTATCGCCGGGCGATCGAACGACTCGACCAGGCGATCGGCCACCTCGACCGCCAACGCGCTGCGCTGGTCGCAAACCTCGCAGAGGCCAGTACGCGGATGGCAGACGAGTGGGCCTCCGTCGACGCGCACAACCCCGATCTCGCGCCGCTGCCAGCCGACCTCACCGCCCCGCGCGACGATGGAGCGACCGATCACCTGCCCGGGATGGCTATGCCCATCACTCGGTTGCCGTCCACCGACGGCACCCTCGTCGATCTCGCCGCGGTCGGTACCGGGCGTGTCCTGGTCTACGTGTTCCCGATGACCGGCGCACCAGGACAGGACATGCCCGACGGCTGGGACGCCATCCCCGGTGCGCGCGGTTGCAGCCCGCACAACTGCGACATGCGCGACCATTACGCAGAGCTGGTGCAGGCCGGTATCGACGCGGTCTTCGGTCTGTCGAGCCAACCGGTCGAATATCAGACGCAGTTGGCTCAGGCACTGCGATTGCCCTACCCGCTGCTCACAGACACTCAGCTGATCTTGCACGCCGCGATCGGCCTACCGACGTTCGGCACCGAAGATCTCACGGTCTACCGCCGGCTTGCTCTCGTCATTACCGGGGGGATCATCGAGCACGTGTTCTACCCCGTGTTCCCGCCGGACCGCCATGCCCACACGGTGCTCGAATGGCTCGGCGATCACCCTCTGCCGATGACGTCGACACCACGGCGCACACCCACCTCGGTGAGCAGTGACAAGCGGTGATCGGCGTCGTCGATGTCGCTCTGTTCGCCGCGGCGTTCGCGGCATCTGCTGCCACCCCGGGTCCAGAGGTCGTCGCGGTCATGGCTCGGTCTCTCGACGCCGGGCTCCGGGGCGTGTCCGGTCTGGCCGTCGGCATCATCGTTGGAAAGCTGGCTCTCCTCGGTGTGGCAATGGCCGGCCTCGCCGCCGCTACTACGGCCTACGAGCCGGTGCTACGCGTCATCACCTGGGCCGGTGCGATCTACCTCTGCTGTCTCGCCGTGAAAAAGTGGAGGACGGCCGGGGCAGCGACGCACCCGGGGGCCTCCCGCCGGGCACGCAGTTTCGCCCTCGGAATCGTGCTCACCATGTCCAACCCTGTAGCAATCGGCTTCTACGTGGCACTTCTGCCCGGCGTCGTGGACCTCACGCACGTACACGTGAAGGACTACCTGGTTCTCAGCCTTGCTCTCGTCGTTGTCATGGCAGCAATCATCACGCTCTATGGTGTTGCTGCACTGCGCCTTCGGCGCTTTCTCGACCGCGGCGGTAGCCGCATAGTCGACCGCATCACTGCCGCGGTGTTTCTTCTGTGCGCTGTCTTCATTGCACTTCGGTAGGTGCGACGGGTAATCCATCGACAATCCCATCGAGGTCACAGAGTATTGAAATCTTCTGTGTCACTGAATGAATGGCGTAGTTCGATTATTTCTGATCGTGACGTGTGGCAACCACCCGCAGCCCTTCCGGTGGTACTTCCCTGATGATGAACTCGTTGTCGACAGCGGTCACGACAGCCACGTAGAACATGGGCTTGCCGCCGATCTGGACCGAGCATCCGATGCTGAATCCTTCGAGCCGCGGGATTCGCATCAGGGCGGGTTCCACGCTGCCGACCATGTCCGGGCCGTGCAGGCGCACAGCCTCTGCGGCGACGGCTCGCCGAACGGCGTCGCGGTCGACGAGATCATCGTCGTCGGTGAGCGATGACAGTGACACCATCTCGTTCGAGATAAACGGAACCTCCACTACCGCGGAAGACGATGCGTCACTGTCCTGGACCGGTTGATCGGTCGGCGGGAGGAACTCGAGCCGGTAGGCAGCCAGTGGGCGGCGGGACTCCATGTCGAGCAGAAATGACCAGTATGCGCCGCTCACGGGCACACCGCCGTGCAGTGCCGGCCCTCCGCGGGCGGCGACCTCACCGAACTCGTCGTGACCGACGAGTTCGGTGTCGGTACGGCTGTCGTAGTCGGCAGCCAGCAACTGGGTGTGCACTTCGGCCATCTCCGCCTCGAACAGCGCGATCGGGTACGGGTACTTCCACCCGTCGATCTCTCGGTGGAACCGACGAAGCGTGTCGGTGTGCAGATCGTCGGCGATCCACCCGGCCACATCCTGTGTCGTCACCTGTTCGACCGGTCGTGCAGGTTCCGGGAAGCCGCGGAAGACGCCGTCTTCGTCGGCGCTGCCTGCGAAGTCGTCGAAATCCATGTTGGCGATCGACAGATTGTTCTCGATGCTCCACATCTCCGACGGGACGGTTCGAAACGTTTTGCCGTGACGCTCCGGGTCGTCAACTCCCGTGTCGACGACGGCGATCGGGTGCTCGGGGTTGTGCACCGTTTCGGTGTCGACCACGAAGACGTAGTACGGCGGTGAGTCACCCAACGCCTGCAGGAGTTGGGTGACGGACCAGCCGTCGTGATCGCGATTGTCGATGCACGTCAATACGGCCTCGAACTCCATGTCGTTGCCCTGGTCGACAGGTGCCATGGCGGCGAGCGCGATCTCACGCCAGGCCGAGTCGTCGGAGAAGTCGGTGCGGATCAGCAGTGATTCCCCCGTGAGGTGATCGGCCAGTGCACGGCCCGTTCCGAGCATGTCGGTGATTTCCGCTTCGCGCCGATCTCGTTCTTCCGCAGCGATTTCCGCGGCGATGCCTGCGGCGCTGCGGTTCGGTGGGTCGACGGGCACAATCGAGTCGATGATGCGCTCGCAGTCCTCCGGGCGCATCTCCTGATAGGAGCGGATCTCGTAGGTCCACTCACCGACACTCTGGCGGTGGAGAGCCGGAGTCTGATCGTTCGGCCAGGTCACCTCGGGTTCGCCGATCGCGGTGACCCAGCGGCGCAGCGTGAAGTACGCAGTATGACCCTCGACTGCCAGAATGAGTTCGCCTGTACGAGGATCTCCCGACTGGGGTGTGGTGGTGATGGTCGTCGGCAACCAGGTGGGCACCGCTCGGGCGATACTCGCCAGGGCTTGTTCTCGTTCCTGCTGGTCGCGCTGCATTCTGGCCATGTCGTCGTCCGCCTGGTGTGATGGGCCCGACCATCGGAACAGGTCCGCGTCGAATTCCTCGTCCAGGACAGGGTTCTCGAGTTCCATCCACTGGTCGCCGTATTGCCACCGCAGGGCGACTCCCAGTTCGGCGTCGATCACATACGTGATCCGTTCGGTGGAGTGTGGATCGGTGGCTTCTACTTCCCACCCGTCGCGATCGCGCACTGTGACCTGTTGCGGCGCTGTCGGATCGGTGAAACGCGAGTCGCCGAACCCGTGATTGCTTCTCGGCGGGAACATGTCGTAGGCGCGCAGCAGTGGAGCCGGTGATCCCATGTCCATGTAGAACGTGTTCGCGTTCTTCACTGCATGGACCATGACACCGTCCGCGCCACGCGACCACCTGTTGTCCGCGTTCTCGATGAACGTGGGGTCGCCGGACTCGTCTTCCAGACGCCACGACGTCGTGTCCGGTTCGTGCCGAACCAGCTGACGCGATCCATCGCTTCGATGCACGACACCGCGGATGGTGCGACCCATCGTGCCGTAGTTACTCGCGCGGACCTGTTCCCACTTCGGAGCCATGAGGAGAACGTACTAGAAGGTACGAATCATCACGCCCTCTGTTGGCGGAGCTTGGGGGAGTGCCGCGTGGTGGGTCGACTGCGGCGGCTGAATGCGTCGGCCGGTGGAGACGGGGTGGCGTAGCTGCGCTATCAACAGCCGGAGTTCGAGCCAAAGCTATTCATTGTCAACACTTTTGGAGTCCCAAGCGAAACCGGCGGTCATCCCTGCAGCGTGGTGGCATTCCAGTGGTCCGGAACCGGTGTTGGACGCCGTGCGGAGGCGCTGCAGTTTCTCAGCGCATGGAATGCCAAGTGTAATGAGTGTGCTGTAATTGTCTCGACCTTCCCTGCCGGAACGATCACCGGCGCGTTGTGGGTCGCAGTGGCCTCGACGGTCGTCGAGTGTTCGGAACTGGTTCTTTGCGAGGCACGATGGAAGATGTTGATGGACTGGAGGATCGGGAAGCGCCCGATCTGACCGGCCACTTGAACTCGGCGCGCGAGGCTATCGGCTCGCCGAGTCTGCGGGCGATCGCCGCAGCGACCGACTACAGCCACACCACGGTGGCCAAAGCGTTCACCATCCAGTCGGCGGGTCTGTCGTGGGCGGTGATCGAGCAGGTCTGCGCATCGGTGAACGCCGATCGTACTGTGGCACAGCAACTGTGGTGCGCCGCCAATCCGGGTGCAGAGGCAGCGCCACCGGACGCGGTAGATGCCTCTGATGCTGACAGCTCCGCGCAGGGCGAGGACCGCGCTGCGTCTCGGCCCGAGCTGCCGTCGACCGTCCCCGACACGAGCGGAACTACCGGCTCGTCCATACCTCTGGTACTGCGCATGAGGCTAGTGGTGTGGGCAGGTTTGCTGTTCTGCGGCGGCGTCGGTTTGGTGGTGGTGCAAGCCGTGAACGGTGACGGCGGGCGCATGTCGATGCTGACCGAGCTTGTGCAACCGGTGTTCGTCGCGGTCGCCGCAGCGTTGTTCGGTCGGCGCGCCCTCGAGTTCACGCGGGCGGGCGACCGCCTCAATGTCGTGTTCTTTTCGTTGCTGACGGCGGGGTCGCTGGCATGGATGCTCGGTAGTGTGAGCTGGCTGGTCGAGCGGTATCCGATGCACCGTTCGATCCCGACGGGGCCGCTGTTCGATCTGTTCTTCGTCGCGTCCTATCTGTGTGCCGGGGCGGCTCTGTGGATTCGAGCCGAGCGATACGGCCTGGCCCGATGGCGCAGACGATGGCACAACGCAGTCACCGGGGTCGTGCTGGTTGCCGGTCCCTACGCGCTTTCGATCCTGCTGTTGTCGATTCTGCACCTGCGCAGCGACGCCATGGTGTTGCTGTACGCACTTCATCCCGCGGCCGATATCGCGTTGGCGATCGCTGCGTTGTCGCCGATGATTCACGGTCACCGGATACTCGGATCGGCGGTGTTGGCGACTGCGTTCGCTGCAGCAGCACTGTCGGATATCGGCGCGCTCGTTCTGCGAGCCGACCCCGGTACGACCACCGTTCCGTCCGCAGCCGCCCTCGGGTATGTCGCCTTCGCCATCATCTTGTCGGTGTACGCGGTAATTGCACGACCGTTGCCGTCCACTGTGGTCGATCGTGTTCCCGTTCGCCGGGAGTGGCTCGACCCGCGCGATACCGTCGCGGTCGTGACTGCGGTAGCGGCTGTGGTGGCTCTGGTAGCGGCTGCTCTGGTGCTGAGCAGAACCTCGGCCACCGACATCGAAGTGGTCATGATTGCGCTCACTGCCGTCACAGCCTCGGCAATAGCGACGCTGACGGCCATTCATTCCCATTAGCGTCTCCGCCCCGTCGCGCAAGTGCGCGATCGGCCGTCAGGGTCACGGCGACCCTGTTTGTTCGCCGGGAAGGCTGCGTCGCCGGCTGAACAGCCACCGGTGGGTTTACGCGTGAACTCACTCGCAGGTTTACGCATGAACCTACCCGCGCCTGCCTCTTGTGATGTGCGACACGTTGGATCAACATTCCGTGTGTAAACCGGTTGGAAAGCTCTGTTCACCAGCGTAAACGGAATTCCTGTGCTTGCGTGACAGAGCCCGCCAGGGGTTCGCTCTAGTTGTTCGCCGAGACGCGAACGGGACACCCGACATGACGAGCCCTCATCACGACGGGACCGCATCTGACCATGAGTACCGCTGATTCGGCCGGTTCCCTCGGACCGAGGCAGTGCACTTCCTGAACGAAGGCCGGTTCGACGATGCCGCGACAAACCGAAGACCAGAACGTGCTGGAGTTCGCCCGTAAGTGGGAGCCCTACGGCGGCGCGGACGCCTCCGAAATCCTGTTGTGCTTCGGGCTCGACGTCGACAGTTTCAAAGCCCGACTGCACCGCACCCTGACGCGGCAGACAGTGCCCGACCTCGATCCCGACCTCCGCTGGCGGCTCCTGCGCTACGCAGCCACCCGTTGAACATTCTGTACCGACAGTTCGCCGCCGACCGGCCTGCCCTGTGCGGGGGCGGTGCACCACCGCTGTGACCGCGCCACGTTCCGAAGCCACAAGTTGACTTACCTACATTTTCGAACCAGTCGCCATCTGAAAGCGAGCTCTGCCATGCCGAAGACGTGCACTCGAGCAGTCGTGGTCATCGGAGCTGCGGTCGCCGCGCTCATCGCGCCCGCGGGCATCGCCGACGCGGAACCCGTAGACGGCCCGCTACCTGTCCCGTTCGACCTCAATGCCGTTCCAGCAGCACTGTTTCCCACCATTGCGCCGCCCGGTGCCAACAATCCGCAGTGCCGACCCAGTCCTGCGCACCCCAACCCTGTGGTCCTGATCAACCCGACCGCCACCACGCAAGCACTGGCCTGGCAGACCGGTGCTCCGTTTCTCGCAAACAACGGCTACTGCGTGTTCACGTTCAACTACGGAAACCCTGCCTGGGCCTCTACGTCACCGGTTCAAGCAACCGACGACATCCGCAGGTCCGGACGCACCTTGGCAACGACCGTGGATCGGGTGCTCGCCGACACCGGCGCGAGCCACGTGGACCTGGTCGGCCATTCACAAGGTGGCGGGATCCTGCCTGCCTACTACATCAACGTTCTCGACGGTGCAGGCAAGGTGGACAAATTCGTCGGCATCTCACCGAGTAATCACGGCACCACAGCAAGCGAAGTCGTGTACGGGCGCAGCCTGATTCCGCCCGTCGGGCGAGCCATTTACGACACCCTCGAAGCCCTGGCACCGGCATTCACCCAGCAAGCCATCGGATCGGACGTCGTGCAGGAGACCTACGCCCACGGCGACACCCGACCCGGACCCGAATACACCACCCTCATCACGAAATACGACGAGATCGTCACCCCGTTCACCCAGCAATATCTCGACGGCCCCAACGTGAACAACGTTCTTTTGCAACAAGATTGCGATATTGATCGCTCGGAACACCTCTCCACGTTGTACAGCCGCCGCGTCTGGCTTCACGTTCTCAACGCACTCGACCCCCTCCACGCCACACCCGTTCCGTGCTTCCCGGTCGCCCCCTTCTTCCCTGACGTGAACTAGATGTTCGTGCCTTCCAGCGTAGACAGTGAGCCGAAAGACTCTACCCGGATGGATCTTTCGGGAGACAATGCTTCAGCACCCGTTCTGGTCCTGCGGTGTGCTGCCCCTGTAGAAGACCGGCGGCCATGATCGAGGCATCGGTGTTGTCCGGAACAGCAAGTGCGTTATTGATGACCGGCGCGTACGTCACAGGAGACTTGTATGCCCGTCGCCCTGAGCGGCAACGCGTGCACTCCGTCGCCGTCGCGCTGGCGGGAGCTTCGGCGGCAGCCGCCGTAGTGTTCGCCGTCACCGTCGACGACATCCTGGTAATCGCTGGAACGCTTGCCTTCGTCACGCTGGCTATTCGCACCCTCAACCGTTCTCTCCTCGAGGTCGATGCCGGTCGGTCACCGGGTTCCAGCGTGAACGACAGTGAAACGTGCGCGGGGTCGGTAACCCGGGAGGCGACGAAGCGTGACGATCCATGAACCTGCGTCATCTCGTCGTGGAGTGAGCGAGGCACATTCGCAGCGGCAAAAGCGTTGCTCCAGAGTACAACCCGGGCCTCGTCCACGCGTTGCGCTCGCGCCTCGGTCCCTGCTCTACCTGCCGATCTCATCCTTCGGTTCTGCCGAGATTCATCGGCCACTACCCTCATGACGTCGAGGAATTGAACCGAGGTCGGTGACGGCAATCTGCGCATCGGTGACCGCAGCTGTCACCGGCTGGCAGCGGGTCGACGCGGTAGCGAGGGCGAGGATCGCGGAGACCAGTGCGGTATCGCGTGTCGTCGTGGTCGCACCGGATTTGTCCGCAGCGGAACCACCGGACAGCTGATCGGCAGCGTCGATGCCGATCTTTTCGATGACGTCGTTGGCGGCTGACGTGCATTGGCCGAGTACTCCGAGTGCCCAGTACAGGTCGGCACCCACCAGAGGTGTTCGAGACGCGGCCGTCGTAGCTCGGCGCAGGTGATCGCGTGCGTCGGCGAGTGCGTCGGTGAGGGGATGCCCATAGCCGTCGGCGGTGGAGCTGCAGTGCTGTCGCGTCGTCATACCGAGATCCGTCCGTAAGGGAGTAAAGTGAGCTTATTCGGTTACGGTAGCGACAGGAGGTAAGGGGTGCAAGTTCTTTTTGACGATTACACCCAGGGTGCCGCGTTCGCGACCGAACTGGTGAACACGTCACCGACGGTGTGGGTGATCGCCGGCGACCAGTTGAGCGACCCTGATGCCCTGCACTCGTTCCTCGTCGAGAACGGCGTCGACACGGCAGTGCTCGGCGAACGCGATCTGGAGCAGGTCCGGGCTCTCCGCGAGCGCCTCCGAGCGATCCTCGACGCCTCCTCGCCGGGCGAGATTGTCGACCTCACGCATGAGCTGCTGTCGACGGTTCCGCATCGCGTCCAACTGGTCGAAGTAGACGGCAGCGGATGGCGCTGGCAGGCAACAACCGACGGCGTCGGGACGGCGGTTCAGGAGCTGACGGTGTTCACGGGCTACGCCCTGCTGAGCGCGCTGCGGATGCTCGGGTTCGAGCGATTCCGTGCGTGCGCGTCACCGACGTGCAACGGCGTGTTCGTCGACGTCAGTCGCGGCGGGAGACGGCGCTATTGCATGCCGGGTCTGTGCGGCAACCGCATCAACGTCGCCAACCACAGGCAGCGTAGAAACATGCTCGGCGACAAGTGATTACACCGCGTTGTTGACGCCGGTGACCAGGTCGATCAGCCCGAACGGGGATCGTTCCCCGAGGCACAGGTGGAGTGTTTCGTGTGCCTGCACGGCCACCGCTTCACTTCGTGTGAACATGGCCTTCTCGAACACCGACAGGGCTGCGTCGATGTCGCCGCGGTGATCGGAGATCGCGCGAGCGAGTTCGGCACCGTCGAACATTGCCAGATTCGCGCCGTCTCCCGATGGCGGCATCAGGTGTGCGGCGTCGCCCACGAGTGTCACCCCCGAAGTGTGATCCCAGTGGTGGTCGTTGGGCAGCGTGAAGATCCTGCGGGGAACCAGTGCGGTTTCCCCGCCGGTGATCAATTCCGTCAATTCCGGTGCCCACCCGTCGAACTCGGCTGCGACCGTTGCTTTGGCGGAGGCTGCGTCGGAGAAATCGATCGAGTCGATCCAGTCGGCGCTGCGGTTGAGCTGAACGTACGTGTGCAGGATGTTGCCTGCCTCGCGATGCACGGTGATCCCCTTACCCGGTGTGAGGGCGAACATTGCACCACCGCCGACTGCGCGGGCGGTGGCGGGGTGGCGTACGTCGACGTCGTGGAGGTAGGTCTCGACGAAGACGGTGCCCACGTACTCGGGCTCGGCGGCGGAGAGCAGGGATCGGACTCGTGACCACGCGCCGTCGGCACCGACGAGCAGATCGCTGACCGTGGTGGCTCCGTTCTCGAACTCGATTTCGTGTTGGCCATTGCCCAGTGGGCGGACGGAGGTGAGCTTATGGCCCCACTGAACGGTGTCGGCCGGCAGTGAGTCGAGCAGAATGCGTCGCAGGTCTCCGCGCAGTACCTCCGGTCGACCTCCGGTGCCGTCGTCGGGTTCGTCGAGCAGGGCCTCACCGTTCGGGCGTAGGACGCGAGTCGCTTCGCCTCCCTCGTGAATGATGGCGCGGAACTGCTCGGTCAGCCCGGCTGCGGCGAGGGCGGCTTGCCCGTCGTTCTCGTGGATGTCGAGCTGTCCGCCTTGGGTGCGAGCTTCGGCCGCGGAGT
Source organism: Rhodococcus sp. 14-2483-1-1 (assembly GCF_002259335.1). Classification (NCBI taxonomy): domain Bacteria; kingdom Bacillati; phylum Actinomycetota; class Actinomycetes; order Mycobacteriales; family Nocardiaceae; genus Rhodococcus; species Rhodococcus sp. 14-2483-1-1. The sequence goes on along the minus strand of NZ_NPFX01000007.1, from coordinate 40,285 downwards.
CGGCCTCGTACACCGTGGCGGCGATTCCGTGCACGTGCAGTACCCGTGCCAGCACCAGGCCGCCGAGCCCTGCACCGACGATCGAGATGGATGTATTCATGGCTGTCTCCGCCCGTCGTTGGAACACTGTTCCAACACAGGATGGAACAGCGTTCCAATACTGTCAAGTGCAGGAGCGGGCGTGGTGAGTGTCGTTCGGTTCAACCTCGGTCTATGCCGGCCAGGATGATGTCGACTCCGGCCTGGAACTGCTCTCGGTCGTCGTGGCCCGCGAACTGCGACGCGATGCGGGTCAGGAACGGATAGTCGCCGGAGTCCGTCACCGCTGTGCGCGTGGAGTCGAGAAATGCCGCGCGGTCCGTCACCGTTGCGGGCAGTTGCATCCCGGCATCGCGTTGACTCGCAACCCCGAGAACGTGGTACAGAAGGACGGATGCGGCGTCGAATTGCGCACTTTCGGGAACTCCGTGTGTGTCGAGTTCGGTTCCGATGCGGTCGAAGAGATGCATGACGGCCGGCTGCCACGGCGCGGCGGCGAGTTGTGTTGCCACCCATGGCCTCGTGGTGATCACGTCGAACATTCTCATTGTCAGGCCGCGAACACCCGGTTCTGCCGCCTCGTTCTCGGGCAGAGGCTCGAACGCCGATGACATGACAGCCTCGGCCGCTGCCGCGAGCAGATCGTCCCGGTTGCCGACATGGTGATACAGCGCTCCGGGACCTGTGGACAGGTGTGCGGCAAGGGTCCGAAACGTCAGAGCATCGGTGCCACCCTCATCGAGCATTTCGATCGCTGCCTGCACGATGCGCTCTTTCGACAGAGCATCGGAACGTCGAGCTGATGTCGGCTTCGTGTTCGTCATGGGCAGATCCTGCCACAACTGGAACGGCGTTCCATGCCTAGATGCGACTCAGCCCGAGTCGGGGCGAGGTCGGCAACGTCTGATTGGTCGGCGACGCGTGCAGTCCGTCGATCATCAGGGCCGCGAATCGTCGGGCGGCGTGGACGCGGTCCTCGGTCGAGAGAGTCGAGAGTCCCCGGTTGGCGCTGAGGAAAAGAACGAGATCGTCGACGACGAAGTCGGATCGCAGTTTCCCCTGCCGCTGGGCGCGGGCCGCGAGTCCGGTGAACCCGCGTAGAGCGTCGGTGCGATGCGTCGAGAGATCGACGGTGCCGGGGTACTCGGTCATGAACGCCTCGGTGAATCCCTGATTCCTGGCGTTGAGTTCACTGAGTTGTTCGATCACGCTGCACAACCCGCGCCACGCGTCAGGATCGGCACACCCGCTCGCAACGATGTTGCGGCACAGGCGGAACTCGGCGAGGAACGCTTCGAGGATCAAGTCCTTCTTGGTCGGGAAGCGGCGATACAGCGTGGCGGGGCCGACGTCCGCCCGGCGCGCAACCTCGCGCATGGACACCGCGAGCCCGTCCGAGGCGAACACCTCGCGTGCAACCTCGAGTATGCGGTCCCGGTTGTTCTCGGCATCGGAGCGTAGACGAGTCAATTCTTGGACCATGGCTCTCACTTTACGTAAACGGACGGGGGTGTCCACTAACGTCGGCGGAACTCGAATCGACCGGAGGCAGATGTGAAGGCAATAGCGATACAGACGTTCGGAAGTTCCGATGGCATGCAGGTCGTGGACGTGCCGACGCCCGTTCCGTCGGCTGGGCAGGTCCAGATTCGCACGGAGGCAATCGGAGTGGGCGGCGTCGACGCCATCGTTCGCCGTGGCACCCTCGGCACCCTCGGGCTGAGTGCCGGACACGTTCCGGGCAGCGAGATAGCAGGTGTGATCACCGATATCGGCGACGGCGTGGACACGAGCTGGATGGGGCGACGGGTGTGGGCGTTCACCGGCATGGGCGGTGGCTACGCCGAACAGGCGGTCGCCGATCTGGCCGACGTGGTGGCACTGCCCGAGCGCGTATCCAGTATCGATGCCGTCACGCTCGGATCTGCCGGTCCAGTAGCGCATTTCGCGCTCGATCGCGCCAGGCTGGCGGCGGGAGAGTCGGTGCTGGTGCGCGGGGCAGGCGGGAGCATCGGCATCGCTGCAGTGGAGTTGGCCGCGAGCATGGGAGCATCGTCGGTGTCGGTCACGACGTCCTCGGCCGAGCGCGGTGCGAAGCTCCGATCGTTCGGAGCTACGCACGTGTTGGATCGCGATGGGCACGGCGGCGGGCCGGACACGTTCGATGTGATCGTCGATATCGTTGCCGGGCAGCATTTTCCGGACTTCGTGGAACGGCTTGCCGACAATGGTCGAATTGTTGTCGTCGGTGTCGTCGGAGGTCCACCGGCCGAGATCGGCCCGACATTGATGCGCAATTTCCGGCGATCGTTGACGGTCGGCATGCTGAGCCTCGACACCATCCCCACCGCCGAACGAGACCGAGTGCGAGCAGGTCTCTTCACACCCGGCCGTCTCCACGCCGTCGTCGACGAGGTGCTACCACTCGATCGCGCAGCCGAGGCTCATCGACGAATGGACGATGGGCAGGTGTTCGGCCGAATAGTGCTCGTTCCGTAACGAAGTCAGGTCGACTGCGGCATCAGGCGTCAAATGCCGTGTCGGGCCGGATTTGTGCGGGTCTGTGCAAGCTGGTTCGGGGCACCGAGGGCCACCAGATTCGATCACCGAGTAGGTGCAGCGCTGCGGGGACGATGATGGTGCGCACTACGGCGATGTCGATCAGCAGTCCGACACCGATGGTGAAGCCGGTCTGCAACAGCAGGACCACTGATCCTGACATCAGGGCAAACATCGTGACTGCGAAAACGACTCCTGCAGTAGTGATCACACTGCCGGTTGTTCCGAACGTTCGCAGAATCCCACTGGTGGTGCCGCCGGCGCTGGCCTCGCGGACTCGGGACGCGAACAGCATGCTGTAGTCGGCCCCGACGGCGACCAGACACATGAACGAGACCGGAAGCACCGACCAGTGCAGGCCGATACCGATCAGGTGCTGCCACAGGAGGACGCTGATACCGGCGGCCGAAGCGAAGGACAGCAACACGGTTGTCACGAGCAGAGCGGGTGCGACGAGGCTGCGGAGCAAACCGGCGAGGATGGCGAAGACGGCAACGGCTGCGACGATCGCGATCAGCAGGAAGTCGCGTTCTGCTTGATCGATGATGTCGGCCGTGATCGAGGTGAGGCCGGTGGAGCTGACTTCGGAGTCCGCAAGAGTGCTGCCCTGCAACGAGTTTCGTGCAGCCTGGGCAATTCCACCAACAGCGGCGATGTTGTCGGAACTGTATGGGTTGCCCTTCTGCATCACCAACATACGCGCGACGTTGCCGTCCGGCGACATCAGCAGCTTCGCTCCGGTGACGAACCGTTGGTCCTGCAATGCGCTCGGGGGGAGGTAGAAGCCGGAGCCGGGGCCGGTAGTGGTGTCGTGACTCATGGACGCCAGATAGTTCGCAGCCTCGCCGAGACCGTCGGAGAGTTGCCCGGTCAGCGCTACGGTGGTGTCGGTCCCGTCTTTGGCCTGGGAGAGCCCGCCGGCAATCTGGTCTATTCCTGTTGCCAGTGAGGACATCCCGTCTTGGAGTCGCTCGAGATCGGATCGGATCGATTGCGGTGTGCGGCCGTCGAGAGATGCGACGAGTGAATCGATCTCGCCGAGTCCACGACGAAGGGTCGGGAGTACTCCCTCGATGGTGTCGACAGTGTCGGGTGGGAGCGCGGAGACAGCGTCGGCTGCGGACAGGGCTGCGGTCAGTGCGCCCGAGGTTGCGGCGTCGAGCTGACCGAACAGTGCGCGCCCGGCCGAACAGCCCGGATCAACAGCGCACTGCGGAGACGGGTCCGGAGTTGCGAACGGTGCCAACGCAGTCTGGAAATCGTTCACTGCTTGTTGGTTCGCCTGTACGGCAGAGACCAGCGTTCCGAGTGTGCCGGTCAGCGACTGTACTTGGCCGAGTACTTGATCGAGGGTCCGGCCGTCGGCAGTGGTGGCGGTGGTCAGGGCCGTGGCAGTCGGCAGTAGGTCGATCACCGAATTCGACAGCGCAACAACCTGGTTGGTCCCGTCGAGTAGTTGGGGAAGCTGCTTCTGTGCGTCGAGCGCGCCGTCTCGTAGTTCGGTGATGCCGGACGCCAACCGCTCGAGGTCGGGTTGGGCATTGGCGATCTGACCCTGTGCTGCTCCCAGGTTGCTTCCGATCAGACCGGTTTGGTAACCGATCGCCGACTCGGGGAGCGGTTCACCGTTCGGTCGCGTCAACGACCGCACGTACGCAACGTTCGTCAGGTCAGCCACTGCGGCGGCGGCGCGGTCCAACGCTGCGAGATCGGTAGTGTTTCTCAGATCGTGATCAGCGCGAATGACCAAGTATTCCGGCACGATCTCGTTGGCCGGAAAGTGTTCGTGGACCGCGTCGTATCCAGCTGTGGAGTCGGCGTCGCCCATGATCATCGCGCTGTCGTCACCGTTGGGGACCATGCCGAGCGCTGGCGCGGCCACCGCTACGAGCGCAAGAACGGACACTGCGGTGAGCGCTCCTGCGCGGCGGAGGATTCGGGTGCCGCGCTGGCGCCATTGCCGCTCGCGAGAGACCCGGGGCTCGATCCATCCACGGCGTCCGAAGATGGACAGCAGCGCAGGGGTGAACGTGAGCGACACTGCGAGGGTGACCATCAACCCGATGGCGATCGCAGGGCCGGAGGTGGTGAACATGCCGTTCTTGGCAAAGATCATCGACGTCGCCGCGGCGGCGACGGTCAATGCCGATGCTGTCAGAACAGCTCCTACGTTCGAGCCCGCAGCGACGACCGACCGCAGCGGACTGTCACCGCGTCGCCGCGCGTCGTGGAAGGCCGCCGTCTGGAAGATGGCGTAGTCCGTACCGGATGCGAGGACGAGCGCTGTCATCAAGGTGACCGTCAGGGTGGAGACCGGGAGCACCGCATTCCATCCCAAGGCGGACACAACCGCGCGTGACGCTGCCAGCGCGATACCGATGGTCAGCAACGGGATCAGCGCAGCGACCACTGATCGGAACGCAATGACGAGCATCAACGTGATGAGCAGGACAGACACCACGGTGATCAGGACCATCGACGTGTCCACGGCAGTGAACTCGTCGACCAACGTCGGTGCGGGACCCGAGAAGTGCACGTCCAATCCCTCGGGCATCGCAACGTCTTCGATTGTCGAACGGATGGCCTGGGTGGATCGGTGCGCGTTGGAGGTGCCGATTTCGCCCTGCTCACCGACCGTGACGGTGACGGCGTTGCCGTCGGGGCTCAGCGCGAAGTCCCGGGTAGCTGGGTTGCCGTACATGTCGAGAACGAAAGCCACGTGGTCGCGGTCGGCCAACAGGCGGGCAATGAGTTCGGAGTAGTACTTCTGCTCTTGCTCACCGAACCCACCATCGCTGGCAAGGACGACGGCACCCACAGCGGTCGACGCCGGCGTTCCGAAGTCGTTGGACATATCGACCAGTGCTTGCGTGGATGGCATGTCCGACGGGACAATTGCCGCGGACTTTTCGGTCGCTGTCTGTTCCAGCTGCGGCGCAACAACATTGAGTGCGGCAACCGCGATCAGCCAGATGCCGACGACCCACCAGGAATGCCTCGCGGCGATTGCGGTGACCGCACGAAAAGGACTTTTACCCACTGACCGACGGGCCATTTGACGCCTCCCATAACGAGACAGTTGGATTCAAACTGTCTCAGTGATGGCCGAGGCTATCAGCCACTTCGGACTGGCACAAGATGAATGGCGACGTGAAGAAGGGGTGGCACGTACGAGAACTACCCCTGGTGAGGGTCAGAGGGTGGGCCGAGAAGGGGCAAGATGTACCGCCGAACGTAGGCACGAGACGCATCGGGGGTAGCGAAGTCGGCTGTGGTTCGTGGGTTGGCGATCAAAGACAACGACAGCCGAACGGTGATCTCACTGACGGTCCGAAGATGTGTCATCACGGATTCGTCCACTGGAGCCTCGCCGTGAAGCTGGGTCTTCCACAGCTGAGCTGAGAACTCACGTGTCGTCGCGATCAGATCGTCGTCGAACAATGTCTCGAGAAGCATTTCGCGATCGGTTTCGCGCAGTCTCTCCAGCATTCGGTTGTCGCGGACGAATTCCAGCGTGATCGCAAGAGAGGAGGTCAGCGCGTCTTCGACGGACGCCGCGCTGGTCCTGGCCGCGCTGGCTTCTTCCATGTATCGGTTCACTTCACGCAGAAAGATGGCGTCACGCAGTTCGTCTTTGGAGGCGAAGTAGCGGTACAGCGTCGCTCGGCCGATGCGACCACGTTTGGCCACATCGCTCATCGTCATACGACGCCAACCGAGAATCGTGACGGCCTCGATTGCCTCGTCGACGATTCGCGCGGCAACAGGGTCGTTCAGTGAGCGCTGAACAGGCGTATCTGCCCTCAGCAGCGACCGAAACACGCACTGCGTCTGCCTCACGTATGTTCCTGCCCTGTCGATTCTCTGCGGCCCAGGACACGAAGATTACCGCAGCGCGACGTACCGAATGCCCGATGATCACAGCTGGCCAACCAAGGCTGGACTCGCCGCAACCACGAATGTCTGGGTTCGCTACCCGATATCCGGCCTCGACCAGGGTCGGGGCAAGAAACTGGAACGCGTGTCGACTGTCTCCGATGCAGTGGGCCAGAACAACGAGGTGCCCGTCGCCGATGGTGAGTAGTTCGGTCCTGGTGGGCTCCGAAATCGATGGGGCAGATTGATATAGCTAACCGCAAATCCGATTGGCCAACGGTGTCAACCGTCCTGACGATGCACGTGACGACACCGGACCTGAGGGTTCAGTATCGAGTGGAATGAGCGGGATGCCGCGTATGAAGGGCGATCGTGAACCGTGAGGTGCGCTCACCGGACCGCCCCTGCGGCTGAGTAACCTCACACCCCTGCTGCAAGGTGCGCGACCATTCTATGAGTTAAACTCGGGCGCGCGGTCGGGAAAAAGGGTGTGAGGTCCCGAACCCGAACCCTTCAGCGATTCACGAACCCCGCACCACGTCGTATGCCGGCTTGTGGCTGAAGTCCGAGCGCAGCAGTCCGTAGTTCTGTTCCGAATCGGCGGGGTCGGTTCCCGAGTCACGCAGTGAGTGCACGAACACCGGCCCCACGTAGGGCAGTGACGACGCTTTGTTCAGGCTAGAGCCGATGATCGCGGCCTGTGCATCCTCGGTGACGGCCATCGGGCCGTTGCCGGTGGGTGCGCCCAGTTCGGTGATCCAGATCTTCTTGCCGCCGTCGCCGTTGGCCGCCATGGTGCCGTAGGCCTGATCCACCTGGGCCCATTGGCCGTTGGGGTCGTTCTCGACGGTGAAGGGGAACGTATAGGGATGCAGCGCAACGGCATCCATGAACCCACCTGCTCCGGCGGCGTACATCTGCTGGAGGAAGGTCACCGGCGCAACGGTCCAGGCTCCGAAGTTCACGGTGGTGGCCAACCCGGCGCTGAGCACGGTGGCTCCGGCGTCGGCGTTGTGGATCGCGGGGTAGGCGGCGCGCAGCAGGCCGGTGTAGCGGGCGGCGTCGACGGGCGCGAAGAAGGTGGGGATGTTGGGCTCGTTCCACACCTCGTAGCTGTCGACGCGATCACCGAGGTGCGCTGCTGCCGCACCAGCGAATGCACCGAAGGTGTTGGGATCCAAAGGAACTGCGCCAGGCAGCGGGGAGGCGACGCCACCCTGCGCCCAACCGGGGGTTCCGCCGAGTACGGCCAGTACCGAGTAGCCCTGCGCTGTCGCGGCATTGATCACTCGGTCGGTGTTGCCCCAATCGAACACTCCCGGGGCTGTCTCGATGGCCGCCCAGTTCACGACCACCCGCACCCACGAGGCACCGATCTCACGCCCGGCCCCGAGCTCGTTGTTCAGCGTGGCGTCGTCGAGCGTCAGGAACGGCGCTCCGCCGGTGAATCCGAGCCCCGCAGGTGGTGCTGCATGCGCCACGGGTGACGAGAGACCGACGGCAATCGCGGCGGCTGCCGCAACGGTGAGCAGACGTGAGCGGAGGGTCATGGCGATCATCCTAGGGTGCGTGTCAGCGGAGCACTGATCAGTGACTCCACGGTGGAGTGAGGGATGCGATCGTGCCAACGTGCGGTGTTCAGCTCGTAGATGCGCTCGCCCGCCTTGACGGCTGCGGTGCGATCGAGCAGGTAGCGGCGGCATTCGGCGACGAACTGCTCTTTCTCGTCGAAGGTGGGCAGCTCGAAGATCGAGTCGAGGGATCCGACGGCCGCGGAGGTTCCGACGACCGGTAGGCCTTTGCTCGCGGCGTCGAGGATCTTGACCCGTACGCCGCCGCCGGTGGCGACGGGTGCGATCAGAGCGCGGCAGGTGCCGAGGAATTCCTGCAGGTCGTCGACAAAGCCGAGGTCGCGAACTCCGGCAGGATAGACGGGATCCTTGGCGCCCGGGGCCTTCGCGCCGATGATGCACAGTTCGGCACCGTCGATGCCCGCGGAGATGGCCGGCCAGTACTCCAGAGCGATCTTGAAGGCCTCCTGGTTCGGCGGCCAGTCGCGAGTGCCCATGAACACCAGACGTTGTGCGGTCTCGGCAAGATTGAGCTGCGGCGCGGGTTCGAGGGTGAGGTCGATCCAGCGGGCGTCACGTACACCTTTGTCTCGGTACATCTGTGCCTCGTCGGCGTCGTACGTCCCGACGGCATCTGCTGCGCGGGCAACGCGAATCTCGTCGCGCAGGATGCGCGGTGCCTCGATGCGGCCGATCAACCCTCGCGTCACCTTCCACACCTGCGATTCGGTGTTGACGGTGTTGATTGCGAACGGTGACCCCAGTTTGGCCGAGCGGAGGAACGACTCGGCCATGTAACTGTGTTCGGCCACATACACATCCGAGGTGGATGCGTCGATGGCATCACGGAAGGCGTCGACGTCGTAGCGCCCGTGTACCACCGAGCGGGTCGGCCGTAAGGACTTCGCCAGCAAACCGACATCGACCTTCGGCTTGGGAACGCGAACGACGTCGGGAACTACATCGGTCTCCTTGGACAGGCAGATCGAGCGCACCTCGAAGGCCTCGCGGGCCAGCTGCATCATCAAGCGAGACAATGCGATGTCGCCACCGTGTTCGGTGACGGGGTCCTTGGACAGCAGGAAGGTTGCGCGTCTCATTGCGTCACTTCTTCTTTCACCGGATCTCGGTACAGGGCGCGCATGAACCAGACGAGGAGCACGGCATCGGTGATCACCGACGCCACGGCTGCGCCGACGGCACCGAAGGGGAACAGGCACAGCACGAGCACCATCTTCAGCGGCGCGAGTGTTGCGGCAGCCAGCACCCGCGTGCGGTCGCGATGCTGGAGGTACAGCACGGTGGTGAACACGTGGTTCATCACCCGCATCACCACGAACAGGGACATCACCACCAGAGCGCCGGCAATCTGTGGGGATGCCGGAGTGAAGAACAGGACGATTCCGGCCGTCAACAGCAGAGATCCAGCGGCACCGCCGAGAATCGCCGTGTGCTTCAAAGCCGGACCGGCACTGACCAATCCGTCTGCTGCGCGCAGCTTCTCGTGGAAGGTGTTGCCGAAGGCCTGGCCGATGAAGGCCACGGCCCAGGCCGTCACCGCAGCGACGGAGTAGTAACCGGCGATCGTGGAGTCGGTGAGGAAGCCGAGCAGCAGCACGTCGCCCTGGATGTAGACCGCGTTGGCAAGGTTCTCCGAGAACAGCATCGACATCTCGCGCCACGATCCGGGGATGCGCGGTGGGGCGACCCGGGTCTGCAGCGCGGCCAGCAGCGCGATGACGAAATACGGCGCAGCGTAGAGCAGGCTGGCCTCCGTCAGCGACGGGTCGGGAACGGCGAACAGGTACGCCGTTGCGAGCGCGATGGAGGTCGCTTGGCGCGTGGTGTCCAGGCGCTGAGTGAGATCAGGACGGCCGTCGCGCAATGCCCTGCTCTTGTAGGCATTGAAGACCAACTCACCGCCCCCGATGACGAGAGCGAACCAGGCGATGTAGCTCACCTGCACCAGGCACAGTCCGCCGACGATCAGTACGGCACCGGCCAGCACACGAGTGGTGCGCTCGCCCAGGAACTCTCGTTCGCTCACGCGGATGGAGCGCACGGTGAACGGATGATCCAGGGGTGCGGCGAGGATCGCGGCCAGTGCGAACGCCATGGCGTACTGGCCGTAGTCGCTGATCCCCAGCTTGGCGATCAGCGCGACGGTCCACAGCAGACCGATTCCGCGCCCGCCGTAGGTCCACAGGGCGGCGACCCCGGCCTTGATCAGATTGCCGTTCATTTCGCCCACACAGCCACGAAGTTCTCGGCCACCAGGTGGGGAGCGTTGGCGCTGCGCAGTGTCTCCACTTCGTGGCGGAGTCGGGTCAGCGCTTCTCGATCGGTGACGAGGCGAGCGGTGGCGTCGGCGATCTCGACGGTTCCGCCGGCGACAACCAGTGCACCGCCATCGGTTTCGGAGAGCGCGCCTTCCTCGAGGCAGACAACCGGGGTTTGGTAGGCGATGGCACGGCTCACCGAGCCGGAGGCCGGGAACGCGTCGCCGTAGATGGATCGTTTGCCGTAGGGCACCACGAGTGCACGGATGGATTCGAAGAAGGCGTCCTCGTCGGGTCCGTTCACCTCTCCGAGAATCTCGACGCCGTCCACGGGGTCGAGCAGTTCGGTTCCACGTCCGGCGATGCGAATGGCAATCTCGCTCGGCAGACGATCGCGCAGCTGCTGGAGTTGATCGAATCCTTTACCGCGGTAGACGAATCCGAACAGGCCGACGGCGAGGGGGCGATCTTCGGCCGGGGTGATGTCGGGACGTTCGGGGACGAAGTGCATCACAGCTTCTGCCGTCACGGCGGGGTAGCTGCGTTCCAGGGAGTCGGCACCGGAGCGGGTGAGTGCGAACAGCGTTCGACGTCCGACGACGGCGCGCTCCAGCCTTCTCCACGCTGCCCGAAGTGGGTAGTGCAGGCCGTGGTTGAGCACCTTCTTGCCGGCCAGGAATTTGGTACGGGCGGGCCACCAGACGATGCCGGGTGGGTCGTGCACGGTCGCGGTCACCAGCGGGTTGCCGGTGAGACGGGCGGTAGCCCAGAACGGCATCACCGAGCCGCCGCTGAGTTCGCAGTGCACGATGACGCGCTCCGGATCGGCGTCGACGAGCTCCTGTATTGCCTTGCGGTGCCGCAGAATGTCTCGTACGGAGTGCGACCCGGGCCCGTCGTGGCGATACTCGATCACTTCGCCGAAGTGGTGACGCACGGCGTCGGCGAAATCGTCGGCATAGTCGCCTACCCCGCCCACTCCGGATCGAGGGGCGAGGTAGACGAGTCGGCAGTCGCGCAGAATCATCAGTAGAACAGCGGCCGATACTTCGGGCGGTAGGCGAGAGCCTTGGGATCGCGCATCGCGCGCACCTTGGCAGGCACTCCGGCAACCACTTCGAGTTCGCCCACGTCTCCACGCACCATGGAGCAACCGCCGACGACGGCACCGCGGCCCAGGGTCACACCGCTGAGAAGCGTGCTGCGACTGGCAATCCACACGTAATCGTTGATTACGCAGGGCTCGAGGATCGGGGTGAACTCCGGCGAGTTGTGATCGTGGTAGCCGGCGATGATGTGGGTATCACTGGCGATGACGACGTTGCTGCCGATCGTGATGCCGCCGCGGGCGTCGAGCATGCAGCGGAATCCGATGGAGCACGCGTCGCCGATGCTGAGGCCCTCGGGATCGAGGATGGTGGTGCCGCGGAAGATCGAGACGTCCTTGCCGATCGTCGCTCCGAACGCGCGCAGGAAGTTCTGCCGAATCCAGTGTGACGGAATGAAGGTCACGAACATGTTGAAGCCGAGCGTGCCGATGCGATTGCGCAGCTTCCGCTTGAACGTGATGTCCTGCATCTTGTAGTTCGACACGTCGTAGATCTCGGGTTCCGCGTCGCCCACAGGCCGTTCCACCGCTGTCATGCTGCCATCTCCTCGGTCATGTCGAACTCGACCATCGCCTTGACGATCTGATCGAAGTCCTTGGTCGGTGCCCAGCCCAACAGGTCCCGGGCTTTGGTGGCGTCGCCCACCATTCTTGCCGAGTCGGCAGGTCTGAGCATCTCGGAGTCACTGCGGACGTAATCGCGCCAGTTGTCGATCCCCACTGCCTCGAACGCGGCGGTGACGAAGTCCGCCACGCTGTGCGCCTCGCCGGTGGCGACAACAAAATCGTCACCCTTGCCGTAGTCGGCCATCGCTGCCATCGCGTCGACGTAGTCCGGTGCCCAGCCCCAATCTCGCTCCGAGGTGAGGTTGCCGAGCTCGAGCGTGTCACGAGTGCCACGAGAGATGGCGGCGGCCGCCTTGGTGATCTTGCGGGTCACGAAGGTTTCCGGTCGCCGCGGCGATTCGTGGTTGAACAGGATGGCATTGGTTGCTTCGAGACCGCGGGATCGGTAGACCTGAACCATGTTGTGGCTCAGAGCCTTCGACGCGCCGTACGGAGAAGTCGGGGCAATTGGGGTCCCCTCGTTCTGCAGGGATACTCCGGATCCGGCGAAGATCTCTGCACTGGACGCATTGATCACCATGATGCGCTTGCCCAACGCCTCCTGCTGTGTGAAGCAGGCATCGAGCAGGGCAGCCGCCGATACTCCGTTCACCCGGGTCGTGAGAACCGGGTCGTTCCACGAGCGCCACACCGACGAGATGCCGGCGAGGTGGAACACGTAGTCGGGTTCGATGTCGCGAATCAGAACCTGGGCAACCCCGGGCTTGCTGATATCGACGTGGTGTTGCGCGACGTGCGGGTTGACTGTGCCGTCGTTACCACCTGGCTTGGCTACACCGTGGAGGGCCCAACCGCGTTCGAGCAGAAGCTCGGCGAGGTAGCTGCCGTCCTGGCCTGCCACTCCGGTGATCAGCGCGGTCGGGCGGTGCCCGGCGTTCACGCGATTGCGGCCGTGTCGGGCGACTGCTCGGCGAGGTCGTTGTGCACCATCATCGTAACCAGTTCGGGGAAGGCAACCTTCGGCTTCCAGCCCAGTGCTGCGTGTGCTTTGGCGGAGTCACCGACGAGTAGATCGACCTCAGCGGGACGGAAGAACTGTGGGTCGATCTTGACGTAGCGCTCCCAGTCCGTGATGTCTACTGCGGCGAACGCGTGGTCCAGAAGTTCTCGGATGGAATGCGTCTCGCCGGTGGAGATCACGTAGTCGTCGGCCTCGTCCTGCTGCAGCATCAGATACATGGCCTCGACGTAGTCGCCGGCAAATCCCCAGTCGCGTTTGGCGTCGAGGTTTCCCAGCGAGATCTCGGACTGCAATCCGAGGGCGATGCGGGCGACGGCCTGGGAGACCTTGCGAGTGACGAATTCCGGCCCGCGACGGGGTGATTCGTGGTTGAACAGAATGCCGGAGCTGGCGTGCATGCCGTAGGACTCGCGGTAGTTGATGGTCATGTAGTGCCCGTAGACCTTGGCCACGCCGTACGGGGATCGGGGCCACAGGAGCGTTTCCTCGCGCTGCGGTACCTGCTGGACCTTGCCGAACATCTCCGAACTGGACGCCTGGTAGAAGCGAACCTGCTTGCCCGATACCTGCTCGTAGAGCCGGGTGGACTCGAGCATGTTCAGCACGCCACCGCCGGTGACATCGGTGGTGAGGCGCGCGTTCTCCCACGAATACGCCACGAACGAGACGGCTCCGAGGTTGTAGACCTCGTCGGGGTCGGCGACGGCAAATGCGCGCATCAAGGCAGAGAGATCCAGAAGATCACCGTGCAGGATCTGGACCTGAGGTAGCTCCCGTTCGACCATGGCGGCCTTCGGGTTGTTCTGTCCGCGGATCAAACCGAAGACCTTGTATCCCTTGCTCAACAGCAGTTCGGCGAGGTAGAGGCCGTCCTGGCCGGTGATGCCGGTGATCAGTGCGCGCTTGGTCATCACGATGCCGCCCTCTCCATATTTTCTGTGTACATCTCGGTCACTGCCGCGTGCAGTTCGGCGGCGAAGCGTTCTTCGTTGAATTGCTCGACGTGCGCTTTGATCTTCAAGGGTTCCCACGTGGTTCGTTCGAGGATTGTCACCGCGTCGCGGATCGAATCCGGTTGGGGTTGATCGAAGTACACACCGGATACGCCTTCCTCGACGGTGTCGAGGAACCCGCCCCAGTGCAGCACCGCGCTGGGTTTGCCGTGGAAGCCCGCTTCGATGGGGGTCAATCCGTAGTCTTCATAGCTGGCGGCGATCAAACCGTTACACCCCTGGTAGAGCCAGGTCATCTGTCCCGAGGTCAGATCGCTGAGCATCAGTACGTTGTCGGACTTGAGCTTTCGCAGCCGGTCTGCCTCGGGGCCGCGGCCGACGACGATCAGCTTGCGGTCGGTGCCGGCGAACGCGGCCATGACCTTGTCGACGTTCTTGTACGGCAGCAGTCGTGAGATGCACAGGTAGTAGCCCGAGCCGCTCAGAAACGCGTCCGCCTCGGGGATCGACTCCGGCGTCGCCGTCTCGACGGTGAACGGCGCGGGTAGCACCGTCGACTCGATGCCGTATGCGTCGGTGATGCGTTGCTTCACCACGGTGGAGATGGCGAGATATCGGTCGGCCGAGAGGGCCGCTCGTTGGTCCCAGGTGCGCAGCGGCGCTGAAAGCGTCTTGAGCGCAGCACGTTTGAGCGGACTCCGCGCCTCACCCAGGTACATCTGTGATTCGTACAGCCAGCGTGCCGGGGAGTAGCAGTAGACGAGCTTGCGACCGGAGGTGTGGAAGCCGTGGGCCCAACCGCTGGTGCTGGTGAGCACCACGTCGGCGTCGATCTCGATCGACGAGGACGCGAACGGGAGCAGTGGCAGGGCGGCGCGGTGGTTCTTGCGAAGGAACCCGATTCGGTTCAATCTGGAAGGCCGCACGTCGAGGTCGGAAAATTCGGGGAACGTCGTCGACGGCTCGAAGAGGGTGGTGTAGATGGGCGCGTCCGGGAACGCGCGAGCCATCGCCAGCACAACCTTCTCGGCACCGCCGCGTTGGGTCAGGTAGTCATGGGCAATCGCAACGCGGAGCCCAGTGCCGTCGGTCATGGTTCGACCTGGTAGTGCTTACGCGAACTAACATGCGACACAACAATATTCGTATCCATCAGTTACCCATCGTGTCGAACCGTACTCGAATGGAGCGAGAACATCTCGAGCACCGACCGGGTTCGAGCGTGCGGCACTGCACGACGGAACCGTGGACAAATCGGCGTCCCCCGACGAGACATACGAACAATGGACGTAATCCTGCCACGAAGAGTCATTCGTTCGCTGTATATGAATATCCGTTTCCACGACAAATAGATAGCTCTGAGTGAGGTTCTTCACAACGCAAATTAATCCAGCGAGCCGCCGAAACCCTGCCTTCGCCCAGAGTTAACTTGACCGCAATGAAGACGCCGAGAAAGTCCGCTCAGAATGCGAATAAAAAGGCCTACCGGTATGTGAATACCCGATCAGATGGTGCCGAATTCAACGGGTGACGGTCGTCCCCACGAAGGGAGCCCACGTGATGGCGCCGTACTGGAACGTCACGCGCACGCCGCCGCCGTACTGAGGGATCTCGTCGCTCGTGGCCGGTCCCAGGGTTGGATCCCAGGCGCTGAAGATGCCACCACCGATGTTGTGGGTACCGCCGACGGCGGTGGAGAACACACGGAGGCCGTAGGGGCTGTCGAAGTCCTGGTAGGTGCCGTTGAACGGGGTGGTGGGTAGAAATCCGGTGTACCGGACGGCCTCGGCCACAGCGCGAGGTACGCCGACGAATCCGTTGGGCATCTCGTACACCACGGCGTCCTGCCGATACTGGGCCCACGTGTCGCGAACGGGGAACACCGGGCCGAGGACGGCTCCGAAGTTGTTGGGAGCGGCAGCGAAGCGGTTGTATTCCGGGGTCCGCGGAATGTTGTTCTGCAGCAGACTCATCAGTGCCCACAGTGCGGGTTTGGCCGACCAATCGGTGTGCAACAGCCCGAACGTCATCTCCGGATCGTTGCTGCCGGTCTGCTGGTCACGCAGCTGATACAGGAAGATCGGGCCGGTGTACGGCAGCTCTCGCCACTTGGTGACGAAGTCGGTGATCATCGCGCTCTGCTGATCTTCCGAGGCCACCGAGGTCGGCACGCCGTACTCGGTTCCCCAGATCTTCTTGGCGCTGTCGCCGTTCGCCACCATCGTCGCGCGCATGTCCATGACCTGCCGGGCCGGGGAGTGGTCGACGTACGGGCCCTCGGAGAACTTCAGCGAGTACTGATACGGGTGGTAGGAGAGCGCGTCGAAGTAGTTCTTCGCGCCTGCCGTGTACATCTGATTGGTGAAGTCGACGGGGTTGACCACTCCATATGCCTGCTCGGCTGCACCCAGCACGCCGCCGACGACTGTCGCGGCCGAATCGGCTGCTTTGATCTTGGGATATGCGGCCTTGAGCAGGGCGGTGTATCCCGACGCGTCGGGTTGCGGTGCGTAGAACATCGCCCCGTTGGGTTCGTTCCAGATCTCGTAGTCGGCCACTTTGCCCTTGTACCTGGCGGCGACTTTGCCGGCGAAATCACCGAATGCGGCCGGCGAGGCAGGACGGGTGTTGATGGGTTGGTTCGCCGGCGAGGTGGCCCACGATGGGGTGTAGGCGATGATGCCCAGCATCGAGATATTGGCTGCTCGCAGCTTGTTCACAATGCGGTCGACGGGTGCCCAGTTGAGCTGCCCCTGGACGGGTTCGACGGTCGACCACGGGATGGCGATGCGCATCGACTTCACACCCATGGCGGTGACGAATTGGACGGTGGTGTCCAATTCGGCGTCCGTGGACCACAGCAGGCCGCCGCCGTCCGAGATGCCGACACCGGGGGGTGTCGGGGCTGCTTGGACTGGCGCTTGCGCTCCGAATGCAAGACCGGCAGCGACGATCATCGCTGTTGTCGCTGAAATCAATGTGCGAAAGCCACCGCGAAAGTGAACCATCTTCAATTCTCTCCACCAGGGGGCCTGTGCCAACGTTCGACGGGCCGGTGCGGAGAATCATTGCACTGCAAACTGGGTTTTGTGCAATTCCCAAATACCGTCTCGATCGTTATGAAACTGCTGGTCGAGCTTCTCTCGGTGAAACCAAGCTTTTCGTTTCGAGAGCGTGGGCGTTGTCGGCAAGTGGATCGGTTTCCGACGACTTTTCCCATGCGTAGACGAGAAATGCGTACATCACCGAAAACGCCATCGTGGTCGCTGGGATCGTGACAACGGGGAAGTCGAGTTGCAGCGCGACGACGGCAAAGCCGATCATTCCGCCGCCGTAGAACCCGTACTCCCACTGCCGGGCGCGCAGCAGTTTGTATCCGACCACGGCGATGACGACGAGTATCGCGACGAAGGCAATGCCGGCCACCAACCCTCCGCGGTAGATGGTCAGCAGCGGGGTGTTGGCAACGTAGTTCACTTCGAAAGCGACCGTGGGGTCTTTGAATTCGGCACGGCCCCAGCCCAGTCCGAACATCCAGTGGCCCTGCATGTGGCCGGGGAACTCCACCAGAGCGTCGCCGCGTGCACTCGAGCCGGCGTCCCCGCTACCGAACGACGAGAAGACGCGATTGCGCACACTCGGTACGGCGAGAGCGCCGACGAATGCTGCCGCGAAGGAGCCGACGATGGCGAGCCGCTCACGAGTGCGCAGTTGCTGGAACGCCAACATCAGCAGTACGCCGAACACCACGGAGAACAGTGCTGCGCGAGAGAGCGTCATGACGATCGACAGGAACAGCAGTGCGGCAAGCATTGTGCGCAGGTAGCCGCGCAGAAGCAGCACGCACAGCATCAGGGCCAGGACGAATCCGATGCCGGCCGCGTTGGGGTCGATGTACGTCCCGGCCAGGCGAACAGTGGTGGCTCCGGTGGGGCTGTAGACGAAACGAGTGCTTTCTTCTTCGCTGCCGTAGCCGAAGATCGACAGGTAGCGAATGAGTTTCCCGGCCGGATCTGCGACGAAGATCAGCACGGCGAAAGCGGCTGCGGCCGAGGCGGCGTAGACATAGATTCTGCCGAATAGAGCCAGCTCGTCCCGCTGCATGCGCAACAGGCAGACGACGACCAATGTGGAAACGACCCATTGGCCGAATTCCACGTAGTCGACGAGTGCGCCACTGGTTGCGAACAACGACAATGCGGAGAGAACGAGCAGTGCGATCATCGGCATTTCCGGCCATGTGATGCGGCTCACCGCTGTGCGGTGGATCACAGTGGCGAGGATGACCGCGATTCCCAAAGCGAAAATTAACGGGGCGTGAACACCGGGAACATATCCGAACGGCAATGCGCCGAGTGAAAAAGCAAGAGCGCGAGTCAGATACAGCGGATGACGTAGGCCGATGTACGCTCCCACAGTCAGCACGACGAGGGCGAACGCGCCCAGTTTTGCTGGAGTTCCGCCGAGAATCATTGCGAATGTAACGAAAACGGGTACGACCACGATGGCCGCCGCACCGACTCGTTGCGTGATGCTCATAAGCACTGATGTTGTCACGCTTTCACCCGCTCGCAACATGTACGCCGTGCCGAATCGTTCGCTGCGCTTTATTCTTTCCCCTTGACCGACGTCATTCGATTGGAGCACTCGTGGAGATTCGAGAGTACGGGCGCATTCTTCGCGCGGGATGGTGGATCGTCGCGCTCGCGATGGTCGTCGGCATCGTCGGAGGTTGGGCCTACACGCTCTTCACGACGCCGCAGTACCAGGCGTGCGCCCGACTGTTCGTCACCACCGAAGGTGGCAGCTCGGTCGGCGAGGCCTACCAGAACAACCTGTTCTCGCAGGAACGCGTCACCTCCTATGCCGGATTGGCAACCAGCACACAGGTTGCCCAGCGTGCGATCGATCAGTTGCAGTTGGACATGTCTCCGGACGAGCTGCGTTCACGCGTCACCGCCACTCCGATCGACAAGACGGTGTTGCTCGATCTCTGCGCCACCGACGCCGACCCTGCGGTCGCCCAGGTCCTGACCAACGCGGTCGCCGGTCAGCTGACCCAGTTGGTGCAGGAACTCGAAACCTCCCAGCGCGGCGGTAGCCCGGCCGCCGGTGCCACCATCGTCGATCAGGGCGATGTTCCGGCCGCACCGATCGGCATGGGGCTGACCACCGTCCTCGGACTCGGTGCTGCCATCGGCCTCGTCGTCGGTCTTGCACTCGCGTTGCTTCGCGGACTGCTGGACCGTTCTGTTCGGGATCGGTCGCGCGCGGAGGAGATCTCGGGCCGCACCGTTCTCGGCGGACTCCCGGTCGATGCAACACGGCCGAAGGCAGCAGTGGCGTCGATGATCAAGATGGGCGAGCCACTGCGTGCGCTGCGCACCAACATTCGCTTCCTCGGCGGTGGCTCGCCGCCGCGCATCATCACCGTCACCAGCCCGTCCGCAGCCGAAGGCCGCACCAGCACTGCCATCGATCTGGCGGCAATTCTCGCCGAAGCAGGGCACCGGGTCCTGCTCGTCGGCGGCGATCTTCGCAGCGCAGCCCTGGGAACTCGCCTGGGCATCGAGCAACACAGCGGACTGTCGACGGTGCTCTCCGGTGAGCACGGCATCGAGGACGCCGTTGTGCACGATGTGTTCGACGGTGTGTCGGTACTGCCCTCGGGCCCGGTGCCGCCCAATCCGAGCGAGCTGCTCGGATCGGACCGTGCCCATGAGGTGCTCGAGGAACTGCGCGGCGACTACCGCTACGTCATCGTCGACACCCCGCCTCTGCTCGAGGTCACCGACGGTGCGATTCTCACTGCATTGGCAGACGGCACACTGGTTCTCGCGCGCACCGGCCGAACGACACGGGAGAAGCTGCGACGTGCGATCAAGGTGCTCGACGGTGTCAGCGGCACCGTACTGGGCGTCGTGACCACATTCGAGCCCTCCGGCCGACGCCTTCTCGGTGGAAACTCCTCGTCGTCCGGTGAATCCTCGGTAAAGCCCTCTGCTGCAGAACCTTCCACGCCGGCTCCGTCGGCACCGGTCCAGTCCGCAGCACCCCGGCCCACGCCGGCGACGAGCGACACTGCGAGCTCCTCGGCGAGCAGAGGATAGCTTCGATGGCAGGTAGGTTCGCGGCCAAGGTCGGCGTGGTGCTGACCGTCGCGGCGGTGCTGGTCTCCTGTTCGCAGGAGGCACCCGTGGTCATCCCTCCCGGCGCGCCGACGGCTCCGGTCACGGCGTCCGCGACGGCGTCGGAGCCGCCTCCTCCGTCGAATTTCGGTGGTACGGCTCCGGGTTCGCTGATCTCGGCCGAACCGATAGACGACATCGCCGTCGACATCACCGAGCTCGGTGCTTCCGCTACCCGGGTGGTGTATCGGTCGACCTCGGGCGTCACCGGTCAACCGACGGAGGTCTCGGGAACCGTCATCGTTCCCGCCGGCACCGCGCCCGAGGGTGGCTGGCCGATCGTGTCGTTCGGACACGGAACCACGGGAGTGCTGAACGCCTGCGGCCCCTCGCTGTACGCGAACCTGCTCGGTAACGCTCCTATCGTGGCCGCACTCGCTCTGAACGGATTCGCGGTGGCGATGACCGACTATCAGGGCCTGGGGCTCGAGGGGTCCTATCATCCCTACCTCGACTCGAAGACGTTCGGCTACAACATGATCGATGCCGTGCGCGCGGCCAGGAACTTCATGCCCACGCTGAGCTCTCGGTGGTCGGCATACGGAGTCTCGCTCGGCGGGATGGCGGCGTGGGCGGCAAGCGACCGCAACGCCGAATACGGCGGCGGACTGGAGCTGGTCGGTACGGCCGCGATGGTGCCGGTGTCGGATATGGCCGGTCTGGCCGACGCGGCAGCGAACGAGACGCTCACCCGAGCGCAGTATCCCTTGCTGATGTACGCGTTGGATACGCTGGCGATCTCGCATCCCGAGATGAATCTCGACGACTACCGGTCCGGCTTCGCGCGGGAGCGATGGAACGATCTGCTCGAGTGCGTCCCGCCGGGATCGTTGGACGTTCCCGAGTTGCAGACACAGCTCGAGCCCTCGGACCTGAAGCCGGTGAGCCAGGAGGCCACGGATCGTCTGCGCGGCTATCTCTCGGCCATGGCTCTGCCGCAACAACGTTCGACCACACCATTGCTGGTCATGTACGGCAGCGAAGACGATCTGATACTCGAACCGTGGACCGAGAAGGCGTTGCAGCGCGCGTGCGACTCCGGGGACGTCGTCGAATACGAGCTGCATCAGGGCGAAGGTCACGGCAACCTGGACAGCAGTCGGTCGTTGCCGTGGGTCAAGGGCATGTTCGCCGGCCAACGACCCGTCAACACGTGTGAGCAGAAGCGATGATCGCGCCCGCCGGTGTGCCGACCCTCAAGGACTACGGTCGTATTCTGTTGTCCGGCTGGGCGTTGATCGTGGCTGCGGCCGTACTAGCGGCGGGCGTCGCATGGTTGGCGACATCGTTCGTGGAGCCGTCGTACACGGCAGCCTCACGAGTGTTCGTAACTGCCCCCGGTCCACCGTCGCCCAAGAATTCGTTGGACGGCAACCGTGGATCTCTGGTTCGTGTCGAGTCGTATGTTCAGCTTGCCACCGGTGAGCAGGTCCTCCGACGCGTCATCGCGTCCGAGGATCTGCCGATCGAACCTGCCGAGCTGAAGAAGGACATCACGGCGGCGCCAAGTCCCGGCTCTGCGCTGATCGAGATCTCGGTGGTGAACGCCGACGCCGACCGCGCCCGTGATATCGCCAATTCCGTTGCGGTCCAACTGGTCAAGCTGGCCGCGGAGATCGATCTGGGTGCCGACGGGCCGGTGTCTCAACTTACTCTGGTGGACGCGGCCACCACTCCGAGCTCGGCAACCAGCCCGAAACGCACGAGCAACGCGATGCTGGGCGGCGTCATGGGCATCGTTCTCGCCAGTGTGCTTGTGCTCGCGAGGGGGATTTCGCGAGATTCGATCGACCATCGCGACCAGGTCGAACAATTGCTGGGGCAAGTCATGGGGGAGAAGCGATGAACTACACAGGAACAACGATGCTGCGCAGAGCGGCAACCGCCGGCGCCTTGGCGCTGGTCTTGATATCGGCGGGGTGTTCTTCGGACGACGCGGTGGTGGATCCGCAATCCGTGGCGGTCGGGGCCACGCTGACCGCCGATTACGGCAACGACGGCCCTGGCTCTCTGGAAAGTGCGGAGGAGTTGCTCACCGTCGATCGCCGGCTGAGCGGAATCTCTTCCATCGCAGCGCGAGTGGTGTACACCTCGACGTCCGGAGTGGACGGATCCGAGCAACGGGTATCGGGCACCGTCTTCGCCCCGGAAGGCACAGCGCCGGAGGGTGGTTGGCCGATCATCGCCTACGGCCACGGCACCACGGGGGTGCTCGAGGATTGTGGCCCGTCGACCGACCCGGAGCTGCTCGGCAGTTCCCAGATCGTTGCTGCGCTGGTGCGTTCCGGACACGTCGTTGCGGTCTCGGACTACCAGGGGCTCGGTCTCGACGGCACCTATCACCCGTATCTCGATGCACGTACCGTCGGGAACAACCTGATCGATTCGGTACGTGCCGCCCGCAAGTTGGTGCCGAACACCTCGACTCGATGGGCTTCGTTCGGTGGTTCTCAGGGTGGTCAAGCATCCTGGGCCGCAAACGAATTGGCGAAGAGTTACGGCGCGGGTCTCGACATGGTCGGATCGGTCAGCCTTGTTCCTGCAGCAGACATCACCGGGTTGGCCGCGGCGGCGGCGAGCGGCACGCTCACCGAGGATCAGAAGCCGCTGCTGCAGTGGGTACTGGTGGGCTTGGCTCAGGCTCATCCCGAGCTGAATCTCGACGACTACCGCAGGGGCATCGTGGCCGAGAAGTGGGACGAGCTGTCGGCCTGTGGCGGCGTCCTCGCTGCCGACCGTACGTCCTTGGCCGCTCAGATCAGCGACGACGATCTGCGCCCGGCAACTCCGGAGGCAACCGCCACGCTCGAGGGCTATCTGAGGGAGATGAGCCTGCCCAAGTCGCCTGCATCGGCTCCGATGTTGGTGATCTACGGCGGCAAGGACACGTTGATCTCACAACCGTGGACGGATGCGGCGATCGCCGCCGGCTGCGGCAACGGCGACAGTATTCAGTATGTGCTCCAACCGAATTCCGGTCACGCAGACATCGACGGTGCTGCTGCGTTCGGATGGCTGGCGGACCGGTTCGCCGGCACCGAGGCCGTCAGCTTCTGCCCAGCCTCAGCCCCAGCGGCTCCGGCTCCGTGACCTTCAGAAGGCAGCCATGACAGCAACTCCAGACAGCACCGCGGCCGCAGCAACTGAGCCCGTGTCTCCGGTGAGCAGCGAATCGAAGCGGCCCGCTCGTATTCTCGGCCTCGACGGGCCGCGCGGCTTCGCGTGTCTGTGTGTGCTCGCCGTGCACGTCGGTGGTCACTACTCGCCGCAGACCGTGCTCACGTACAAGCTCGGGCTGCTCGGCCAGGGTCTGATCTTCTTCTTCGCCCTGTCGGGCTTCCTCATCTTCCTGCCGATGGTGCGAAAGTTGTTCGCGGGCAAACCGATGCCGAACAACGTCAGCTACGCGATGCACCGCCTGCTGCGCGTGTTCCCCGCGTACCTGTTCATCTTCCTGTTCGCGAACTTCGTCATGCGCGCGGTGTTCGTGGAGAACGCGGCCGTCGCCGAGCGGCATTTCACCGACAACGGGCTTGGAGTGCTCACCGATCCGCTGACGCTGCTGGCCAATCTGACTCTGGTGCACTCCTACATTCCGAGCATGCTCCAAACCGGGATCAACCCGTCGTGGTCGCTGTCGTTGGAGTTCGCGTTCTATCTCGCACTTCCGCTGCTGACGGGCATCGCGTTCTATCTGCGTAAGCGAACGTCCATCTCGGCCCCGCTGCTGGCGATGATTCCGGTGGTGATCATGTTCGTCATCGGGGTGACCGGAAAGCTGTACACCGCCTCGCTCGTGGGGCCGTCGGGCATCACCGATCCGAAGTTGTTGGATTGGGGACCCAACGAGGTCGCGGTACTCAGCCGTAGCTTCTGGTCGTTGGCCGACAATTTCACCTACGGGATGCTCGCAGCCGTGGTGTTCGTCGCTATAGACAACGGAATCATGAAGGGTGCCATCGCAACCAAGATGCGGTGGTGGACGGGAATCGCGATGATCCCCACAGCCGCGATTTCACTGAAGCTGATCGACGACAACTCTCGCTGGCAGAGTTCCACCGTCGCCCTCGGCTCGGCCCTGCTCATCCTGTTCATCATCGTTCCACTGGCCCGAGGGGAGAAGTCCTCGCTCGCCGAACGTGCCGATTGGGCACCGCTGAGCTATGTGGGAACGATCTCGCTCAGCGTGTACCTGTGGCACTTTCCCATCCTGATCATGGTGGGTCGCTTCGGTTGGATGGCCGGCGACAGCCCGCTGGGGATGCTTCGCAATTTCGTTCTGGTCAGCGCGGTCAGCATCGCGTTCGGAACGTTGACCTACCGTTTCATCGAGAAGCCGGCGTTGACCTACGCCCGTAGATTCAAGGCCAGCAAATAGTTTCATGCGTCGAACACATCGAGCGCTCACAGCATTGCTGTTGCTGCCCGTCCTGGCAGGATGCACCGCCGTCGTGCCGATCGGTGCGGAGGTTCAGCGCGGCGTCGCGGCGGCGGTGCGAGGTTCGGATCCCGAACCGATGGTGATTGCGGACCCGGGGACAGGCAGCGGGTCGATAGTCAGTGCCGAGACGATGCCCAATCTGCCGATCCAGGTGCGGCTTTCGGGAGTGAACGCAGCGAAGGTGGTGTATCGCTCGGTACAACCGGGAGTGGGGGAACGAGAAGTATCGGGCACGGTGTTCACCCCGTCCGGTGACGCACCCGAGGGCGGTTGGCCGATCATCTCCTACGCCCATGGCACAACGGGCATCGAGCAGGACTGTGCGCCGTCGGAATCCAGCTCGTTGCTCGGCGCTTCGGCGCTCGTACAGGGCTACACCACAGCGGGATTCGCCGTGGCCATCACCGACTACGAGGGTCTGGGGCACCCCGGCAGTCACGCTTACCTGGACAACATCGCGGCCGGCTACGACGTCATCGATGCCGTGCGGGCTTTGCGCACAGTCTTTCCCGACGCTGGTACTCGGTGGGCTGCGTTCGGTGGTTCGCAGGGCGGTGGCGCTGCGTGGGCCGCGAACGAACTCGCCGGTTCCTACGCCCCCGAGTTGGATCTGGTCGGTTCGGTGGCGCTGGCACCGGGTGCGAACATGGTCGGGTTGGTGGACAAGGCCATCGCGGGGACACTCACCGTCGATCAGGGTCCGCTGCTGCAATGGGTACTCGAGTCGTTGTCGCGACGTGATCCTGCCCTGAATCTCGACGACTATCGCAGTGGAAACGCCGCGCAGGACTGGGGTGCGCTCACCGGGTGCTCTCCGGACAGGGCCGGTGCCCGCGACGATGCTGTGAAACGGCTCGGCGACAAAGACTTTGCGCCCAAGTCCGAGGAGGCTGCGGCGGCACTGCGTGCGGCGCTGACGGCGATGGCCGTGCCCACGGGGCCGGCATCGGCACCGATGCTGATGGCCTACGGCGACGCCGACACCTTCATTGACGCGGCGTGGACCGATGCGGCACTCGAGCAGGCTTGTGCGTACGGAGACGTCATCACCATCGATCGACAGGCCGGGCGGGGGCACGGGGACGTGAACGGCGACGCCGTCAATCAGTGGATAGGTGATCGATTCGCCGGGGTACCGGCGCAGAACGATTGCAGTCGATGAGGGGGATTCCATGGGATTCGGTCGAGACCTGAAGGTGCGTGCGAAGGACGTCGTCAAGAGGCGTCTGGGACGAGGCATTCCAGTGGAGGAGTTCGACGAGCCATACCTGGTGGTCGCAGTGTTGGGGCAATCGAACGCTCATGGCGGGGGCCGTGGGTTGGATCGATCCGGCCTCGACGCTCCGCATCCGCGGGTGCATCAGTGGGCGGCGTCGGGTCGGTCGAAGAACACCATCGTGGCGGGCAGCAATCCGCTGTTTCACGAGGTCCCCTCCAAGGCAGTCGGATTCGCTCCCACGTTCGCAGCACACCTCGCCGATACGACGGGTAAGCCGGTGTTGCTCGTTCCCTACGCGCGCGGCGACTCGGGCTTTGCGCGCATCCACGGCATCTCGTGGGATCCGGCCGATACCGGGGCCCGCGTCAATCTGTTCTGGGCTGCTGTGCAGCGCATCCGAACCGGTCTGGCCACCAAGCCCGGCAACGAGCTCGCCGCGGTGCTGTGGCATCAGGGCGAGAGCGATGTGCCGTTGCTGACCGGGCCGGTGTACGCCGAGAAGCTCGACAGTCTTATCGATGCCTTGCGTGAAGAATTCGGTGATGCACCATTCGTTCTGGGTCAGATGGTGCCGGACGAAATCGAAGCGGGGGAGCCCAACTACGCCGTCATCGACGCGGTCCATGCCGATACTCCGCGTCGACGGACAAACGTTGCGTACGTGCCGGGCCCGAAGGGTCTCTACAACAGCGAAACCGAGAAGATTCACTACAGCGGTACGGGGCAACGGGAACTGGGCCACCGAATGTGGACGGCCTTCTCGGGAATGGCACCGCGAGTCGTGCAACCAACCGACAATGCTTGACATCGAGCGAGCATCTGTTGCTCACTGGTCCCCGGGGGTGGGGCGGATCAGGGAATTCTGCTCTGCAGAAACACAGTGGACGCCTCTGGTTAATGCACTCGAAACATGTAACGACCTGCGGCTTCGCGTCGATCAACATATCGTTATCACGAGTCACGTTCAGCACGATGAAGGCAGATAATAGGACTGGGAGGCACGGTGCTGTGTCGATCACGGAAGTTCGACAAGGCACACGTACCGAGGGGGAATCAGTGTCGGTCAGCGATCTGAATACGCAGAATCCGGTAGTTTCGCGGCGCGACGCGAGGAGGATGCGGAAGGTGACGTCACGTCGCGAGTGGGAAGCGCACTACACCGAGGGTCTGCGAGTGACCGACACTCTTGTTGTTCTCGGTGCGGTGACGGTTGCTCAGATCATCCGTTTCGGCGATATCGACTTCGGTCAGCCGTGGGCCATCGTGAGCTATTTCGGAGTCTCGTCTGTACTCGCGGTGTTGTGGTTGGCGTTCCTCGCCATCTTCCGCACCCGTTCCCCGCGAGTGATCGGAAACGGTTCCGAGGAGTACGGACGCATCGTCTCGGCCACGTTCCGCCTGTTTGGCACCATCGCCATACTCTCCCTGCTGTTCCGGTTCGACATTGCTCGTCTGTATCTCGCCATCGCGCTACCCGTCGGCATGATCGGCCTGTTGCTGAGTCGGTGGATTTGGCGCAAGGCGGTCGCTCGCAAGCGCGCCGGCGGCGGTTATCAGACGTCGGTGCTCATCGTCGGCAGCCGTAGTTCGGCGCTGTCGATGGCTGCTTCGTTCGAGCGTTCCCCCGAAGCGGGCTACAGCGTGGTCGGAATCTGCCTCCCCAACTACGAGCCCGGCAACGACACGTCCTTCACCATCGACGGCGTCGAGATCCCAGTGCTGGGAGACGAGCACAGTGTTGTCGAGGCCATCGAGACCTCCGGAGCCGACACCGTTGCGGTGACGGCTACCGAGCACATCGGCCATCGCGGCCTGCGAAAGATGGTGTGGGACTTGGAAAAGAAGAAGGTTGACCTCGTCGTCTCGCCAGGCGTGGTGGACGTGGCCGGCCCGCGGCTGGTGATGCGACCGGTGGCGAACTTCCCGCTGATCCATGTGGAGAAGCCTCAGTACAACGGCGCGAAGCGGTTCAGCAAGACGGCCTTCGACTTCGTGTTCGCCGCATCGGTGCTGCTGCTGATCTCGCCGATCCTCATTGCGCTCGCGGTGATCATCAAGCTCACCAGCAAGGGTTCGATTTTCTACAAGTCCGAGCGAATGGGCATCGACGGCAAGCCTTTCCAGATGATCAAGTTCCGCAGCATGGTGCAGGACGCAGACAGGCGTGTGCAGGAGTTGGCCGCTCTCAATGAGGGCGCGGGTGGCGTGTTGTTCAAGATGCGCGACGATCCACGGGTCACACGCGTCGGCAAGGTGATGCGCAAGTTCAGCCTCGACGAGCTACCGCAGTTCGTCAACGTGCTCAAGCGCGAGATGAGTGTGGTCGGTCCGCGGCCGCCACTGCGCAGTGAAGTGGAAACCTACGACGGCGAGGTGCGACGCCGGCTGCTCGTCAAGCCTGGTATCACCGGGTTGTGGCAGGTGAGTGGTCGATCCGATCTGTCATGGGAGGAGAGTGTGCGCCTCGATCTCTCGTACGTCGAGAACTGGTCGATGACGGGGGATCTGCTCATCATCGCCAAGACCGCGGTGGCCGTGTTCAAGAGCGAAGGCGCGTACTGACGTCGGTCTCTTTCTCGCCCCGCTCACCGTGCAGGCGGTCGGTTTTGTTCGTATGATGTTGTGATGTCGACTATTTCGGAGAACGGATCCGGTATTACCATGGCGCAGAGTTCTTTTCATGATTTCTTGTCCGATCGAGTGGACCAGATCGCACGGGTGCATCTGAATCGGTCGACCTCGCTGCACGCGGTGATCTCGGACAGCGTGAACGCCTACACATCGGCATTCGCCGAGTATCACGGCACCGAGGCCCCGTTGGATCTGCTTGCCCCCGAGGTTCGCACCGAGCTGAGCGATTTCATCCACCGCTGCGCCGAGGCCGTCGAGGAGCCCGAGAACCCGCAGTTTCCCGTTCGTCGCTGAGTAACCTTCGCGTTGCCCGTTGTTCAGGGGGGTTCTGTGACTGCAGTCTCCTGGGTGACGACCCTGATCGCCTGTGTTTACTATTCCCCTGTGTGTGCATGACCTGAAGGCGGTGTCCTCCAGGCACTTACTGTGACGCTTCGTCACAGGCTTTTGTCGAGTACGCCATTGTTCAGAACGACCGACGGGGAATGGAACAAATGCGAATCACGGTCTTCGGTACCGGCTACCTCGGTGCCACTCATGCCGCGTGCATGGCCGAACTCGGCCACGAGGTGCTCGGTGTCGATGTGGACCCAGCCAAGCTCGCCAAGCTCGAAGCCGGTGAGGTCCCGTTCTGGGAGCCGGGTCTCGAAGAGGTACTGCAGCGCAACATCGCAGCCGGCCGTCTGCGCTTCACCGCGTCGTACCAGGAGGCTGCAGATTTCGCGGAAGTGCACTTCCTCGGTGTCGGTACTCCTCAGAAGAAGGGGGAGTTCGCGGCCGACATGAAGTTCGTCGACTCGGTCATCGAGACGCTGGCACCACTGCTGACGAAGCCTGCGGTCATCTTCGGTAAGTCGACCGTGCCTGTGGGAACAGCCGAGCGGCTCGGCTGTATCGCCCGCGAACTCGCACCCGCTGGGGACGACGTCGAGGTCGCCTGGAACCCGGAATTCCTCCGCGAGGGTTACGCCGTGAAAGACACCCTTCACCCCGATCGCCTGGTGCTGGGTGTCGACCGTGCCCGCCCGGGCCGCGCCGAGGCACTCGCCCGCGAGGTCTACGCACAGCTGCTCGACGAGAAGATCCCGTTCCTGGTCACCGATCTGGCCACCGCCGAGCTGGTCAAGGCATCGGCCAACGCATTCCTGGCCACCAAGATCTCTTTCATCAACGCCATTGCCGAGGTGTGTGAGGCAGCTGGTGCGGATGTCACCGTGCTCGCCGACGCCATCGGACACGACGAGCGCATCGGCCGCAAGTTCCTCAATGCCGGCATCGGCTTCGGCGGTGGCTGCCTGCCCAAGGACATCCGGGCGTTCATGGCCAGGGCAGGCGAACTCGGTGCCGACCAGGCTCTGACGTTTCTGCGCGAGGTCGACAACATCAACATGCGACGCCGTACCCGCATGGTCGAGCTGGCGCGAGAGGCATGCGGCTCTCTGCTCGGTGCTCGGGTCGCCGTGCTCGGTGCTGCCTTCAAGCCCGACTCCGACGACGTGCGTGATTCACCAGCTCTGAACGTGGCCGGGCAGATCCAGCTGCAGGGTGCCGCGGTCAACGTGTACGACCCCAAGGCGATGGAGAACTCGCGCGCACTGTTCCCCACTCTGACCTACAGCAACTCCGCGCTCGAAGCCTGCGAGGGCGCTGACGTGGTGCTGGTGCTGACGGAATGGAAAGAGTTCAAGGCGCTCACTCCAAACGACTTGGAAGGCGCAGTGCGCAGCAAGACCCTGATCGACGGCCGCAACTGCCTGAACCCGGAGCAGTGGCGGGCGGCGGGGTGGAACTACCGCGGGCTCGGCCGTCCCTGATTACTAGAGACAGTCCGAGCAATAATTCATTCGTTGGAATGAATTATCGCGCGCATTCCTTTAGGTGCAGCTTCTCGGCTATTCGACCTGTTGCGAACGCCGATGTCGGCACAATCCTTGTTTCACCCCTGGTGGGGCGGTGTAGTGGTTTGTTCGGCGTGCTATTGGCAGGAGTACGACTTTCGATCTCACGATAAACGGCGCAACAACCTGTGAAGCCTCACATTGCCGTGTCGATTGTGTTCATGTGTAACGTTTTTCGGCCCTGGCGCGGTTACACCCGGTGGGTTCCTGTCACACGTATCGCCTAGTCAGCGAGGGTGTGGTAAACCGAATACCTGCTGTTATTTGTTTGTGATCTACGCCGCTTGAATGGTGCTTCGGATAGCGGCATGGGACTATTTCAATTCGATACCAGTTGCTCTCCGGATTGGTTCGAACCGAACTCACGCGTTCACCACTGGTGGACGCAGAAGTGCAGAGGAGGGGAGCACGTTGGCATCTGTCGGGGCTGCACAACGCTCTCTGTGGGGATATCCGCGTCGGCAGGGCGCAGTGGCAACACGCACCCTGACGTCGCGTCACGTGTGGGAAGAGCAGTACATCAGGCGGCTGCGCGTCACCGACGTCGTTGCCGTTGTCCTGTCGGTCGCACTGGCACAGGTCGTGCGCTTCGGAGACGGCGATGTGGCGACCACGGGTTTGCTCCCGACCGTGACATACACCGGGGTATCCATCGCACTGGCTGCGCTCTGGATCGCCTTCCTCGCCATCTTCCGCACCAGATCTCCTCGCGTCATCGGCAACGGTGCGGAGGAGTACCGACGTATCGTCTCGGCAACCTTCCGTCTGTTCGGCCTGATCGCGATCGTGTCGCTGCTGTTCCGCATCGACTTCGCTCGCCTGTATCTGGCCATCGCATTGCCCGTCGGACTGCTCGCACTGCTGCTGAGTCGCTGGGTGTGGCGCAAGGTCGTCACTCGAATGCGCAGCAAGGGCGAGTACAAGACCTCGGTGTTGATCGTGGGTAGCCGATCGGCCGCGGTATCGATGGCTCAGTCTTTCGAGAAATCTCCGTCCTCGGGTTACGCGGTGGTGGGTATCTGCATGCCCGGCTACGAGGCTCCGCGGGACGGGCTGGTTCATGTGGAAGGCACAGACATCCCGGTGCTGGGGGATGAGCACGACGTTCTCGATGCAATCGGTGAGTGCGGTGCCGACACGGTTGCCGTCACCGCAACCGAGCACCTCGGCAACAAGGGCATTCGCAAGATGATCTGGGATCTCGAGAAGAAGGACGTCGACTTGGTGGTCGCGCCGGGTGTGGTCGATGTTGCCGGGCCACGCTTGGTGATGCGTCCCGTGGCCGGCTTTCCGCTGATTCACGTCGAGAAGCCTCAGTACAACGGCGCGACCCGGTTCAGCAAGACAGCCTTCGACCTCACGTTCGCAGCTCTGGTGCTGGTGCTGATCTCGCCGATACTGCTCGCAGTCGCCATCGCAGTGAAGACAACCAGTCGCGGACCGGTGTTCTACAAGTCCGAGCGGATGGGCATCGACGGCACGCCGTTCTCGATGATCAAGTTCCGCAGCATGACCGCCGATGCGGACAAGCAGGTTGCGCACCTCCTCGATCAGAACGAGGGTGCAGGCGGGGTCTTGTTCAAGATGCGTGAAGATCCGCGCGTGACACCCGTGGGCAAAGTACTGCGCCGTTTCAGTCTCGACGAGCTTCCGCAGTTCATCAACGTTCTCAAGCGCGAGATGAGTGTGGTGGGGCCGAGGCCACCGCTGCGCCGCGAGGTCGAGACCTACAACGGTGAGGTTCGTCGGCGTCTGTTGGTCAAGCCGGGAGTCACCGGTCTGTGGCAGGTCAGTGGCAGATCCGATCTGTCGTGGGAAGAGACCGTCCGGCTTGACCTTTCGTATGTCGAGAACTGGTCGATGGTGGGGGATCTACTGATCATCGCCAAGACCATGAAGGCTGTGGCTGGAAGCGACGGGGCGTATTGAGTTGCCCAATTTTGGGTCTAGTCGCTTAGTTCACATGTCGGGAAGGTTAGTTACTCAATGAGTAAGTCAGTTGCGATCATCGGTACGCGGGGATACCCAAGCTACTACGGTGGTTTCGAGACGCTGATCAGGCGTCTGGCTCCGTACTTGGTCGAATCGGGCTGGGATGTGACGGTCTACGGGCGTCCCGGCGCAGTCAAGGCCGACGACCCGCTCCTGGACCCCCGGGTGGAATCCTTCATGACCAGGGGACTCGAAACCAAGTCGCTCAGCACACTGAGCTACGGCTTCACTTCGTCACTCAGTGCGGCTCGTCGCAAGCCCGATGTCGCGTTGATCATGAACGTGGCCAACGGTTATTGGCTCCCACTGCTCCGCTCACGCGGGATTCCCACGGTGGTCAACGTCGATGGGATCGAGTGGGAGCGAGCAAAGTGGGGGACCAACGCCAAGCGCGTGTTTCGCGGCGGAGCACGCTTGACGGCGAAGTATGCCTCCGAATTGGTCTGCGACTCACACGAGATTCGACGGCGTTGGCAGCACGATTTCGGTCGAGAAGGTGTATTCATTCCGTACGGCGGAGACGCTCCCGATCAACTTCCGGTCGTGGACGGCTTGAAGTCCAGGGAGTACGTACTGGTCGTGGCCCGATTCGTACCCGAGAACACAGTGCCTGAATTCTTGGAAGCCGCCAAAGAGCTCAGTAAGAAATGGAACGTGGTGATCGTCGGTTCGACGGGCTACGGCGGTGAGTTGGATCTTGCGGCTGCAAAGTTGGCTGAAGAGTCCCCTCGCGTGAGGTGGCTCGGTCATGTCAGCGACGACAACAAGCTGTTTTCGCTCTGGCAGCATGCCGGAGCCTATTTTCACGGTCACAGCGTCGGCGGAACGAATCCCGCGTTGGTCCAGGCAATGGCGTGCGGTGCACCGGTCGTTGCCCGCGACACTGTGTACAACAGGGAGGTACTTTCAGAGGCTGCCACTTTCGTTCAGCCGGACCCTCCCAGTATCACGGCTGCCGTAGGTCGCGCGATGACCGATAGGGCGTGGCAAGACTCGTCCGCAGCGCTGTCTTGCCAGCGGTCGCAAGAGCTCTACACGTGGGAGGGTGTGTGCAGCAGCTACGAGTCGTTGCTGGAGGAAGTCACCGCACCCGGTACGGCACAACGCGACAAGCTCGTGAATCGTGTCGCGGGCAGCTAGCCTCGAGATGGGTAAGCCGCCCCCGGTTCTTCGCATAATTCCGGAGCTCCGAGCAGATCATGTCAAGAGAAGTCAGAACCTGACGGCAGCGGACACGCTGTACCTCGAAACGAACCCGGATCTGCCCGGCACACGCATCCCCGGGGATTTCCGGCGAGTGTCCATGCTGGGCTTGCTCAAGCATGTAATCCTATCGCGTGCAACAGTGTTGGAGCTTCCTGAGCCCCTGTGGGTGCGGTTCCTTCCGCGGACGATCTCGGCGGCTCTGGCATGGAAAGCGTCCAGATTAGTCAGGCGGACCCCTGGATCGACCGTCGTCTATGCAATCGAGAACAATGACCCGATCGCTCTGTTGTTCGGAAATCGAAGGGTGGCAAGAGGCTTCGCGTGGCCCCTGATATTGCTTCTCGGAGTAGCCATCCGAAGCAGCGTCGATCGTGTGTGTTTTGGAAGCGAGGGATCGCGCGAGACATATCAGTCGATTCCCCTCGTGAAAGGCATCGATCACGCAGTTGTGGTCAACCTGCCCGCAAGGCCGGCCTCCGCGGCTGCGTCCGTGCCCGCCGATGAGACTCGGAGCAATCGTGTGTCTTTCGTGGGTGTCTTGGCGGCCCGCAAGGGTATTGACGTGTTGATGCAGTCGTGGCCTTCGGTGGAACAATGTTGTTCGGAAGCAGTCCTCACCATTGTGGGAGACGGGCCGATGAGCCGCCAAGTCGAGCAGTGGAGCGCAGCGAACCCCAAGAATCGTAAATTCTGTGGCCGTCTCCCACATTCCCAGGTCTCGAGCATTGTCGGTCGGAGTGCTCTGCTCGTAGCTCCGTCGGTCCGCGACGGTCGGTGGAGGGAGCAGATCGGTCTGCCCATTCTCGAGGCGCTGACAGTGGGTGCGACTGTGGTGACCAGTGATGAGACAGCATTGGCGACTTGGCTTTCAGCACAGGGGCATTCGGTGATACCTGTGCACGATTTGTCCAGGAGCCTGGCTGGCGAAATTGTCGATCGCTTGAAAATGCCGTTGCCCGCCGACGAAGTTATCGCATCACTGCCGGAGGTATCAGGACGTGTGTCGGCGGACAAGTGGATGAATCAAGCTCAGCACTTACGCTTCGATGACTCGACCGGGGATCAGAGTAGGAATGAGAATCCATGACCAGCCCGACAAGACCTCGCGTCGATCGTGTGGTGGCGGTAGTGGTGCACCACAAGAGCTATGACTCAGTTGGGTCGACCGTAGGGCTATTGATCGATGACGGAATCGATAACAGGCGTGTGGTCGTAGTAGACAACGGACAAGAACCCGACCGACGTGCCGAACTTGCGGCGTTGCTGCCGGACGGAGTGCATCTCTTGTTCGAGGAGAACCGTGGCTACGGTGCCGCGGTCAACAAAGGTGTCGAGTATGCAGATTCGCTCGGCGTGCCTTACGACTATCTCCTAGTGTCCACGCATGAGTGTCGCGTCGAGACGGGCGCGGTCGCGACGCTCGTTGCGGCGCTGGACCGAAACCCTGACGCTGCAATCGTGGGCCCGACGCTCACTTCCGGGGACGGAAACGAATTCATCTGGTCCGCGGGTGGGTTGCTCACCCCTCGGCTCCGGCTGCCTCGGCACTACTTCCACCGAGCCGCAGAAGTTCCTCCTCAGGCAGATGCTGAGGTGGGCAGGGAATGGCTCGACGGCGCGTTCCTGGTCACCAGGAGATCCGCATTGCGAGACCGGGCGGTGGACGAGCGGTTCTTCATGTACATGGAGGAAGTCGATCACCACGTCGCACTCAGAAATCGCGGATGGAAGATCCTGTGGATACCGTCAGCGCGTGTGTGGCAGTCGTCCGGCGGAATTCCGCCCTACTACCTCGGGCGCAACATGCAGCTGTTTCAAAGATGGAACGGGACACCGATAAGTCGCATAGCTGCCACACCATGGTCGATCGCGCATCGAGCATTGTCCGACGTACGGCACAGGAAGGGCCTCAACAGCGTCTCCGCAATGATCAGGGGCTGGAAAGATGCCAGAGGAGTGCGCGACGTAGAAGGCGGCCCGGTCGTCATCGTCAATCCACTCGGCGGAGCACTTGCTCATTACGAACGCGAATTGACAGACGTGATTCAT
The DNA here is from genome assembly GCF_002259335.1 of Rhodococcus sp. 14-2483-1-1. NCBI lineage: Bacteria > Bacillati > Actinomycetota > Actinomycetes > Mycobacteriales > Nocardiaceae > Rhodococcus > Rhodococcus sp. 14-2483-1-1. Next base: position 4,688 of record NZ_NPFX01000007.1, on the reverse strand, counting down.
GCAGTGGGTCACAGCACTATTACGTTGTCGGCGTTCGAGCCCTCCCATAATGGGGGCTCGCGGTTGGGGTGGCTCTCGGCCTATTTCCGTCTCTTGATCCGGTCGCGGTTGACCAAGAAACGCCATACCACTCTAGTGGTGTGGCCGGCCTTGGGCTATCTCGACGCTGTGCTGGTTCGCCTTCTAGCAGGATCCAGAGCTTTTGTGGTACTTCATGATCCAAGTCCCCTCGTGCGGTCCGTCGGATACGACGGAGTCTCGATCCGGCTCGCTAGGGTACTCGCTGGCGATAGATTCATCATCCACAGTGAAGCGGCGGAAAGAGTCACCAAGTCTTCGAACGTCGAAAGCACTGTGCTGCCACATCCAGTGCTCGCACCGATACAACGCCAAGGTGATTCGTCCGGCCGGCGAGTTGTTCGGGTGCTCGGGCAATACAAGCCAGACAGGGATTTGGTGGCGCTCGAGGAGATTGCGGTCTCGATCTGCGACAAGGACGTCGAACTGGAGATACTGGGCCGAGGCTGGCCTGAAGTGAAGGGCTGGACTGTCACTGACGATTTCTTGTCAGAGCAGGACTTCGACGATGCCGTGGACTCAGCGAGCGTAGTCGTGATTCCCTATCGGAAGTTCTTCCAAAGCGGTGTAGCCATAAGGTGCTTCGAGCGTGGGACACCGGTCGTCGGTGTAGGCGGAACCAGCCTCGACGAGTTGGTCGGCGTTGACCGCAAGCTTCTTGTCGGTCCGTCATATTCGTCAACATGGTCCGAGGCCGTGAAGTATGCGCTCGAGCGCAAAGAAGTCGGCGATCAGCCAGAGTCGAACGCAGTACGGATGGCCAGCCTGGCCGGCTGGAACCACTGGCTGGGGTCGGTGTCATGAGTAGCGAGTTGACAATGCTTGCCCTGGGCCGACGTACCGACCGTGTGGACGAGGCATGGGCCCGTTCCGGGCGCGTGACGTCGGTAGTTCGTTTCGAGCATGCGGCACCCTCTGGAGTGCGCTTCGGGAAACGGGTCTTCGGAATCGCTGTGGACTCGCTTGTTCTCGCGGCCAAGGCGAGGCCTCGACACGGTAGCGAGAGCTTTCTGTGTGCCAATCCGTGGATCGCTGTGGCCCTCAGAGCCGTTGGTGTGTCCGCTTTCGCGGTGACCGGCCTCTATGCGGTGCCTGGCACCAACAGCTGGAAGCTTCTTCAGCGGTCGCTGAAAGACATCCCGATTGTGACGACCGCAGAAATCGAAGCCGAACAGTGGGTGAATGAGGGCGGTAAAGCGACCGCAGTTCTGTACGGCAACACATTCGGGTACCCCGAAGCGTCGACCTCGACGACGGTTCCGACAATTTTCATCGGTGGTACCTCGGATCGGGATCCGGATCTGATTAGCTCACTCATCGATGAAGTCCGGACCGACACCCGGAGCGTGCGACTTATCGTCGCTGATGGCTCAGGTTCCCGAACGTGGCGGGGAGAACGCGCCGAGATCGAACACTTCGGGCGCGTGAGTTCGGAAGAGTTCGGCAGAATCATGAGTACGAGTGACGTTGTGTTTTTGCCGATCTTGAACAAGCCCAGAGCTTCGGGGCACATGGTGTGTGTCGGCGCATTGGAGTGCGGGCTGCCGGTGGTGTCATCGGAATGCACTGGAATGGACGGGTACGTCGACGGAAAGTTCGTGACACACTTGGATCCGGAGGCATCGATTCTCGATCAATTGATCGCGTGCGCTGATGGGCCGCTGGATAGCGAGCAGGTCAGGGCGTACTGGACGGAAAACTTCAGCCTGGACGCGTACATCGGACGGGTGCTGACGGCCGTGGACCATCTGACAGGTCGTTAGGTCAACGTCCAGCAGCCGTCGCTTCGGGGTCGTTGTGAGTGCGAGCTGAGTTCATCCATCGGTCGAAGTCGTGTCGCGAGCTGGTGAGTGGAAGCGTACCCACGATCTGGGCTGCCGGTCGTGGTGTTCGAATCTTGTCCAGCATCACCTCGGCAAGTCGTTTGTAGTCGACGTCTTGAGGGACAACCGTGTGACCGTTTTCGCTGAGCCATTCGGCGTAGCCAGTTTGATCGGTGGCAATTATCTCGCAGCCATGTGCCAGCCCCTCCATTATCGGCAGACCGATCTGTTCGCGCCACCGCGGAGTCGATTGGGAGAGTAGAACGAGCGTTGATGCCCGACGCAGATGGGTATGTATTTCGTCACGTGGAGGGTCGACGACCACTTGGACGTTGGAGTGAGATTTGCTCCAGGCAACTACAAAGTCAAGAAGCGGTCCCTGACCGATTATTGTGAATGTGATGTCCGCGCGATCCCATACTTCGTCCCAGAGACGCATCGCCTGTCTGATTCCTTTACGATCCGAAAACTCACCCACAAAAAGTAGGTTCGCTTTCTTTGCGGGACCGTGGCAGGTGCATGGCGTAGGTAACTCCAGGGCCTCAGTGACATCCATGTGCGACAGTAGTTTCGGTACCAGCAGTCGGTAATTGCTTGCGGCACCGGGGGTGCCGAATGCGATTCGGTCCACTGGTTTTATGAGGTACGCGCAGATCGATCGAACGAAGAATTTCACCCAACTTGGAGGAATTGGAAAAAGATCGCGGATCGGCAGTATCGGTGAGTTTTTTTCGATTGCGTATGTAGTCAGTTGAAACCGCTTGCGAAGTACGCTGCGAGAAACCCTTGCGGCAGTCGTGTAGAGAACAAGCGATGGCCAAGCCCTCACCATGAACGGCTCGTTGATCTCGATGAACTGCTCGTTCGCGGCCAGTATGCGCCTGACTGTCTGGAGTCGGCTCGCCCGCTCGAGGCTGACGTGCTCGGTGAGTCGCTCCTCGAAGTCGTACATTCGCTCGCGATACAAGAGATGGCCGGTGGTCATCGTTCGAAGATCCGATAGGTGAGTACTGCGGATGGATTCGTAGATCCTGAGAACGGGGAAATTGGGAACTTTGTCCGTTCTGCGAGAATGGCGGTCCGCCCAATCTTGGCGTGTTTGATGGGCATACCGGTTTGCGAGCATGTCAACTCCTGAATTTCAGTCCCAGGATCCGCTGGTCTCCGCTAAAACAGGAGACTACCCCGTTTTGCTCTGATTTTGCGGCACGGGGACCGAATTGTATTCAAACGCACGACAGCGCACCGCCGGGGTGGCGTAGCCATTTTGGCGTTCTAAGAGGTAAGGCTGCCGATCCATGTACCAGCCAAGAAGGCGGTGCACAACAAAGTCCAAAGCCCAATCCAATTGTTCTTCAGAGCAAGCAAGAGAAGTACGGCACCGGCGGCATCCACCGCTGCATATGCGGCGAGTAGGACATTGAGGTCGAAAGTTGCCATGCGGGATGAAGCAATGACGGCCAGGGCAACAGCCGAGACTGACACCATGGTCAGGCGGGAAGCGCTCGGAGGTAGGAAGCGAAATGTCATTCGCTGAGCCACCGCGGCAGTGGTGGCACTGACGAGCCAAACGCCGACGATGACGACCGGTATCAAAAATTCCCGGAACCAGACAGCGGCAATGACACCGCCGACAATTCCGATCGGTGCTAATCCGATCCATAGGACAGTCAGGAATTTGTGTCCGGCTTTGGGTGAGTCAGTGGACTGATGGACTAGGGTCGGAACTACTGCGTTCACGAGGGTGGCCGACGCGGCACCAACAATTTTTGTAGCGACACTCAAGATCGTCAGGCTAGATGCTGGAAGTAGTACCGCCGTCGACTGGATCAGAACTAGGGCTACCTGCCCGACACTTGAACGGGCGAAGAACCACCCAGCACCTGACTTCGACCCAGACGTCTGGTTGGGGACCGTGTCGAGGATGTGTTGTCCGACTTCCATCATGCGCATGACCATCAGAAGTCCAACATTGCCTACGATCAGCGCGCAGAGCATGGCAGTGACTGCATGAACGGGGTCACTCCATGGTGCGATCAGTGTCGCGACCGCCAAGATGTTGGCGGGAAGCGCAATGCCGGACATCCAACGAGGGTCACCCTCAGCCTCGGAAAGCACTGCACGAGACCAGACCAACGCTTGCACAAACGCGTTCGCGGCACTGCAGACAACGATTGGCAGGAGTGCACTGCCAAGCTTGCCGTTCCACTCGAGCCAGACGGCCCCTATTCCTACGAAGGCAAGACCTAAGACCGGCGTTGACCAACGAAGGATATTCACCCCTCCCCTGGAAATCCGACGCTCGCTGAGCAGCATCGGGTACAACACCCCGACGAGGAGAGTCGAAGTTGGCAGTAACCCGAGGTTCCAGAGATAGAAGTACGCGTCAGTCGAGGTGTTGGCACCGTTTTGCCAAATCAAAAGCGCTAGTTGAACAACCCCGGTTCCTTGGGACGCGAGGGACAGGATCGGTCCACGAAGCAGAGCGAGATGCTGCCGCGCTTTCGGTTTTACGATCGATGTCACCTTCCAACTATGGCTGCCGTTCGACGTATGGACAACACGAGCAGTCAATGCTGCCGCACGCATTCGATTCTGCTTCTGGAAGACGCGGCCGGCAGACCTTCGCCCGCGACCTACTTCGCGACCACGGATTCCTTCGTCGCGTAGACGGCTTCGGTGGCGTCTTTCTGCGGTCGCCACCACTGCTCGTTGTCGCGGTACCAGTCGACGGTTGCCTTCAAGCCGGCCCGGAAGTCGACATAGGTTGGTGTCCAACCCAATTCG